>NZ_JAECVV010000005.1:0-234801 GCF_016055145.1 Thermoactinomyces sp. CICC 23799
CAAGTTCAGGGGTGTGTCATCACCCCGTCCCATGTGGTTAGAGTGTACCCACATGGGCGGCGTACCTGTTACCAGTACGCTAGGCTACTAACCCAGAAATGGCTTTAGCTATATTGATTGCTCCATTCAGATCAGCATGGCAGGTATAACCACACTTTTTGCATCTGAACTGGATGCCATTTCGATTCGCTTTTTCACAATGACCACATTTACAGGTTTGACTGGTGTAGTCTGGATTAACTAATTCAAAGCGAATACCTACCATTTCTGCTTTGTACTTAATCATTTTCTGTAGCTGATAGAAAGCCCATGAATGAAGGTTTCTACCAGCTTCTTTTTTAGACTTTGCCCTATTTCGAATATCCGTCAAATCTTCCATTCGAATGATACCAACACCGTTGGTCAATGCGAAATCTACGATTTGACGGCTGATTTTATGGTTCTGATCTTTCATCCAACGAGACTCTTTATCTTTTGATTTTTTGATGGCGGAAAGTTTTTTCAGTTTACCTAGCTTTCTTCGTCTAGCCGCAAAACGTCTACGAACAAAAGCAACTTGGTTTCCTTTGAAGAATAATGATTTTGTTCCAACACTGGCGACAGCTATGTATCTCAGTCCTAGATCAACTCCCATGACTTTAGTTTCTTTCCGTTGTTCTACTTCAAAAGTGATTGGAATGGCGATATACCATTTTCCTTTTTTCCTGTATAGCTCGCTGGCACCCTGTTTGACGGTTCCATTTAGGATTCTCTCTAACCATGCCTGCTGATAAGGACGGGCTACAACGGGTACACCGATCCGCTTTTCCAAAGTTGGAAAGGAAACCGTATAGAAGTCTCCAACCTTTTCCACCTTGAGGTTCTGATTGTTGAAGCAACACCATAGCTGTTTGAATGATTTCGCGTTTTGGTTTTTCTTTTTTGACTTGACTTCCCGAATCGTCTGGTTCACTACAGCAGACGGAAATTTTCCATGAGAAAACTCTTTGAAAATCTTACTGGTTGCCTTGTTCACCTCTGGGTGAACAAGTAGCCAGTTAGCAAATGCTGTGTTTATTTCCGTCATTCGCTGATACATATCCTGTTTGGCTTGAGTTGGCTTATGTAGTTCTAGCCTTAGTGTGATCGTCGGCATTGATTCACCCCCTTTTCTTTTGAGATTCCACATAGTGTTTGATTGTTTCACTTGATACATTCCCTGCTGTACTAACGAAGAAAGAGCGTGTCCAAAGACTTGGCAGATGAGACAGGTGTTTAAATTCCTGTCTTAATCGTCTGGAAGTCACTCCTTTCACTCTTGCCATAATATCTGATGGAGAATCAGAGGGAAGACAATTCAAGAACAAATGACAATGATCAGGCATCACTTCCATAGCAAGAATGATCCAATCATTCTCTTGGCAAATTTCTTCTACTAACTGCCTGAATCGCTCTTCCACTCTGTTCACTAACACTTTTCTTCGATAACGTGGGCAGAAAACAAAATGATAGTTAATTAAAGATACAGTTGTTTTCGTTCTTCGATATTCTTGTTCCATATTATTAATTGTATCAGTTTAATGGTCATACTGCAACAATTAAAGATAAAAAATTGTTGCTCTAAGCAATCCCATGAAGGGATTACCGAGCAACGCCGTCTTTCATCCCACGATTCAAACCGTGGGCTTTCAGACGGCATTTTCTGTAAACCGGATACAAAACGGCACAGCCCGGGGCAGTGTCGTTTTTTTACATAATCTTGTCCGGAGTGCATATATTTGTACAAACCCGAACGGGAGTGGGGTGAGATCATTTGATTCTGGTTCGGATTTGTTCGGTCGGGCTTGTCACAGCCATCCTGATGATGATCTTTGTCTGGCCGGAAGGAGCAAGAGCCGAAGTTACAGAGGATTTGGCTCCCGGGGCAAAAGCCGCCATTTTGTATGATGCTTCTTCAGGCCGTGTTTTATTTGAGAAGAATGCAGAGGAACCCATGTTGATTGCCAGTTTGACCAAAATCATGACGGCGATCATTGCGATTGAAAACGGAAATTTGGATGAAGAGGTGACCATCAGCCCCAATGCGGAAGGGGTGGAAGGATCCTCCATCTACTTGAAAGCCGGCGAAAGAATACCGCTTCGCACTTTATTGTACGGACTGATGTTGCGTTCCGGAAATGACGCGGCAACGGCGATCGCCGAACACATCGGCGGATCGGTGGAAGGATTTGTTTATTTAATGAATGAAAAAGCCGCCTATCTGGGTCTGGAACACACACATTTTGCCAATCCGCACGGTCTGGATCAAGAGGGGCATTATTCATCGGCCAAAGATTTATCCGTATTGACGGCATACGCGCTCAAAAATCAGGTTTTTCAGGAGATTGTCAAAACAGAGGTCAAGACGGTGTCCTGGCCTGGCGAGAAATGGAAAAGGAAATTTTACAATAAGAATAAGATGTTGCGTTTTTATAAATGGGCAGACGGTGTTAAAACGGGATTCACCAAAAAAGCGAGAAGAACGCTGGTTTCTTCTGCGACCAAAGACGGCCACCAGTTAATCACCGTTACTTTGAATGACGGGGATGATTGGCGGGATTCCATGAACATGCTGGAGTACGGCTTTCAACATTATGATTTGGTTTCCTTGGTGAAAAAAGGACAGATTCTGTCCGGTCAGACCTATGAAACGGATGATCACAAAAAATTCCGGGTTGTTGCCGGTGCTTCCTTTGATTATCCGCTGACGGAAGAAGAAAAAAAGCAGGTTACGGTCAAGCCGGTCATCAGTTATCCTCTCCGGCTGGTGACAAGCGACCGCATGCAAGTGGGAAGTGCCCGGATTTACGTAAACCGGCAATTGATCGGATCGGTTCCTTTGGAAGTCAAAATGGAGCCCGAACCATCCATGATGAAAAAGTGGTTTCAATCCTTCGGGCTGATGCTTTGGAAAAAAGGGTGAAGCAAAAATGATCCATTATATTTGGATTTTTATGATTTTAAGCGGGGTGGTGGCTGCGGCTTTGCAGGGGAAATTGGAGTTGGTGACAAAAGCGGCCTTACATGGTGCGGAAGAAGGGGTTTCTGTTTGTTTGGGACTGATCAGTATCATGGTGTTTTGGTTGGGGATGATGCGGATTGCCCGAGATGCCGGCTTGTTGGAAAAGCTGGCGAAGATCTTGCGTCCGGTTGCCCGGTTTTTGTTTCCGTCCGTGCCCCATGACCATCCGGCGATGGGATACATTTTATCGAACATGAGCGCCAACCTGTTTGGATTGGGAAATGCCGCGACCCCCATGGGACTCAAGGCGATGGAAGAGTTGCAAAAATTAAACCCCGACCGGAAGACGGCCACTCCTGCGATGTGCACTTTGCTTGCCCTGAACACTTCGGGACTGACATTGCTTCCGACAACGATTATCGGGATCCGGTTGAAACACGGTTCGGTGAACCCGACGGAGATCATCGGCCCGACATTGCTGGCCACCTTGATTGCCACTTCTGTCGCCATCCTGTTGGATCGTTATTACCGAAAGCGCACGTTTGACGAGAATGGGCGACGGAAGAAGTAATCAAACTGGGAAGAGGGTAAATCGGATGTTTGAAGTGATCAGTTTTGTTTCCAATCTGATGTTGCCGGCCATTGTGGTGTTTGTTCCGCTGTATGCCGTATTTCGCAAGGTGCCCGTTTATGACAGTTTTGTCGAGGGGGCCAAGGAAGGATTCCCGACGGCGATCTCGATTATCCCGCACCTGGTCGGCATGATGGTGGCAGTTTCCATTTTCCGGGATACCGGCGCTTTGCAGTTTTATTTGCAATTTTTGAAACCGGTGCTCAGCTGGGTGAAGATCCCGGAAGAAGTGGTTCCGATCGGGATTTTGCGGCCGATTTCCGGAACCGGTTCCCTGGCCTTTGTGGAAAGCGTTCTTCGCACCTACGGGCCGGACTCCTTTTTGGGGAAGCTGGCATCCACGATTCAGGGAAGCACCGACACCACTTTATATGTGCTGACGGTTTACTTTGGCGCCGTGGGAATCCGCAATTCCCTCTATGCGCTGAAAGTCGGTTTGTGGGCGGATTTGGCGGGATTTTTGGCCGCCTGGATCATTTGTACATTGATTTTTTTGCCCGGTTGAGCAGAGAAAGGCATTTTCTGCGATACCGGGTTTTAACATGTCTGAAAATAACAGGGCCGTCCGGTTTGACTTGTATGAAACTTTGTAAACAGTTAAGATGACTAAGAGGTGAGCTTGGCATGGAGCGTTTGCAAAAAGTGTTGGCACAGGCGGGAGTCGCCTCAAGAAGACGTTCGGAAGAATTGATCCGTTCCGGAAGAGTGAAAGTCAACGGACAACGGGTCACCGAACTGGGTACCAAGGTGAATCCCCGCCAAGACCGGATCGAGGTGGATGACCGTCCGGTCGTGTTGGAGAGAAAAAGAACGTTTTTGTTTTATAAACCGGAGCAAGTGATTACCAGTATGCATGACCCGCAGGGCCGGAAAGTGGTGGCTGACTATTTCCGCGATATCCCGGAGCGTGTTTTCCCGGTCGGGAGGCTGGATTACGATACCGAAGGTTTGCTGATCATGACCAACGATGGCGAACTGACCCATCGTTTGCTTCATCCGCGTTACAAGGTAAATAAAGTATACATAGCCACCGTGGAAGGAAAACCCGGCCCAAAAGCGTTGAAACAGCTGGAAAGGGGCGTGAAACTGGAGGATGGATGGACGGCCCCGGCCAAAGTCCGCTTTCTTTCCCATTCCAGCCAGGACAATACTTCCCGGGTGGAACTGACGATTTATGAAGGGAGAAAGAGACAAGTCCGGCGCATGTTGAAAGCTGTCGGGCACCGTGTGATTCATCTGATCCGGGTCCGGTTTGGATTTTTGACGCTGGAAGGGTTAAGCAAGGGGGAATTCCGGGAGTTGACGGATGAAGAAATTCAGCGGTTAAAAAAAGAGATTTTGTGAACATCTTTCAAATCATCGTCACATGTTCCTAATCGAAAACCAAACTTAAATGTATAATTAGTTAATGAAATCACGGAGTTTTCGTGAATGGATCACAGGGGGGAGTCATGCGTGATAGATAACAGTAAATGTGAGTGCGGACACAATAACCCTGTTGGCACCATATTGTGCGAGTACTGCGGAAAACCGCTGGACAAGTCCATCGAAGAAAAGGAAAATATTGCTGAGGAGATGCGCTATGAAGGGAAGGCAAGACGTTCCCAAACGGCACAACCCTCCCCGTTTGACCGGGTCTGGAATTTCTTCTCCTCAGTGAAAGTTGCCATTATTTTGATTGTCGTTACTTTGATCGCCGCCGGCATCGGCACCATTTTTCCTCAAGAAATCTATGTCCCCTCTTCCGATCCAAAGAGTTACTATGAGGAGCACTATGGAATTTGGGGGAAACTTTATTATGCACTTGGTTTTTCGGATATGTACAACTCCTGGTGGTTTTTCCTGCTTTTGGCGATGATCGGGGTTTCGCTTGTGGTCTGCAGTTTGGACCGGGTGGTTCCTCTTTATAAAGCGCTTAAAAACCAAACTGTGACCAAAAGCCCGGAATTTATCCGCCGGCAACGGATTGCGCATGTGGAGCATGTGTCCGATGAACACCCGGAGCAAAAGATTGATGAGATCGCGCAAGCATTGAGTAAGAAGCATTATCACATCCGGCGCGAAAACGGGGCGCTGCTTGCGGAAAAAGGACGGATCAGCCGATGGGGTCCTTACATCAATCATATCGGGTTGATTATTTTTTTATTCGGGGTTTTGTTGCGGTATGTGCCGGGTTGGTACCTGAACGAAACGTTATGGGTCCGGGAAGGGGAAACCAAAAAAGTCCCGGAGACACCGTATTATGTGAAAAATGAGCGCTTTACCATGGAGTTTTATGATCAACAAAGCAAGGATGAAGGGCCGGTTGTCAAGAAATACCAGACCGATGCCGTGTTGTATGAAAAGGACAAGCAGACAGGAAAGTTAAAGCCGGTCAAAAAACATGGGATCATTGTGAATAAACCGCTTGAATACAACGGCTTGTTGTTATATCAATCCAGCTTTGAGACCGGATTGCTCCAAAAAATTTCTTTTAAAGTCACGGAGAAAAATTCGAAAAAAGAGCTGGGAACCTTCACCGTTGATTTGAATAACCTCCGGAAGGACCAGGTTTATCCGGTCGGAAATTTGGAAGTCCGGGCACTGGAATATTATCCGGACTTTGCCATGGAAAACAATCGCCCGGTGACCAAATCGCAGGAACCGAACCGCCCGGCTTTTGTCTTTGAAGTCCGGGAAAAAGGGGCGAAAACGGGAGAAAAATCTTGGGTCATCTCCGGTCAGGATTTGGGCGATTTGTTGAAAGACAATCACTATAACATTGATCTGGCCAATATCCACACGGTGAATTCCTCCGGGCTCATGGTTCGCGTCGATAAAAGTTTGCCGGTGATTTTTACGGGAGGATTCATTTGCATGATCGGGCTGGTGATGGGATTTTACTGGCACCATCGCCGGGTCTGGGTCCGGGTAGCCGACGGCTCCTTATACGTTGGCGGGCACACCAACAAAAACTGGTACAGTTTTTACCGCGAACTGTCTGCGCTGGATGTATTTAAAGATTATGACTTGAAGCCGGCGAAAAAATAGGGGGAAAAGACGATGGAACAATTGATGGAGAATCTCCTTTTTGGCACCTTCTTTTTATATTTGATTTCTTCTGTCGCGTTTGTGATGGGAATCTCCAAAGACAAAAATGAAAAAAATGAACAAAGAAAACGACGGTGGGGGAATATTGCCGTCGGGCTTGCCATCGTGGGAGCCGTTTTTCAAACATTGTTCATCATCACAAGAATGTTGATTGGCGGCCACTTCCCGACAAGCAACATGTTTGAGTTTACGGCTTTTCTATGTTATGCCATTGTCATCGCGTTTGTAATTGTTTATTTTATCTATAAAAATGTTGTTTTAGGGGCTTTTGTCATGCCTCTGGCTGTGATTTTGCTGGCTTATGCTTCTGTTTTCCCGCGGGATGTCCAGCCGCTGATCCCGGCTTTGCAAAGTTACTGGCTGCCGATTCACGTGTCGACGGCAGCGCTGGGGCAAGGGGCCTTTGGGATCGGTTTTGTCGCCGGATTGATTTATCTCATTAAAACCGTCGGGAATCAGAAATCAGGGAAAAATGCCTTTTGGCTGGAAACCACTCTGTTGATTGTTTTGATGTTTCTTGGATTCAGTATTGTTCAATTTGCCTTTGGCCTCGTTGATTATGAAGCGAAATTTTCGCATACTGTTGATGGGGAGGCAAATGTTCAGGAGTACTCGCTTCCTCCCATCGTGAGTCCAACCGATAGTCAAATTATTCAAATGGATTCCTTCCCGGGCCTGAATGAACCGCTGTTTGAAAGTCCGGGCTGGATGAAGGGAGAAAAAGCGGCAAGCAAATTGAATTCTGTCATTTGGTCTGTAATTACCGGACTGATTTTATACGGGCTTTTGCGGTTGATCTTGAGAAAGCCGCTTCGAACAGTACTTCATCCGCTGTTAAAAGACTTGGACAGCGAATTGGTGGATGAAATTTCTTACCGCGCGATTGCAATCGGTTTCCCGATTTTTACATTGGGCGCGCTGATTTTTGCAATGATTTGGGCTCATCAAGCGTGGGGCCGCTTCTGGGGATGGGACCCGAAAGAAGTGTGGGCACTCATTACCTGGCTCTTTTACAGCGCTTATTTGCATTTGCGGCTGTCCCGCGGTTGGCACGGGTTGAAGTCGGCATGGCTGGCGGTTGGCGGTTTTGTGATTATCATGATTAATTTAATCGCAATTAATCTAGTGATCACCGGTTTGCATTCATATGCGTAAATCAAAGCAGCAGGGGTGAAGTAACTTGGACAAACAGTATCAGATTCTGGTGGTGGATGATGAAGACCGCATTCGTCGGTTGCTTCGCATGTATCTGGAAAGAGAAGGCTATTTGATCGAAGAAGCGGAAGATGGCGAAAAAGCTTTGCAAATGGCGCTGGATAAAAACTATGACTTGATTTTGCTGGATTTGATGTTGCCGGGGATGGACGGATTGGATGTTTGTGCCGAATTGCGAAAGAAAAAAGCAACGCCCGTGATCATGCTGACGGCCCGGGGAGAAGAAGCCAACCGGGTGGAAGGCTTTGAATCCGGAACCGATGATTACGTCGTCAAGCCGTTCAGCCCCCGGGAATTGGTACACCGGGTGAAAGCCGTGTTGCGCCGGGCCTCGGCGACCGCTTTCCTGACCACCAATATAGAAACGCATAATGTGATTGTGTTTCCCGAACTGACGATTGATCATGATGCCCATGAAGTCAAAGCGGGCGGCAAGAAAATCCAATTGACACCGAAAGAATATGAGCTGCTTTATTATCTGGCCAAATCTCCCGATAAGGTTTTCACCCGGGAACAGTTGTTGCGGGATGTATGGCATTATGAATTTTTTGGGGATTTGCGCACGGTTGACACACACGTGAAACGATTGCGTGAAAAACTGAACCGCGCTTCCACCAAAGCAGCGAAGATGATCACCACGGTGTGGGGAGTCGGTTACAAACTAGAGGTGCCGAAAGAGTGATTTGGAGAAGTGTAGTCGGTAAGCTGTGGATCACCATCATTATTCTTGTTTCCCTGGTGCTGGTGCTGTTAAATCTCTTTTTGAACGAACAAGTGGAGAAAACGTATGTTCGTGACCAGAAGAAAAGTTTGGAGCAACTTGCCGGAGAGATCCAGAAAAAGTTCAATCAACCCGGATATGATCATATCCAGTATCTGAATAATGTCCTGCAAGTCTCTGAACTTTTCCATACATATATCGTCACGTTGGATGCCAGCGGATCGGTGAGCAACTACGGGGTTTCTCCCCATGTGCCGAACGTTCCCTGGCAGGAAGTTTTGTCGCAAGATGATTTAAACCGGGTGTTAAAGGGCGAAACGCTTTTTATTCAGGGAAAAGTCCGGGTAAAGTCCGATCCGGGAAATTTTCCGTTCTTTAAAAATGACGTCTTGCTCGTTGCCGTTCCGCATATTGTCAACGACAAAACGGTGGGGGCGATCGTGCTTTACCAAACCCAGGAACAGTTGAGCGAGACGGACATCAAGCGGTGGATTTTTTACTCTTCGCTGATCGGCATCGTGTTGACGACCATTTTTGCCTTTTTCTTGTCAACCCGGATTTCCCTGCCGTTGGTGCAGATGAAAAAAGCGGTGGAAAAGATGGCACGCGGCGAGTTTTCCACCCGGGTTCCGGTCCGCTACCATGAACGGGACGAAATTGCCGAATTGTCGATGACGTTTAACCGGATGGCCTCCCAATTGGAAGACTCGATCCATCAGCTGTCACAAGAAAAAGAACAATTGGCAAGCATTTTAAAAAGTATGTCGGATGGCGTTTTGACCATCAGCAAATATGGAAAAATCATTTTGACCAACCCCATTGCCGACCGTTTTCTCGCGCAGTGGAAAGATGACACCCCCAAAGATGCCTTGCCCAAACCGTTGCAAGATCTTTTCAGGCAAGTGACCGACGACCATAAAGAGTATACCGGGGATATCACGGCCCGTGGACGGACGTGGGTGGTGGTCATGTCCCCGCTTTACACCGACACCGGGGACCAAGTGCGCGGGGTGGTGGCCGTGTTGAGGGATGTCACGGAAGAGAGAAGATTGGACAAACTCAGAAAAGATTTTGTTGCCAATGTTTCTCATGAATTGAGAACCCCGTTGCAAATGTTGCAAGGTTACAGTGAAGCTTTGATGGATGACATTGCCGACACACCGGAAGAGCGCCGGGAACTGGCCAAAGTGATCAATGAAGAGTCTCAAAGGATGAGCCGTCTGGTCCGTGAATTGCTCGACTTGGCCCGCATTGAATCGGGGCATATTCAAATCGTTCCCACGGAAGTTCCGCTGGATGAGTTTATCCAGCGGGTGATCCGCAAATTCCAGGGAATGGCAAAGGAGAGCAATGTCCAGTTGGCTGCCGTGTTCAAAGAAGAAACGCAGCCGGTTGTCTATTGGGATGAAGACAAAATCGAGCAGGTTTTGACCAATCTGATCGACAACGCGATCCGTCACACACCGAGTGGAGGAAACGTCCATGTACACGTCGGTGTCGAAGACGGAAAAGTGCATATCGATGTGGAAGATACCGGTTCGGGAATTCCGGAAGAAGATTTGCCCTTTGTGTTTGAGCGCTTCTACAAAGCGGACAAAGCCCGGACCCGGGGTCAATCCGGTGGAACCGGAATCGGTTTGTCGATTGTCAAACACCTGGTGGATGCGCATGGAGGCAATGTCTCTGTCAAAAGCGAGACCGGAAAGGGAACGGTGTTCATGATTGAATTGCCGCTTCGGATCGAAGAGAATAATGAGTTTTTTATCGGCTGAAGAAAAAGCACGGATCTCACAGGGATCCGTGCTTTTTTACGGGAGAAAGTTACTTTTGGAATGCTCTGGGGACCAAGGGGCGCATCAAAATTTGATTGTAAATCACCCCTTTGGGTGCTGAAACAATGGTCCATACCGCTTCGGCCACTTGTTCGGCTTCCATGGCGTATTCTTTGTAGTTGTTGAAGTTGGTTTTGATCGATCCCGGACAAAGAGCCGATACTTTGACTTGATGAGGTTTTAATTCGAGCGTCAGTGCATCGGTCAGTGCCATCAATCCAAATTTGGAAGCGCAATATCCGGCTCCGGAAGCAAATGCCTCGGTTCCGGCGATGCTGGAAATATTGACAATGTGCCCTTCGGTTTTTTTTAAATGGGGAATGGCGTATTTACAGTGAAGAAAAGCGCCTTTCAAATTGACATTCATCATTTCGTCCCATTCTTCTTCACTTAATTCTTCCACAGGCGAAAAATATCCGAGACCGGCGTTGTTGATCAGGATGTCCAGCCGGCCGTACTTTTCGATGGTATCATCGATGACTTTTTTGACTTGCCGGGAATCTGTGACATCGCAAGCGACGGGATCGATGGTGCCTTGGAACTCCCCGGCCAATTCATTCAGTTTTTCGATGCTGCGGGCGGTGGCGATGACTTTGATGTTTTCTTTCGCCAGACGCCGGGTGATGGCAGCGCCCAATCCTTTGCTTGCGCCTGTCACAATGGCGATTTTTTGTTCCGCTTCCATTACTGATCCTCCAATCCTGACAGATTGATTCTGAATCTCTATTATAAATCAATTTCATGCAAGGATTGAATGTTATCGATTTGCAGAATCAAATCAATCAGGTTTTTGGTAAGCGGTTTGTCAATTCGGAGAATCATGATGGCCTGGCCCCCGATGCCCAGCCGTCCCACTTGCATGGTCGCAATGTTGACATCTTCGCTTCCGAGCAAAGTTCCGACCCGTCCGATGACGCCGGGCAAATCCTGATGCTGAATAAACAGGAGATGTCCTTTGGGGGTGACATCCACCGGATAATCGTCCACCTTGGTAATGCGGGGCCCAAAGCCGTTTAACAGGGTTCCCGCCACGCTGCGGATTTCTTTGGAGGTATGCACTTCCACCCGGATATATTGCGTGAAACCATGGCTGGCCATCGTTTTTTGTTCCACGATTTGAACGCCGCGTTTTTTGGCGAGATGGGGCGCATTGACATCATTTACATTGGATAAGTAATGAGAAAGCACTCCTTTTAAAACCGTGCGGGTCAGTGGGGAAACATCCAATTCGGCTACTTCCCCGCCATAGGTGATGGTGATCTGCGACAGGGCGCCGTTGCTGATCTGGGAGACGAATTTTCCCAGCTTTTCGGCCAATTCTTGATACGGAAGCAGTTTTTGTCTCAGTTCGGCCGGGACGGATGGCAGATTGACGGCATTTTTAAAAGGTTCCCCACGCAGGATGTGAAGCACTTCTTCCGCAACGTCCAGGGCCACATTTTCTTGAGCTTCGACGGTGGAGGCTCCCAGATGCGGAGTTGCGATCACCTGAGGCAGGGAAAGAAGCGGATGGTCCTCAGGCGGTTCCGACTCAAACACATCCAGTGCGGCTCCGGCCACCTTTCCGTCCAAAATGGCCTGATACAGGGCTTCTTCATCGATGATTCCGCCCCGGGCACAGTTTAAAATCCGGACACCGTCTTTCATTTTGGAAAACATGTCATGATTGATCAAGTGTTTGGTTTCTTTGGTCAATGGCGTGTGTACTGTGATGAAATCACCTTTTTGGATCGCTTCTTCCAAACCGGCTTTGGTGACGCCCAATTTTTCGGCCCGGTCTTTGGACAGGTAAGGGTCGTATCCAATCACGTTCATCCGGAAGGCTTTGGCGCGTTTTGCCAGTTCGGATCCGATCCGTCCGAGCCCGATGATGCTGAGGGTTTTTCCGTTCAATTCCGTTCCCACATACTCTTTGCGCAGCCATTTGCCTTGCAGCAGAGAGTGGTATGCTTGCGGAATATTGCGGGCCAATGACAACAACATGGCAAATGTATGTTCAGCGGTGGATATCGTATTGCCGTCCGGAGCGTTGACCACAATGATTCCTTTTTGGGTGGCGGCCTGGACATCGATGTTGTCCACACCGACCCCGGCACGGGCGATTACTTTCAAACGCCGGGCTTTTTCGATAACTTCGGCGGTCACTTTGGTTTGGCTGCGAACCAGAAGAGCATCGGCATCTTCGATGGCTGTCAGCAGTTCTTCTTGGGATAATTTTGATTTTTGGATTACTTCAATATCCGGGGATTGTTGTAATTTTTCAATCCCTTGGTCGCTGATCGGATCGGTGATCAATACTTTAAACATCCATCATCACCTCTTGTGCTGCTTTGGTGGCCATTCCCGGTTCAACGGATTGTCCCATTTGCGAAAGAGTAACTTCAACGGCGGCAAGAACCGTCAGGATATCCCACTCGTCACAGTAACCCATGTGCCCGATTCGGAAGATTTTCCCTTTCAGGTGTTGTTGTCCGCCGGCGACATAAAAGCCGTGGCTTTGCAATTTTTTGCGGAACGCCTCCACATCCCACTTCTCCTGCGACGCATCGATGGAGGTGACGGTCGGGGAAGCGTGGCGGTCATCGGCCATCAAGGTCAGGCCGGAAGCCCGGATGCCGGCACGGGTGATGTTTTTGAGACGTTCATGCCGGGAGCATACATTTTCAAAGCCTTCTTCTTCCAAAAGGGACAAGGATTCTTTCAAACCGTACAAAAGGGAGACGGCTGCGGTGAAAGGAGTGGTGTCCTCCTGTTCCAGTTTCCGGCGATACGCTTCAAGATTCAAGTAAAAACGGGGTTGCCGGTTGCCGGCAATCACTTGCCAGGCACGTTCGCTCACGGCAAGAAAAGCAAGTCCCGGCGGCAGCATCAGTGCTTTTTGGGAACCGGTCACCATAATGTCGACGCCCCAATCATCCATTTGGCAGGGAACTGCCCCGACACAGCTGACGCCGTCGACGATCACCAAAGCATCGGAATGTTGCCGGACGGTTCGGGCCAGTTCCGCAACGGGATTCAAAACGCCGGTGGATGTTTCGCAATAAGTCAGAAAGACGCTTTTGGCACCGGGATGTTTCTTTAAAAAGTCAGCCAGTTGCTCCGGTTCGCATGCTTTACCCCAGGGAATGTCCAAGCGATGCAAACCGATCCCGTATGTTTCGACGATTTTGGCAAAGCGGTCGCCAAATGCACCGGTGACCACGACAACAGCTTCATCCCCGGGGGATAAAGTGTTGACGACAGCCGCTTCCAATGCCGAAGTTCCGCTGCCTGCCACAATGAGCGGTTGCTGTCTGGTTCCGAAGATGGGTTTCAACCGCTCGGAACATTCCTGAATCAGTTGGGAAGCCAAACGGCTCCGGTGCCCGATCACCGGTTGTGTCATGGCCCGCTGGACTTGAGGCGGAACGGGGGTCGGACCGGGAATGCGCAGATGATATTTGTCTTTTAAAGGCATGAAGATCTCCTCCTATCCAAGGTGAAAGTCAATAAAAAAACCTTACATCCCCACACCTGTGGCAACAGGTGAGGGACGTAAGGTCCGTGGTGCCACCCTCATTCGCAATTGGTTCGCACCAATTGCCTCATCAAGTCCGAAAAGGACTCATGATGTAACGGATCATCCGGATCTGCCTACTCTGTCTTTCAGCAGACCGCTCGGGAGTGCTCCGCATCGGGCAAACTGCCGATTCGCAGCAAACATCGGCTCTCTGAGAGTTTGCCGGCTGATGCTTGGCTCCTTCATCGCTTTAATCATCTGAATTTTGATAAATAATGTAACATGGCGGGGAAGTACTGTCAACCCATAAAGAAGAAAAATGTTGAGGCATAGAAAAAAAGGTTTGTGTTAACATTGAATTATTCAGTTTTGCTGATGGCGATCCGGAGGAAAGGAGGAAAAGCGGTGGGGATCAGCGGAACGAATTACATTTTGTCCGGATTGAATGAGAGACAACAAGAGGCTGTAACGGCACCCTGCCAGCCGACCGTGGTGTTCGCCGGGCCGGGAAGCGGAAAAACGACGGTGCTGACAAGAAGAATCTTATATTTGATGGATCAGGGGACAGCACCCGGACAGATCATGGTGGTGACGTTCACCCGGGCAGCGTCACGAGAGATGAAAAGCCGTTTACAGGAAGTGAACCCCGTGGATACGGACAAACTGTGGATCGGAACGTTTCATTCTTTGTTTCTTTTGATGTTGCAAGAAAGCGGCATGAGAATCCCTCCTTTGTTGAAAGACGGCAGGCAAAAAGAAGCCATCCGCAACATCTTGTCCCAACTGAACCAGCCCACCGATGATGACACGATCGGCACGTATCTTCAGCAAATCGGATTATGTAAAGCGCATGCCATTCTCCCGGCCAGAATGAAAGTCCAAAAGCAAAAAAACATCTTGTTTCGGGAAATTTATTCTTTATACGAAGCATGGAAACGGGAGCAGGATTATTGGGATTATGATGATATCTTGCTGGCGATGTACCATCAGGTGAAAAAACCGGAGTTTCTTGCGCGGTGGCAAGAACGGTTGATACATATTTTGGTGGATGAGTTTCAGGACATCAACCGGATTCAATACGACATTCTGGTCCGGTTGGCTTCCAGGCACCGCCTGCTGTATGCCGTCGGGGATGATGATCAATCGATTTACGGATTCCGGGGCAGCGATCCGGAAATCATGCTGCAATTAAAAAAAGATTTTCCCGATCTGAAGCGATACATCCTGACCACCAACTACCGGTCCGCCGATCCGATCATTCAAGCCAGTGAACGGTTGATCCAAAAAAACCGCTTCAGGCAGGCCAAAGTCCGGCATGGACTGGGAAAGGAAGGTGCGGATGTGGAATGGATGGAGCCGGAAGACGAGAATGAAGAGGCCGAACGGATTTTATTCCGGATCCAGGACGGCGCCGACACGGCGGTATTGTTCCGAACCGCCACCCAGGCGCGCGCTTTGGTCGATGCGTTGGTACGAAAGGGCATCTCTTTTTATATGTCAGGAGAGTTTTCTTTTTACCGCCGGTGGCAGATCCAGGATCTGTTTTCTTATTTTCGTCTGGCCAAAGACCCGGATGATCTGGACGCCTTGATCCGCATCATCAACAAACCCAAACGTTACTTGTTTCAAGAAGAATGGATCGATGCATGCTGGTCCCTGTCCAAAAAAAGCGGGCGGTCGCTGGTGGATACATTGCCGTCACTGCCGGGATTGGAACCGTATCAAGTCCGCCATTTGGACAAGCTGGGAAAAGATCTGCGGGAAATCCAGTCATGCTCACCGGTTGAAGCGATCCGGCATTTGCGGTTTCAAACGGGATATGACCGGTATTTAGAAGCATTTGCGAAGGAAACGGGGGCGGAGCTCGAGCAGTTGACCGAACCGTTGGATGAACTGATGGTCGCCGCGGAGAATTTTTCCGATCTTCCGGAGATGCTCGCGCATGCGGAAAAAGTGGAAGAAGCGTTAAAACAGACCAATCCCGACACGGCCAAAATCAAGCTGATGACGCTTCACCGTTCCAAAGGTCTGGAGTTTGACCGGGTTTTCATTATCGGATTACAGGCGCAAATTCTTCCGCATCACCGGAGTCTTCAGGTGGCGGAGGAACGAAAAAGTGCCGCCTGGGAAGAAGAACGGCGCTTGTTGTATGTGGGAATGACCCGTGCGCGAAAAGAACTGATTTTGTCCTCGGCCAAAACCAGGCAGGGAAAAAAAGCTGCTCCTTCGCCGTTTTTAAAAGACATCGGAATCACCGGGGAAACCCGGCGGGCACAAGGGGGAACGGATAAGAAACCGGAAGCCGCTTCCCCTGTAAAGCCGTCCGATCTGAAAAAGCAACCGCAAATGCGATTTATCCATGAAGAATTAACCATCGGCATGATGATTCACCATACCCGGTTCGGAACCGGGATCATTGAAGATGTCGTTCCCATTGAAGGGGTGGCTCCCGGCAGAAAAATTCTGGTGCGGTTTCAAGGCCAGCGTCAATCCTTGCACTATGAATTATCCCGGCAGTTGGGATTGATCCTGCAGGCATGAAAAAGGTCAGGGACACGGGTTCCCTGACCTTTTGTCAATTTCCCAGAAAATAAGGAATGGTAAACGCAAGACCGACGACAAGAAGGATGAAAATCCAGGAAAGCGGGTGAGCCCAATTATTGGTCCAGCCGATCCCGAAGCGTTTTTCCACAAAAATCGCCGGATCATTTTTATTAAAGTAAAACTGTCCAAGCTTCCAGTATTGGTCCTCATCCCGGTTGATCATATCCCCGTTTTTGCCGGAAACCGTTTTGACCCGGCTGCCGCCTTGTCCCGTTGTAAAGGATAGGATAAGTGCGGCGATCAAAATTCCGATGGTAATGACGAGTGAAACGGCAGTCACCAGTCCCGCGGAAACCGGGTGGATCCATGAAAAGGATGACAGAGACAACATCGAAACCAAAACGGTTCCGGAAAGGATGGTGAAAAGGGACCATCTGCGCCGGAAAATGACATTTTGCCGGATGGATTTTTCCGGATTTTCCGCGCCGATTTGTTGTTTGGCTTTGCCGATGATGATGTTGATCCATAAAAACAGAAGGGTTAAATAGACCTGCATCACCGGTGGAAAGAGAACCGTCCGGTAAGATTTTTCCGCATAGCGGGTTACCTTTCCGTTCAAGTCATATTGCATGGGGATCTTTTCCGGGATCTGTTCATAAACATGGATGAAATAGATCAAAGTGGCAAGCGCAAGCGAAAAGGGAATCAAAAACCATAAATGGGAGTAAGTCAGTTTTTGCTGGCGAAAGCCGGTATCCACAACCACCATCTGCTTTTTCTCTTTTCCCCAATCCGCTTGTTTTTTCAATGCTTTCATTTTTCGGTGAAAGATTAAGTAAGCCAAAAAGTTGACAGCCAAATAAGCAACAAGAAGAAAAACAAACCAAAGACCAAGCGATTCCTCGTCGTCACATATCATGGATCCCGGAACAAACATGGCAAGGACGGCCAATCCGATACCGGCCATGATCCAGGCATATTGCTTGCGCATCTTTTTAAGTTCCGGAAGATGATAAACTTTTTCCGGGATGGAGACGCCAAAACTTTCCGTCCGACGGGTCCAATAGGGAATGAAACAAAGGGAAATCAATACGGGAATCATGATGAGGCACATCAGTAACACACTTGTACTCACGGGTTGTCACCTTCCCTGTCGGTGAATTTTTTAAACAAGCGGCTGCAAAGCTGTTGAAATTCCTTTTCCCCGATTCCGCGGCAAACGGATTCGGCGATCAGGGGAGAAAGGGATTGTTCCAGTTTTATCCGGTATGCTTCATCCGCTTCCGGAACCCCTTCCGGATGAACGACCACGCCCTTTTGTCTGTGAATCAAAATGAAGCCTTCCTGTTTTAACTGTTGGTAAGCTTTATTGACCGTGTGCAGGTTGATTCCGATGTCAGCGGCCATGGCTCTTACCGAAGGAAGGCGGTCGCCCGGTTTTAATTCTTTTTTGGCGATCCCGGCGATGATTTGATGCTTTAACTGCAAATAAATCGGTTCATCGGATTCGAAGTCCAAAAAAATTTGCATCCTTCCACCACCTTCCTTTCATTCTATATGTTATATATATAATATAACAAACAAATAAAAACAGGCAACAGAAGGCACAAAAAAAGCACCTGAAAGGATCAGGTGCTTGTTCAAGGAGACATTATTTATTTTCTTGATACCGCTTTTGACATTCTTCATAAAGTTGAGCCGCAAAGTCAGCATCTTTCCAGCCTTCGATCTTGGTTTCTTTATTTTCGAGGTCTTTGTACACCTGGAAGAAGTGTTCGATCTCTTTCAACACATGGGGAGCCACGTCTTCCAGGGAGTTGACTTTGTCAAAGCGGGGATCATCAACCGGAACCGCCAATAATTTTTCATCCGGGCCTTTGTCATCCGACATCAGCAACACGCCGATCACCCGGCTGGAAATCACGCAACCCGGGAAGGTCGGGAACGAAGTCAGGACCAAAATATCCAACGGATCCCCGTCTTCCGCCAGGGTGTTTTCAAGATAACCGTATTCGGTCGGATAATGCATGGGAGAGTAAAGAACCCGGTCCAGTCGGAATACGCCAAGTTCTTTATCATATTCGTATTTGTTTTGGCTTCCGGTCGGAATTTCAATGAATGCATCAACTACGAGTGGATTGGACATCTTTGTTCCTCCTTTGGTATGTATAACCTAACCATCATTGTAGACGTTTTTTTACAGATTCGCAATAAAGAAGGTGCTCCGGGTATGCTACAATCATAAAAAAGGGGAGAAAATATGATAAATGAAATTTCCGCAAAAGAGTTTGCGAAAAAAATTCAAAGCCAAAAGCCAGAGAAGGGTGAAATGGTGATCGTTGATGTGCGCGAACCCGAAGAATGGCATGATTACCATTTGGAAGGCTCGAAGTTAATGCCATTGGGATCGTTGCACCGGCAAATTCATGCACTCAATAAGCAGCAAAAAATTTATGTGATATGCGCCCATGGCGTCCGCAGCTTCTATGCCGCGCAATATCTGCTTCAACAAGGGTTTTCCGATGTGGTGAATGTCGAAGGGGGCATTCAACGCGTTCGGCTGTATTTGGAGGAATTTGAAAAATGAAAAAGCTACCCGGAAAAAAACCGGGTAGCTTGTGCGCATTATTCCTCGACTTTAATGGAATCCGTGGGGCATCCTTCTTGAGCGTCTCGGACATCTTCCCAAAGTTCTTCAGGAACATCTGCGGTTCCGGTGTTGTCGTCAAGAATCACATATGCAATGCCGTCTTCGTCATAGTCATACACGTCGGGAGCCGTTGCTCCGCAAGCACCACAAGCAATGCAAGTATCTTTATCTACCCAAGTGCGCATAAGTACAAATCTCCTCCCGTGAATAAATACCAATGAGCTAAGTCCACTACCAACCCTCATTTTAGAACGAATTGGTTGGAATTGCAAGAAGCGGATTGAGAGGGATGACCATGAAGGAACACGGTTCCAACGATTCATCATCCACGGCGAAGCAAGTGCTGTCCGCCTTTTATATTACCCAGTTTTTGTTATTTGCAATCAGTGCCGTCGCTTTATGGTGGCAAGGGAAATCACCGGAGCATTTATTCTCCTTTCATGATATACATATGTGGGTGTGGGGAATCGGTGCGGGAGGATTAATTCTGGCCGTCGATGCCGTGCTCATGGCCTGCGTTCCCGAAAGCTGGATGGACGACGGGGGATTGAATCAACTGCTGTTTGAGAATCGCTCCCGGGTGCATGTTCTTGTGATTGCGTTGATCGCGGCGGTCTCGGAAGAGATGTTTTTCCGGGGCGTTCTTCAGGAATGGCTGGGGATCTGGATGACCAGTGTCGTGTTTGTTCTCCTGCATACACGGTATTTAAAAAAATGGTTGTTGATGGCCGTTGTTTTTGCCATCAGTGCAGGGCTCGGTTGGTTGACGGAATGGTTCGGCAACATTACTCCCGCCGTGATTGCGCACGGACTGGTCGATTTTGTTTCCGGATTGTTCATCCGTCACAAGGCAAAAAGCGGGAGGAAGCTCAAAACTTGACAGCCACTTCAAGATGTTTTAATTATTTTATATGCTGATCTAGGCAAGAGAGTTGTTGATTGTGTATGATGAATATAGAAAAAGGAGACTTGACCCCGTCACATGTTCTTTTTTTTCACATAAGGTATAGGGGAAGGTCTCCGGCGAGGGAGGGTAGGCCATGCGTGTCGAACGGCTTGGGGGAGATAAAATCCGCTTTTTCCTCACTTTGGATGATCTGGCTGATCGCGGTATTGAAAAAGAGGATATTTGGCGGGATATCCCCAAAGTGCATGAGTTATTTAATGACATGATGGAACATGCCTATCAGGAGTTGGGATTTGAAGTGACCGGACCCGTGGCTGTGGAAGTGTTTGCATTGCCTGCACAGGGGATGGTGGTTGTCGTCACCCGTGGTCAGGCTCCGGGCGATACGGAGGAGGAAATCAGCCATGATCCGGAAATCTATGAACTGGAAGTGACGATGGAGGAAACAAAAGACCTGGTTTTCTGTTTCCATGACTTCGAAAATTTGGTGCAGGCCGCCCATCGCGTGAAACATCTCACCCAAGGAGGACAGGTTTACGCTTTTCAGAATCGTTACTATCTCCTTTTCGGGCAAGAGATGCAATCAGATGATTTGGAAACCCTGGTGGCCATCTTGTCCGAATTCGGTGAAATGTCCACGTGTACCATTCCTTATTTGCAAGAATACGGAAAAGTGGTTTGTGAAGATCATGCGGTTCAACAAATATCCCATTACTTTGGATGACATAGATTGCGCACCCGTTTTCAGGCGGGTGCGCTTTTCATGACGTTTTATCCACAACCAATTGAAAATGCTCAAATTTTCGAAGCTGGCCGGTTTTGCCCGCAAGGACCCCCGGAAAGACACGTTCCACGGACAGATGCTGGGTTTTATGCGCGGCCAGCGCTTTGGCGATTTGTTGATGGTAAGGGCTTACATCCACTTTTTCAGTTACATGTTCGTCCGGCACGAAGGAAACGGGAGCGGAATAAAATCGGGCGATTGATTCTGGTATGACAATATAGTAAAGTTTGGTTGGGAAAGAAATATTTTGCACAGCTGTGAGTGTTGCTTTTTGAATGACTTTATGATCCGGATGTCCGGAAATTCCGGACGGTGGGAAGGTGATAATCCGATCGGGGCGAATTTCATTCATCACGGAACACAGTTCACTGACGATGGTCGAAAAAGGCTTATCGGCTAAACGTCCGTCACCGTAATTTTTAAGGATGAGCCGGTCCATTCCCAAAATGGACAGAGCATTTTTCAGTTCCTGTGTCCGGACGTCACCCAGTTCTTCTTGTGTGCACAGGGGAGGGTTGCCGGTTTTGCCGGCTTCGCCGCGGGTGGCGCAAAAAAGGATCTGTTCGTGTCCCGATTGATGAAAGTGACAAATGGTTCCCCCGCAGCTGAAGGTTTCATCATCAGGATGGGCAAAGACGTACAATATTTTTTGACACATGATGATTTTCCTTTCTTCGTTTAACGTATTGGTTTGGAGCGCACTTTTTTTGAGTTTAGTTCTTCTGAGGAATATTGTATACTTAGATATGTTTAAAGGGAATGAAAAGTAGTATTTTTTCTGAGGTGGTCAGGATGGCACAACAATCAGTTGCAGAAAGTCATCAAGAAGATAAAGAAAACATGGATGTTCTTGCTTCCACGCAAACCGTGATCAAAGAAGCTTTAGAAAAATTAGGTTATTCAGAAGCGGTATATGAATTGTTAAAAGAGCCGTTAAGGGTTTTGACGGTAAGGATTCCCGTGAGAATGGACGACGGATCCGTCAAGGTTTTCACAGCATACCGGGCACAACATAATGACTCGGTCGGACCGACCAAAGGTGGCGTCCGTTTCCATCCGAATGTCACTGAAACCGAAGTGAAAGCGTTGTCAATTTGGATGAGTTTGAAAGCAGGGATTGTCGATCTTCCTTATGGCGGCGGAAAAGGCGGCGTGGTTTGTGATCCGCGCAATATGTCGTTTCGGGAATTGGAACGTTTGTCCCGCGGTTATGTGAGGGCGATCAGTCAGATTGTGGGTCCCACCAAAGACATTCCGGCTCCGGATGTTTACACCAACTCGCAAATCATGGCATGGATGATGGACGAATACAGCCGGATTCGTGAATTTGATTCCCCCGGGTTTATCACCGGAAAGCCGTTGGTGCTCGGCGGTTCACGTGGACGGGAAACAGCGACGGCCAAAGGCGTGACTTTGATGATCCGCGAAGCGGCGAAAAAGCGGAACATTGATTTGAAAAATGCACGGGTTGTGATTCAGGGATTCGGGAATGCAGGCAGTTATTTGGCCAAATTCATGCATGACTCCGGTGCCAGGGTGATCGGGATTTCCGATGCTTACGGAGCCCTTTACGATCCGGACGGCCTGGATATCGATTATCTCCTGGATCGCCGTGATTCATTCGGCACCGTGACCAACCTGTTCAAAGACACGATCACAAACCAGGAATTGTTGGAATTGGATTGTGACATCCTGGTGCCCGCCGCGGTCGGAAATCAAATCACCGCCCAAAATGCACACCGGATCAAGGCGGATATCGTGGTGGAAGCCGCCAACGGTCCCACGACTTTGGAAGCGACCAAAATCCTGAATGACCGTGGTGTTTTGCTGGTGCCGGATGTGCTTGCCAGTGCCGGCGGTGTGACGGTTTCTTATTTTGAGTGGGTGCAAAACAACCAAGGCTATTATTGGACGGAAGAAGAAGTCGAGGAAAAATTGGAAAAAATCATGGTGAAAGCGTTTGAAAATGTATATCGTACGGCGCAAACACGAAATGTGGATATGCGTTTGGCGGCTTATATGGTCGGTGTGAGAAATATGGCGGAAGCATCGCGTTTTCGTGGCTGGGTATAGTATAATAAAAGACTTGGAGAACACCCTTTGCGGGGTGTTCTTCTTTTGCATGTATTTTGGAGGTGATTCACTTGGCTGATGTAATTATTGTCGGAGCCGGACCCTGCGGAATTTCTGCCGCCATTGAACTGAAGAAGGAAGGATTTGATCCGCTCATCATCGAAAAAGGGTGTCTGGTGAATTCCATTTATCATTATCCGTTATCCATGACTTTTTTCAGTTCCGCTGACAATCTGGAAATCGGGGGAATTCCTTTTACCACCATAAATGAAAAACCGACCCGCGCGGAGGCGTTGGCTTATTACCGGACCGTGGCCAGACATTTTGAGTTGAATATCCATACTTATGAAGAAGTTTTGGACATTGAAAAGAACGGGGATGCATTTGTGGTCCGAACCCGAAAAAGAGGAGAACAACATCGTTACGAGGCGAAAGCGGTGGTGTTGGCCACAGGCTATTATGACAATCCCCGGCAGATGGGAATCCCGGGTGAAGAATTGCCGCATGTTCATCATTATTTTCATGATGCCCATCCCTATGCCGATCAAAAAGCGGTTGTCATCGGAGGCCGCAATTCAGCGATTGATGTGGCCTTGGAGCTCTACCATACCGGAGCCAAGGTGACCATGGTTTACCGCCAAAAAGCTTTTCACGACAGCGTGAAAGCCTGGGTGCGTCCGGTGATTGAAAATGCGATTGAAAAGAAACGCATTGAGATGTTCTGGGAATCGGAAGTGGAAGAAATTTTGCCGAATTCCGTGATGATTCGAAAAAACGGGGAGAAAATGGCCATTCCGGCCGATGTGGTGTTTGCGATGACCGGATACCGGCCTGATCTCACTTTGTTGAAAAGATTGGGCGGGGAAGTGGATCCGAAAACCGGGGTTCCCGTTTTATCTGAAGCGATGGAATCAACGGTGCCCGGATTTTATCTGGCCGGGGTGGTCACAACCGGTCATGATTCCACCAAAATCTTTATTGAAAACGGAAGACACCATGGACGGTTTATTGCCGGGGATCTGAAGAAGAAATTCAAAGCGTGATGAGGAATGTGTGGTGGTTTCAGGAGGGAGGCCCCTCCGCTTTCCTTTTGAAACCGCGATACGGTCTCTTTTACATTTGAAAGTAAGGCTCCAGTTTTTTGGGATCGGTTGTCTGTTGAAGGGCCAGCATCAGTTTGATCCGTGCTTTGGGCCCGTTGATCCCGTTGCAGAACAAAAGCCCCATCTCTTTTAATTGTTTTCCGCCCCCTTCATATTCATAAGTGTCGAGCACCACTCCGTTAAAACACCGGGAAACCAGCACGACCGGCATGTTGCGGGAAAGTGCTTTACGGATTCCGGGCAACATCATGGGAGGAAGGTTGCCTTGTCCCAATGCTTCAATGACCAGCCCGTCCATATTTTGCTCAATCGCCCACTCGATCATGGAGCTGTCCATTCCGGAAACCGCCTTGATGAGGGCGACTTGATGAGAAGGGGGATTTAACGGCAGTTGTTTTTCACTGACTGCTTGCCGTTGGAATAAAATTTCTTTTTTGGTGATCATGCCAAGGGGGCCCAATCCCGGGGATTGAAATGTTGCAACATTGCTGGTGTGCGTTTTGGTCACTGTTTTGGGGGAATGGATTTCGTCATTAAACACCACAAGGGTCCCCATGCCTTTGGCTTTTTTGTCTGAGGCGACGCGAACGGCGTTGACCAAATTGTACGGGCCGTCGGCGCCCAGTTCGTTTTGGCTTCGCATCGCACCCGTGATGACAACCGGCTTATCCTGAGGAAGGACCAAACTCAAGAAGTATGCGGTTTCTTCCAGGGTATCTGTTCCGTGGGTGATGACGACTCCCGCCACGTCATTTTGTTCCAGGAAGTGTTTGGCCCACCCGGCGATTTGCGCCATGATGGCCGGTGTGATATGAGGGCTGGGCAGATTCAGGAAATGGTCCATTTCCACTTTTGCATATTTGTTCAATAACGGCAGCGTGTCCTGTAATGCTGCCGGATCTTCCGGTTTGACGCCTTCCGTCTCGTCGGATTGAGACATGGCGATGGTTCCTCCGGTTGTGATCACAACCACTTTTTGATCCAAGCGGTTCACATCCTTTCCATCCGTCCGTGTTTGCGGCTTGCACCAAATCTATCGTATGGAATCCAGTATTCCCTGTCAATAATAGGATTATCAAGTGGTTTGGATGGTGAAAGAATGAAGGAAAACGAAAGATACATGGTCAGAATTCAATGCAATCAATGTGGCGAACGGTTTATTTTAAAAGGCAGGATGAAAAAGGGGCAAGTGCAGACAGGATTTAAGAAATGTTTGTGCGATAATGATTCGGATTTTGAAATTGATTATACTTCATTGGATGACAAATAAAGAACCGGTTGAAAAAAGAGAGCGCGGATGGCTCTCTTTTCTTATTGCATAAATCACCGGCCGGCCGCTCAAACTACGGAAAGAAATGAAAAGCGGAGGAAGAAACGGTGAAAAGGTTTGTATCCATCGGTGTTTGGTTTTGTTTGATCTTGATGATGGTCTGTACGGTTTCTGCAGACCGGGGGCAGGTTCATGCGGTAAACGCCGGAAAAGCAAGCGGAGGATTCAGTGAAAATGAAATCCGGCTGATGAGCCAGGCGGTTTACGGTGAAGCGCGTGGCGAGCCTTATATCGGACAGGTTGCCATCGCCGCGGTCATTTTAAACCGCTTGGAAAGTGAAAGTTTTCCCGATACCGTCTCCGGAATCATTTTTCAACCGGGGGCTTTTACCGCCGTGGCGGATGGACAGATTTGGATGGAACCGGATGAAACAGCCCGCAAAGCGGTGATGGATGCCATAAACGGATGGGATCCGGCGGAAGGGGCGGTGTATTATTTCAACCCGGAAACCGCCACCTCCAAATGGATCTGGTCCCGTCCGCAAAAAAAGAAAATCGGAAAACATATTTTCTGTGGTTAAAGGAGATGTGATCTCATGTACAAAAGAGTGGCGGCCATTTTGTTTCCGATCACGTTGGTGGCCCTGGTGGGGACTGCAGCATGGGGATATCAGGAATATCAAGACAAAAATGCCGTTTTGATTAAAGCGGAAAACTCCTATCAACGGGCTTTCCATGATTTGAACGAGAATTTGGACCGTCTGCACGGGGAATTGGGAAAGTCGCTGGCAATGAAATCACCCAAGCAGTTGGCAACTTCGATGACCAATGTGTGGAGACTGGCTTATGCGGCACAAAGTGATATCGGACAATTGCCGCTGACGTTGGTTCCTTTTGACCAGGCCGAAAAATATTTGGCAAAAGTGGGCCGCTTTGCCTATCATGTCGGGATTCGCGATTTTAACAAGGAACCTTTGAGTGAAAAAGAATGGAACACACTGCAAGAACTTTATAATCAATCACAAAATATCACTCATGAGCTGCAAAATGTGCAACATAAAGTTTTGGACAACAACTTGCGCTGGATGGATGTGGAACTGGCCATCGCCACCGAAGACAAGAAAATGGACAGCACCATCATTGACGGCTTTAAGTTGGTGAACCAGAAAGTGAAAGAGTTCCCGGAAGTGGATTGGGGCCCCGCTGTGAATAATATGGAAATCCGGGAGAGAGAACGGGCCAATCAGATTTCCGGTAAAAAGATCTCGCCGCAAGAGGCAAGGAGAATTGTGGCAAAAGCCTTTGGCAAAAAAACAACCAAAGGCATGCAAGTGGCGAAAAACAAAAACGGGGATTTTGAGACATACAGTGTCCGTTACAAGGGAGCCGGCGACACCGAGGTTTACACGGAAATGACCACCAAAGGAGGCCATCTGGTATGGATGGTGTTTGACCGGCCGGTGAAAAAGAAACAAATTTCTTCTGAGCAAGCTCTGAGAAAAGCGGAACAGTTTTTGGAACGGATCGGTTATCCGGACATGGAACCGGTTTCCTATGATGAAACGGCCAACATTTTGTCTTATACGTTTGTCCGCCGGCTGAACGGAGTGATGATATATCCGCAAACCCTCGCCGTCAAAGTGGCATTGGACAACGGGGAAATCATGGGGCTGCAGGCTGATGAATATGTGTTTAATCAATTCAAAGTGGCCGATACCAAACCGGAATTGACGGTGGAAGAGGCCCGGAAAAAACTGAGTCCGCATTTGAAAGTGCAGAAGAACGGGCTTGCGGTGATTTATAACCAAAACGGGCAACCGGTGTTGTGTCATGAGTTTTTGGGCACTATCAAAGACAATCAGTACCGCGTCTTCTTAAATGCCAAAACCGGCGAGGAAGAGTACGTGGAGCGGATTGAAAAAGCCGATGCCGATCAGATTTAATTTTTTGTTTAAACTTTTAAATGGGCCGATATAATAAGATCGGCTCATTTAATTGTTTTCATTGCAACTATGACTAAATTATGTTATTCTTTAAACAGGTTTCCTTTATTGTGATGCGCGATGTCATTCGCTCGAATTTCATGTTTTTACTTAAAAAGGAAATACATAGTTGATATGATCAGGTAGCAGTTGCGTTTTAGTTTGTCGAGAGGAATTTACTTGAATCGAATAAAGTATTTCCAATCGAGCAGGCTACGCCTGCTCTTATCATTTTCATCCCGATTTTCAGGGAGGATTTACAGAATCAATGAGTAGGATTTCAGTGGCAATTGACGGTCCGGCAGGTGCCGGAAAAAGCACAGTGGCGCGCCGAGTGGCAAAGCGCCTTGGAATAACCTATGTGGATACAGGAGCCATGTATCGGGCAATTGCATGGAAAGCGCTTCAGAACAAGATTGATCCGGAAAATGAGGAAGCAATCACTCAGCTTGCGGAATCGGTTCAAATCGATCTGCATCCGGATGGAATCCGTGTCGACGGACGGCTCTTAAAAGATGAACTTCGCACTTCCGAAGTGTCGCAACTTGCGTCAAACATTGCAAAAATGCCCGGGGTTCGCCGCATCCTGGTGAACATCCAGCAACGGATCGCCGAAGGCCGGAGCGTTGTGATGGACGGGCGGGATATCGGATCGCATGTGTTGCCGCATGCCGATGTAAAAGTGTTTTTGACAGCGTCCATTGAAGAAAGGGCCATGCGTCGATACCGGGAAATGAAAGCCAAAGGGATCGATGTGGATTTCGAACAATTGAAAGCGGAACTGGCAAAACGGGATGAAAACGACCGCACGAGGGAAATCGCCCCGTTAAAAAAGGCAGAGGATGCGGTGTTGGTGGATACGACGGGTTGCCCGGTTCCGGAAGTTGTCGAAAAGATCCTTCAACTTTGTCGTAACAAAATAAACGATGAGGAGTAAGATATGTTATACCGTGTTTCACGTGCCATTGTTCGATTTTTGATGGCTTTGCTCTATCCCTTCAAGTCCGAAGGGGAAGGGCATATTCCCAAAGAGGGGCCTGTGGTCTTATGTTCCAATCATATAAGTAATTTGGATCCGCCTTTGGTGGGGATCACCACGACGCGTCAAGTTTATTTTATGGCCAAGGAGGAGCTGTTTCGCATTCCGGTTTTAAACAGTGTCATCCGCCGTTTCGGGGCTTTTCCCGTCAAACGCGGAGCCGGGGATTTGAAATCGCTGAAAACGGCCATTCAACTCCTTAAAAACGGGAAAGTCGTGGGGATTTTTCCGGAGGGGACCCGCTCCAAATCAGGCGAGCTGTTGGATTTTCATGTGGGTGCCGCATTGGTCGCCCTGAAGGGAAAAGCACCCATTGTGCCGGTAAACATCACCGGACCTTACCGGTTGTTTCGTCCGGTCAAGATTACCTATGGTCCCCCCATTGACATCACGCCGTATTTACAGGAAAAAGCAAACATGAAAACGGCGAAACAATTGACGGAACGGGTGATGGAAGAAATCCGTTCGATGCAAAATGAAAACAGGGAATGAAGATCATCGAAAAGGTGAGGAAACTCAGAAACTCACCTTTTCAAATCTGATCTTTCTTTTATAAAAAACAGTTTTGATTGCGTCTGGCAATGATGAGGAGGGCTCGTGATGGCAGAAGAGATGAAATCTGAGTTGGCTGAAGTTCAAAATTTAGAAGTGGGCGATGTTGTAACAGGCAAAGTCGTGAAAGTGGAAGACAATCAAGCATTGGTTGATACAGGTTATAAATTCGAATCCATTTTACCCATTTCCGAATTGTCCAGTTTGCATGTGGATAAAGTTTCTGATGTCTTGTCGGAAGGGGACGAAGTCACGGTCAAAGTGCTTCGTATTAAAGAAGACGAAGGAAAATTGATTGTTTCCAAAAAAGAAGTCGATGCCGAAAAAGCGTGGGCTGAGTTGCAACAAAAATTTGAAACAGGCGAAACGCTGACGGCAAAGGTTCATGACATCGTCAAAGGCGGCTTGGTTGTGGATGTGGGCGTGCGCGGTTTTATTCCGGCTTCCCATGTTGAACAACACTTTGTCGAAGATTTTTCCGATTACAAGGGTCGTGAACTGACCTTAAAAGTGGTGGAATTGGATCCGGAGAAAAACAAATTGATTTTGTCCCATAAGGCCGTATTGGAAGAAGAACAAGAACGCCGCAAAAAAGAACGCTTGAGCCAGCTGGAAGAAGGACAAGTGCTGGAAGGAACCGTACAACGTTTAACCGACTTCGGAGCATTTGTGGATATTGGCGGTGTGGACGGTCTGGTTCATGTATCCGAAATCGCCTGGCACCGCGTGGAGCATCCGGCCGATGTGCTGAAGGAAGGCGACAAGGTGCAGGTGAAAGTCCTGAAAGTCAACCAGGAAGAAGAAAGAATCAGCCTCAGCATTAAAGAAACCCTGGAAAGCCCTTGGGAAAAAGTGGCCAAAGAAATCAGCGCCGGGGACATTGTGAAAGGGAAAGTGAAACGCCTTGTCTCGTTTGGTGCGTTTGTTGAAGTATACCCGGGAGTGGAAGGATTGGTTCATGTTTCCCAAATCTCCCACCGCCATGTGGAAACTCCGGCGGATGTTTTGGAAGAAGGACAAGAAGTGGAAGTCAAAGTGCTCGATATCCTTCCGGATCAAAAACGGATCAGCTTGAGCATGAAAGAAGTGGAACCGAAAGAGCCGAAAAAAGAAGTAAAAGAAAAAGAAGAGAACAAATTGCAACAATCCTCCGGTTTGAATGTGACCTTGGGGGATGTTTATCCGGAATTGCGCAACTTAAAATAAAATCACAGGATGTTTGAAACCAGCCAACTTTTGGCTGGTTTTTATATGCTTAAGAAAAGTTTTTTCTACAAAAAATATATAAAAAGATTTAGAAAGAAGGTGAACAGGATTGCGGCCTTCCTTTGCTCGTGGAGCTTGTTGATTTTATATGGCACCGGATGGTTGTCCCATTGGATGGAAGCGTTTGAATCGACCCGGGCTAACATCCAATGGGTGTTGTGGACCCTGTCTTTGCTCAGTTTATGTCAACCGTGGAGGGTTCATGAGCATTTGTATATCCATCCCGCGTGGATTGGTTTTCTTCTCATCTTTATTTATTGCGGCGGCAAATTTTCTCCGGACATCCTAATGACTTTACTCAGCAGTTCCTTTTGTGCAGGCACCCTGTTCCTTTTGGGGCATGAATGGCTCCATGCCCATGCTGATTGGACTTATCCACCTTTTCGAATCTTGTTGCTTTCGGGCGTGATTCTGCTTTCGCTTTTGATTTCTCCCCGCCTGCCGGAGCGGATCTGGTTTGCAGGGATGAGTTTGATGGCCTTGGAGATTTGGATTCAGTATTTTCATCAGGATGGATTCGCCCCGGTCGTTTTGGGGTCAAATGTTTTTATGGATGTGTTATGGCTGTCTTTGACCGGCATTTTGTTCGCGCATATTTTGGAAAATCATTTTCGTTCACGGATATCCAAAAAACGCCTGTCTCTGTCAAAGCTTTGAAAGAACATCAAAACCGGATGAGAAGAGCTTGCCTTCAAAAATATTTATCGATAAGATTAGGTATGTCTTAATATATAAAGATTGGAAAATGGAAAAGCGAGGATTTTGTATGAGTTTACCTGTTGTTGCGATCGTTGGAAGGCCCAATGTGGGCAAATCGACCATCTTCAACCGCTTGGCGGGAGAGCGGATTGCGATTGTGGAAGACCAGCCGGGAATCACCCGTGACCGGATTTACTCCCGCACGGAATGGAATGGTCGCGAGTTTCATCTGATTGATACAGGCGGAATTGAATTTGATGAAAAAGACGGGATCCTTAAACATATTCGAAATCAGGCCGAACTGGCGATTGAAGAAGCTGATGTGATTATCTTCGTCACGGATGGGCGCCAAGGAATCACCGCAACGGATGAAGAAGTTTCCCGTTGGTTGCACCGGTCCAAAAAACCGGTGGTTTTGATGGTGAATAAAATCGATGATGTCAAACATATTGAAGGCGTGTACGAGTTTTACCGGTTGGGATTTGAACATGTGATCCCGGTCTCTTCGATTCATGGCACGGGAACCGGGGACATGCTGGATACCGTTGTTTCCCTTTTTCCGGAAAAAGAGGAAGAAGAGTATGACGAGGACACCATCCGGGTGGCGCTCATCGGCCGGCCCAATGTGGGAAAATCATCCCTCGTCAATGCCATTTTGGGAGAAGAGCGGGTGATTGTGAGCCCGGAAGCCGGAACCACCCGTGATGCGGTGGACACGCCTTTCGAGTATGACGGGCAGTCGTATGTGCTGATTGATACCGCGGGGATCCGCAAACGCGGAAAAGTTTATGAGTCCGTGGAGAAATACAGTGTCATCCGGGCGATGCGGGCGATTGAGCGTTCCGATGTTTGCTTGATTGTCATTGATGGCGAACGGGGAATTGCAGAACAGGACAAAAAAATTGCCGGGTTTGCACATGAAGCGGGAAGAGCGGCCATTTTCATCGTCAACAAGTGGGATGCGGTTGAAAAAGACGAAAAAACGATGCATAAGTTTGAGCAAAAAATTCGTGATTCATTCCAGTTTATGCACTATGCCCCCATCCTGTTTGTTTCTGCCAAAACAGGCAAACGGATTCAAAAGATTTTGCCAACCGTGAGTGAAGTGGCGGAACAGCATGCGATGCGCATCCCCACCTCGGTTTTAAACCAAGTGATTCAAGATGCGATGGCAACGACACCGCCTCCTTCCGACCGGGGACGCCGCTTCCGGGTTCACTACATTACGCAGGTTGCCGTGAAACCGCCGACGATTGTGTTTTTTGTCAACGACCCGGAGATCGCTCATTTCAGTTATCTCCGATATTTGGAAAATCAATTGCGACAGGCATTTCCTTTCCATGGCACGCCTCTTAAAATAAAATTAAGGAAGAAAAGTTGATAATCACAAGCAGGGAGAGAGAGGAGAATATGTTGTTCAGTTGGGGGATATCCTTATTGATCTCCTATTTGCTGGGGTCGATCAGTTTCAGTTATTTGTTTACACGCTGGTTAAAAGGCGTGGATATCCGGGAATATGGAAGCGGGAATGCCGGGGCAACGAACACGTTGCGTGTTCTTGGCGCAGGACCTGCGGCAGCCGTCTTTGTCCTGGATGCCGTCAAAGGAGTGGCGGCGGTGGGGCTGGGTCACTGGTTGTCTCACGGAGACCCGGTATGGATGGTTGTATGCGGGATTGCGGCCATTGTTGGCCATAACTGGCCGGTGTTTCTTCGTTTTCGGGGAGGAAAAGGGATCGCCACCATGGTCGGGGTGACAGCCACCTGTTTTTTTGGCGCCACCCTTGTTTCCGGGATTTTGGCGATTTTGTTTATTGTCATTACTCGTTATGTTTCATTGGGGTCGCTGGTTTTGGCCCTCTTTATCCCCGTCATGATGTGGATCCTGGATTATTCCGGGATCTTGATCGGGCTGATGCTGGTTATCACGGTGATGTCCGTTTGGCGCCACCGGGTGAACATTCGTAATTTGATTCGCGGAAAAGAACGGAAGATCTCATTCAGAGGAGAGAAGGCATGAAACAACGAATAGCAGTGCTGGGTGCAGGAAGTTGGGGAAGCGCTCTTGCATCGGTTCTTGTGGAAAATGGCCATGATGTGAAGATCTGGGCCCGCAGGGATGAGCAGACAGAGGAAATCAACCGGTCTCACACCAATGAAAAATATTTGCCGGGGGTGAAACTTCCGGAATCGCTTTTTGCGTCCTCTTCGCTGGCTGAGTGCCTGAAGGAGCGGGACATCGTCGTTTTTGTGGTGCCTTCGCACACCATGAGGGAAGTGGCCAAGAAAGTGAAGCCGTACCTGCCTCCGGATGCCCTCGTTGTGCATGCGACAAAAGGTTTCGAATTGGATACGTGGAAGCGAATGTCGGAAGTTTTGCTGGAAGAGCTGGGCGGATCGTACCAAAGCCGGCTGGTCGTATTATCCGGTCCCAGCCATGCGGAAGAAGTGATCCGGAAGTGTCCGACTGCCGTTGTCGTGGCATCCTCCGGGTTGCCGGCAGCGGAAAAGGTTCAAACCTTGTTCATGAACCATTATTTTCGCGTCTACACCAATCCGGACGTGGTGGGCGTTGAAGTGGGCGGGGCGCTGAAAAACGTGATCGCTCTCGCTTCCGGCTTGGCAGACGGGCTTCAATTCGGCGATAATGCCAAAGCCGCCCTGATGACCCGCGGATTGGCCGAAATTGCCCGTTTGGGTTCCGCGATGGGAGCCGAGCCCATTACCTTTGCCGGCCTCGCCGGGGTCGGGGATTTGTTTGTGACTTGCACCAGCAAGCACAGCCGGAATTTCCGGGCAGGCAATATGCTGAGCCAAGGCAAAAAGTTGGATGAGGTTCTGAAGGAGATGGGAATGGTTGTCGAAGGGGTGAAAACCACCCGTGCCGCCCATGCTTTAAAGAAGCGTTACAACGTGGAAATGCCCATCAATGAACAACTGTATTTGGTGCTTTTTGAAAACAAAGAACCAAGACAAGCCGTCAAAGAATTGATGGAGCGCGGACGGACAAAAGAACTGGAAGAAATCGTCCAAGGTTGGTAAAATGATATTTGGGCTTTTTCCCTGTTGCAAGCTTTTCGGTGATTTCATACTCTGTAATAGCTTCAACCAATATCCACAAAACTTGAGCACTGATACAAGGACAGGGAATCAGATTGGTCAGGAGAAGCAGGGTACAAGAAACAGGGGTAATGCCTGATAAGCATTACCCCTGTTTTCGTTTGATTTGCGAATAAGAAGAAGTGGAAGCGGTTTTGGGACGGAACATTTGTGCAATCATTCTTTGAATCCATGGAGATTGTAACAGTTCAAGAATCTGGCCGATGCTGATGGATGAAAAAAGGGATGGCGGATCCGCTTTTTTTTCGTCCTGCCACTCGATGACCGGGATCTCTTCTTCCTCGGGCATTGTGGGGGCGTGTTCCCGGTCCGGCGGGGGGAGCATGGGAAAAGTGCGTGATGACGGAAGTGCTTGCCGGGCGGATCTCATCTGATTGGTCAATTCGAAGATTTTGTATGCCGATTCCATGATGCTTTCAAGCTTTTGGATAGACTTGCTCAAATCTTGGATGGTTGAACGCAAGGTCATGAATCCGCTCAGAACTTTTGCGATATGATCGGATGTCATGGGAGGCAGCGGTTCCGGTTTTGCTCTGCCGGGCGGTTGAACCGGTTTTGCCGGGGAAGTCACTTTTTTTCTTCTCTTTTTGCGAGAAGCATTTGGCCGATTTCGTTGGTTACTCATGTTGGCTTCCTCCATTTCAGGCTGATGTCCATTTATCTTATGCACAGGGCAGGCGAATGAATTGAGGCAGATGTCCTGTGATCCCCTGGGCCGGTGCGGATTTCACCCGTCCCGGTGAAAACGAAAAAGGAAGTGTGGAAAGATTGGACTTAATGATTGTTTTGTTTTTATTGGTGCTGATCAATATTTTGGTGGCCGTCGGACGGCAACAAAAAAAGGCCTGGGTGAGCATGATTTTTTCAACCGTATCCTTCTTGCTCCTGTTGGTGGTTCTGCTCTTTGTGATACGAATGTTTATGTGAGGAGGGATGGTTTTGCGGTTCAAAAAATGGTTACCCGGGATGTTCAGCCTTGTTCTGCTTCTTGCGGCCGGTTGTATGTATCCGGAAGAGGAACGGATGCAACTCGACCGGCTTCCGGAACAAGTGGCGCAGGTGCAGGGGGCGGTCGATGCATATTACCGGGAAAACCGGGTTTTGCCGTATAAGTATACAGAAGAGGATGAAAAATTAACGACCAAGTACAAGGTGAACTTTGAAGAGTTGAAAGGGATTTTGGGGAATATCCCGCCATCGGCATTTGAAAAGGGCGGATATTTTTTGTTTGTTCTGGTCGATGTGGAAAAGGATCCCAAGGTCCGCTTGTTTGACCTTCGCGTCAATGATGCGGTCATGAAAGTCCAAGCCGAAGTGAACGGCTATGTGAAACAACACCATTCTTTACCGGTCAAAGAGAAAATAAGCGGGCCATTTTACACCGTTGATTTTCAAAAACTGCGTATGGATCCCGTCGAGGTGCCCAGCCCTTATTCCGGGGAGAACCTGCCTTTGGTGGTCGACGGGCAAGGAAAAGTATTTCTCGATTACCGGGCAGAAGTGATGAAAAAATGGCAAAATGCGAAAGAAAAACCGGATGAAAAGACAGATTTGCGCCTGTGGTTGTCCGAAGACGCAATTTTTGTCCCTGCATTTTCCCCGCAGATCCAAATGGAGGGGAACGAACCCCGGTTGTTGCCGGTGGAGGAGGAAAACCACAGCAAAAAATGAATAACTGTTTTTTCTTTGAATAAGGATGAAAACAAGCGGAAGAACATTGGGCCCGAGGAGTGAAGTCCCATGGAACTGCTTTTGCTTCACCTTTTGGCGATCCCGTCGGTTTTCTTGTTGGGAAGGTTGTCGGGGTCTGTGAAAATATCCGCATTCCGGACGAAAGTAACCTCTTCCCGGCACAAAGACCGCTTGTCATCCCGTTCATCTTAGAGCTTCTTGCAAAAAGAGAGCTCTATTTTTTTACCTGAAGAATCATATTGGTGCAAAGCATTCATATATTGGTAGTGTCCAAGGAAGGTTCCGGAGGGAGGGGTTGCCTTCGCACCGGCGACAAGACCAGCATGTGATGTTTAAGTTCTGGAGGAGGGAATTTCGTGGAAAAAGTAGATATCCTGAAAGATATTGCAGAGAGAACAGGAGGAGATATTTACCTGGGTGTGGTCGGTGCGGTGCGCACCGGTAAATCAACATTTATCAAGCGGTTCATGGAACAGGTTGTCATCCCGAACATTGAAGATGAAGCCGAAAGAGTGAGAGCGACGGATGAGTTGCCGCACAGCGGTGCAGGACGTACCATCACAACCATCGAGCCGAAGTTTGTGCCCAATCAGGCGATTCAGATCCATGTGGACGAAGGATTGGATGTCAATATTCGTTTGGTGGATTGTGTGGGCTATGCCATTGAGGGCGCCAAAGGGTATGAGGATGAAAACGGGCCGAGGATGATCAGCACCCCGTGGTTTGAAGAACCGATTCCGTTTCAGGAAGCGGCGGAAGTGGGCACCCGGAAAGTGATTCAGGAGCATTCAACGGTAGGCATTGTGGTTACCAGTGACGGCAGTATCACCGATCTGGCCCGGGAGTCTTATGAAGAAGTGGAAGAGCGTGTCATCGAAGAACTGAAGGAAGTGGGAAAACCGTTTATCCTGATCCTGAATTCAACCCAGCCGTACAGTGAACAAACCCAGGCTTTAAGGGCCGAACTTGCAGAAAAATATGACATCCCCGTTCTGGCAGTCAGTGTGGCCACGATGAGTGAAGAAGAAATTTTGGGCATTATGAAGGAAGTGCTTTATGAATTCCCGGTGCATGAAGTCAATGTCAATCTGCCGAGCTGGGTCATGGTTCTTGAAGAGGATCACTGGCTGCGGCAAAGTTTTGAAGAGTCCGTGCGCGAAACGGTCAAAGACATTAAGAGGCTCCGGGATGTGGACCGGGTGGTGGGACAGTTTTATCAATATGATTTCATTGACAAAGCATCCCTGTCCGGAATGGATATGGGGCAAGGCGTTGCCGAAATTGATCTGTATGCCCCGGATGATTTGTATGACCAGGTGTTGCAGGAAGTGGTCGGTGTTGAGATTCGCGGCCGGGATCACCTGTTGGAATTGATGCAGGAGTTCAGCATTGCCAAGCGGGAATATGACAAAGTGGCGGATGCATTAAAAATGGTGCGTACGACCGGCTATGGCGTGGCAGCCCCTGCAATCGAGGAAATGACATTGGATGAACCCGAATTGATCAAACAGGGAAACCGCTTTGGAGTCCGTTTGAAAGCAACGGCACCTTCGATCCATATGATCCGGGTGAACGTGACTTCCGAATTTGCGCCCATCATCGGCTCGGAAAAACAGAGTGAAGAGCTGGTCAATTACCTGATGCGCGATTTTGAGAAAGACCCGTTGCAGATCTGGAAATCCGACATCTTCGGCCGTTCCCTGAATTCCATCGTCCGGGAAGGCATTCAGGCCAAACTGTCCATGATGCCGGAAAATGCCCGCTATAAATTGCAGGAAACGCTCGAGCGGATCATCAATGAGGGTTCAGGGGGATTAATTGCCATTATATTATAAATCATATGAAAAGCGCGTTTTCAGCGCTTTTTTTATTGTTATCCGGGAAAATCGCAAAGATTCTCTTGAACTTACGATTTGTCTATATTAGTATAGGATTGTCCCACGCAAATCCACTCATTTGCCGGTTGTTTGGCAAGAGTGTTGGATTCGTAAACGGAGGTGCGAATATGAACAAAACCGATCTGATCAATAAAGTAGCAGAGGCTACTGAAATGACGAAAAAAGATGCTTCGAAATCGGTTGAAGCTGTATTGGAAGCCATTGCCGGAGCATTGCGTGAAGGAGAAAAAGTACAACTGATTGGATTCGGAAACTTTGAAGTGAAAGATAAGCCTGAGCGCAAAGGGCGTAATCCGCGCACCGGAGAAGAAATGATCATTCCGGCTCGCAAAAGTGTTTCTTTCAAAGCAGGTAAACAATTGCGCGAAGAAGTCAATAAGTAATTGATTGCTGGGACTACATAACCTGCCAAAAAGACCTCGTTTCTTCGAGGTCTTTTTGTTTTTTGACAATATGATATAATGATCCTTGTTTCTATTGGTATAATACTTATTGTACAGGAATTTGTTTTTGGATGGAGGAACATAAATGGTAGACCATCGCAAAATTGAAGAAGCGGTACGCATGATTTTGGAAGCTGTCGGCGAAGATCCAAACCGTGAAGGTTTATTAGATACCCCAAAACGTGTGGCACGGATGTATGAAGAGATTTTTTCGGGATTAAACCAAGATCCGAAAGATCAATTTTCGGTGGTTTTTAGTGAAGATCACGAGGAACTTGTCCTGGTGAAAGACATTCCTTTTTTCTCCACTTGTGAGCATCATTTGGTTCCGTTTTTCGGGAAAGCCCATATCGGTTATATCCCGCGCGGAGGAAGAGTGACCGGGCTCAGCAAGTTGGCCCGCGCAGTTGAAACGGTGGCCAGAAGACCCCAATTGCAGGAACGGATTACCTCGACGGTCGCCGATTCCATTGTGGAGTCGCTGGATCCGTATGGTGTGATTGTCGTCATCGAAGCGGAACATATGTGCATGACCATGCGGGGGGTTAAAAAACCGGGTTCCAAAACCGTCACCTCGGCCGTCAGGGGTGTGTTTGCAGAAGATGTGGCAGCCAGAGCCGAAGCCTTGAGTTTGATTGGTTTAAAATAATGAAAAAACCTCTTGACACTGTATAAAACCCGTTATATAATCTTACTTGTCACTGAGAGACAAAATGAATTATATGACGGGCTATGGCGCAGTTTGGTAGCGCGCTTGCATGGGGCGCAAGAGGTCGTCAGTTCAAATCTGGCTAGCCCGACCAACAACGAGACTCTTCCTCATGGGAGAGTCTCTTTTATTGTCATGACAAGGATGAAACCGTGGTAAAATAAAGTTGATTTTCTCAAGGAGGGATTTTCATTGAAGGAAACTTCAGGTGATTATGTGATTATCAAAGCCAAAGAGAACGGGGTGAATGTGATCGGGTTGACCCGGGGAAGAGACACCCGTTTTCACCATTCAGAAAAGTTGGACCGCGGTGAAGTGATGATTGCACAATTTACGGAGAACACCTCCGCCATTAAAGTTCGCGGAAAGGCAACGGTCATGACCAGTTACGGAACGATCGAGACGGATGAGTAGAGGACTGTGCGCCCGAGGCATGTTTCCCCCTTGCCGTTTATAAAATAAAATCAGGGAAATCAAAGGGGGAAACAAGGGTGAGAGACTTTCTGATCCGATGGTTTGCTGTGGTTTTGTTGTCCACAGTGTTGGCGCTGATGATTTCCTGGATGTGCAGCCGGACGATGTTTTCCGCCAACCAGCCGACAAAACCGGTTTTTAAAGAAGAAAAAGTTCATCGGTTGACTGACGAAAACCTGGTGGACTATTTGGTGAGCCGTCAGATCCGGTTGCCGATTCAACGGGCCGACCTTCGTCAGCAAAATGTTTATTTGGAGCTCACTGCTTTCAAACAGACCAAACAGGAAATGGAGCATGAGCTGGTACAATTGATTTGTCCGATGCTGGAGCAAGTCGAAAATATCAGCCGGGTGGAGGTTCTTGTGCATTTCAGACCCGGTGAAAGTTACTTTGTGGAAGCCGGGAAAGAAGATTTGCCGGCGTTGCAGAAAGCACCGGTGAAAGCGTTGTCGGATCAGGAAATTTTGGAGGGTGTGTTTGAAATGACCCGGTTTTCTTTGCGTTCCCGTGATGAGGGGAAAACCTTGGAAGAATGCCTATCCACCAAAAAAGTATGGTATACTATTCGCAGTGTTTGAACTACCTCAATGGAGGAACTTTGTTTATGGCATTCATACATAATGAATCATTAAATCAGTTGATTACACAAATTCAAAATGATGCAAATCACAAATATGTACGCAAAACAATCGGGGAAGCGGAAGTCCCAGTTTTTTTTGTCCAAGTTTTGCAGTGGCTGCTCGGCGACCTGGCTGCGGACAAAAAAAGGGTGGACTTGTACATTTTGGCAACCACGCTGGTGAAAATGGGAACGGATATGCATGAACGCGTGGCGGTCGCTTCCCCGGATTCCGAAAACGAGCAAAAACAGCAGCTGACGGTTCTGGCCGGGGACCATTACAGCAGTTTGTTTTACCGGCATCTGGCCGGCCGGCATGAAACCGAGGGAATCCGTTGTCTGGCCGGGGTGACGTGCCGGGTGAACGAATGGAAAATGTCTTTGCATTCTCTGCTTCATGACGAAGAGGATCCGGACGTGGAGAAGGTCTGGTTTTACTTTGAAAAAATTGCAACGGCTTGGATTACGGCGCTCGCCGACTTTTTTCATGTGGAAGAAAACTTGAAGGTTCAGATTGCAGAAGCGCTGGTCGTTCTCCATGAAGCAACGCAAACCGCTGTTTCCCGGCTTCATCAACATGAGGTGTGGACGAACAAGCTGCGGGAAAAAGAGGCGTTTCTTCAGGAGGCATGCAGCCAAGCCGGGGATCCGGGTTTGACATGCTTAATCCATCAACTGCCGAAAACAGATACGGCTGTATCGAAAGCGAGTGATGAATCTTGACACGGGAAGGCGAAGCGAAATCCCGGTTTGTCCATCAGGTGTTTGAAAATATCGCCAAAGATTATGACCGGATGAATACGTTGCTGAGTTTTTGCATGCACAAAGTATGGCGCAAGTTCGCCATGAAAAAGATGAATGTGAAACCGGGCGAAACAGCTATTGACGTCTGTTGCGGAACTTGTGACTGGACGATTTCCCTGGCCCGCGCATCCAAGACCGGCGAAATCGTCGGACTGGATTTCAGTGAAAACATGTTGGATGTCGGCAAGCAGAAAGTGGACAAGGAAGCTTTGTCCGGCCAAATCCGGCTGGTGCACGGGGATGCGATGAACCTGCCGTTTCCGGACAATACGTTTGATCATGCCACCATCGGTTTTGCATTGAGGAATGTTCCGGATCTTGTACAAGTGTTAAAAGAGATGAAACGGGTGGTCAAGCCGGGAGGACAAGTGGTTTCCCTGGAACTGTCCAAGCCGACGTGGCCTCCGTTCCGGGCGGTTTATTATTTCTATTTTCAACGGATTTTGCCGCTGATGGGAAAATGGTTTGCCGGACGTTATGAGCAATACCGCTGGTTGCCGGAATCGCTCGCTCCTTTTCCCGATTACAAAGAATTGGCGAAATTGATGAAAGAAGAGGCGGGGCTGGAGGAGATCCGGGTTTACCCGCTGACCGGCGGCATTACCGCTCTTCACATCGGAAAAAAACCAATCAATGGATAAAGGAACAGAAGGAAGATGGTTGGATGAATGCATGGAACAAATTAAAAATCGTGTTGGAAATGATCAAGTTTGAACACAGCATCTTTGCGTTGCCTTTTGCCTATCTCGGGGCGATCCTGGGCAGTTTGGAAGTGAGAGGGGAATTTCCGTCCTGGGCCGAAATGGGATGGGTGACGTTGGCGATGGTCGCTGCGCGGAGTGCGGCGATGTCCCTGAACCGCTTGATCGACCGGCATATCGATGCCAAAAATCCCCGCACGAAAAACCGGGCGATTCCGGCCGGTTTGGTTTCAACCACCTTTGTATGGGGATTTGTCATTGTTTCGTTTGCGCTGCTCTTTCTCTCGGCCTATCAGTTGAATATGCTGGCCGTCTATTTATTGCCGGTGGCCGTGTTTTTCCTGTGGTTTTATTCGTATACCAAACGTTTCACTTGGACATGCCATTTCTTTTTGGGAATCGCCACCGCTTTGGGCCCGCTGGGGGGATGGGTGGCCACCACCGCTCAAATCGATGGGGTCTCCCTGATTTTGTTTGCGACGGTGGCATTGTGGATCGGCGGATTTGATGTGATTTACGCCTGCCAGGATGTTGAGTTTGACCGGAAAGAAAAAATTCACTCCATCCCGGCCCGTTTTGGAATCAGAAAAGCATTGGTGATTTCTTCGCTGATGCACGTGGGGACGGCAGCCGGATTGATTGCGCTGTTGTTGCTGACCAACCTGGGGATCTGGTTTGGGATTGGAACGGCTATTGCATTGGGGGTTCTGATTTATGAACACGCCATTGTTTCTGCAGATGATTTATCCCGTTTAAACACGGCGTTTTTCACCATGAACGGGGTACTGAGTGTGGTTGTGTTCGCCTTCATGCTTCTGGATGTATGGCTGTAAAGGCGAATTTCCGGTTTTTTTAAAGAAAGCCGGATTGAGGATATTGAAATCGGCATGCCAACCCGCCGACCGGTTGGTATGTGTTAGGGTGAAGATGATGAATTTGCAAGAAATTTACCATGTGATCAAAAAGGATCTGGATTGGATTGAAGAAGAATTACAAAACGCCATCGAGACCGGACAACCGGTGCTCAATGAATCATCCGCACATTTGCTCAAAGCCGGCGGCAAGCGGATGCGCCCCGTGTTTGTGCTGTTGTCCGGGCGGTTCGGTCATTATGAGCGTGAAGAATTAAAAAGGGTAGCCGTGGCGCTGGAGTTGATACACATGGCTACCCTGGTTCATGATGATGTGATTGACGATGCGGATACACGACGGGGGCAAGCGACCATCAAAAAGGAATGGGACAATAAAGTGGCCATGTATACCGGGGACTTTATTTTGGCCCGGGCCTTGATGGAGTTGTCCGGTTTGAAAGATAAGACGGTTCATCCCATTCTGGCCAAAGCGATGACCTTGGTTTGCCTGGGGGAAATGGATCAGATCGAGGATCTGTATTCGGAAAGATTGTCGTTGCGCCGTTATTTGCGCCGGATCAAACGGAAAACCGCTTTGCTCATATCGGTCAGTTGTCAATTGGGGGCGCTCGTGAGCCAGGCTTCCCCCCGCCATGTTCAGTGGTTGAAAGCATACGGGTATTACGTGGGAATGGCTTTTCAGATGAAGGATGATGTATTGGATTTTATCGGGGATGAAGAGACATTGGGAAAACCGGCGGGAAATGATTTGCGGCAGGGAAACGTGACCTTGCCGGTGATCTACGCGTTATACCAAGGCGATGAAGATGCGCGGGAATCCATTCGTTCTTATTTGCGCTCGCAAGGGGAAATGGTCTCCCTCTCCCAGGTGTTGGATCAGGTCAGAAAAAGCGGGGGCATCGAATATACCTTGGATTTGTCCAAACGCTACATGAATAAAGCGATGCACTGTTTAAAGCAATTACCGGCTTCCACCGAACGGGAATCCCTCCGGCTGATTGCGGAATTCATTGTTGAACGGTCTTATTGACGGGATGGTTGCGTTTACAATTTAAACTTGTTAAAATTTTTCATGACGCTTTTTTCTTTTTGTTTATACATAAAGGTGGAGGATGAACCAAATGGAAAAAACATTTATCATGGTAAAGCCGGATGGTGTGCAACGCGGATTGATCGGAGAAATCGTGTCCCGTTTTGAGAGGAAAGGTTACCAACTGGTGGGTGCCAAGTTGATGACCGTATCCCGCGAGCTTGCGGAGCAGCATTATATCGAGCATAAAGAGAAGCCCTTCTTTGACGAGTTGGTGGACTTCATTACTTCCGGACCGGTCTTTGCGATGGTTTGGCAAGGAAACGGCATTATTGCGGCAGCCCGCCAAATGATGGGGAAAACCAATCCTTCCGAAGCGTTGCCGGGAACGATCCGGGGCGATTATGGCGTCAATGTGGCGATGAACATCGTTCACGGTTCCGATTCGCCGGAAAGCGCCGAGCGGGAAATTGCACTGTGGTTTGATGAGGAAGATTTCAATCATTATGAGAAAACTATCAATCGTTGGATCTGAAAACCGGTTTGATAAGGCATAGCGAAAAGCTATGCCTTGATTTTTTTTCGGAGCCGGCGGGTTGAAAATGGCCGCGGCCATCCTTCAAACCGGTTTTGAAAAGGGTTTTATCTGGAATTGGCTCTCCCCAGTTTGGTTGATCTGTGTTATGATTACTATCAAATTTTTTCATTGAGATGAGAGGGAGATGAGCATGAGGTATCTGACAGCAGGAGAGTCACACGGTCCGCAATTAACAGTGATCATTGAAGGATTGCCCAGCCAGCTTTCCTTGGATAAAGAGAAAATTGACCGCGAATTGGCCCGTCGTCAAAAAGGGTATGGACGCGGCCGACGCATGCAGATTGAAAAGGACCAAGTGAAAATTTTGTCCGGTGTCCGGTTCGGGAAGACAACAGGAGCACCCGTCACCCTTGTGATTGAAAACCGGGATTTTAACCATTGGAAAAAAGTGATGAGTGTGGATCCGATTCCGGAAGAAGCAGAGAAACGGAAAATTTCCCGCCCGCGTCCGGGGCATGCCGATTTGAATGGAGCTATCAAGTATCAACACCGGGATATGCGTGATGTTTTGGAACGGTCCAGCGCCAGGGAAACCGCAGCCCGTGTCGCTGCAGGAGCGGTGGCCCGTTTGATTCTGGAAGAATGCGGAATCCGCATTGCCGGCCACGTGATCCGCATTGGCGATGTCGTTGCGGAGCCGGTGGAATTGTCCTTTGAGGAGATGGTGGAACGTGCCGAATTGTCCCCTGTGCGTTGTCTCGATCAAAACGCTGAGGAAAAAATGATGGCCCTCATCGATCAAGCGAAAAAAGAGGGAGATTCCCTGGGAGGCGTCGTGGAGACCATTGTGCAAGGGGTTCCGGTCGGATTGGGAAGCCATGTTCATTGGGACCGCAAACTGGATGCCAATATTGCGCGTGCGGTGGTCAGCATCAATGCCTTCAAAGGAGTCGAATTTGGAATCGGTTTTGAGGCCGCCAAGCGGAAGGGATCCGAAGTTCATGACGAAATTTTGTGGTCAAAAGAACGCGGATTTTACCGCCGGACCAATCGGTTGGGCGGATTCGAAGGCGGAATGACCACCGGCGAGCCCATCATTGTCAGAGGCGTCATGAAGCCCATTCCCACCTTGTACAAACCTCTCCAAAGTGTTGATATTGAGACAAAAGAACCATTTCAGGCAAGCATCGAACGTTCCGACAGCTGTGCGGTTCCGGCAGCCAGCGTGGTGATGGAAAATGTGGTGGCTTGGGAAGTGGCACAAGCGCTCTTGGGCAAATTTTCGGGAGACACCATGGATGAGGTGAAACGACAATTGAAGCAGTATCAGGAAAGCGTGTTGAGTTTCTGATGAAAACATTGACGGTGCAGGGAAAAGAACGGTCTTACCCGATTTACATCGGAAACGGTCTGTTGGAAAAAGTGCCATCGTTTTTAAAGCAACACCACATTGAAACGGATTGCAAACTGATGATTGTCACGGACACCCACGTGGCTCCGCTTTATGCCGGCAAATTGCGCGACGCGTTGGAGCAAGCCGGATTTCAGGCTGGGATCTCTGTCGTCGAAGCGGGGGAGAAAAGCAAGAGCTTGCAAATGCTGGAACATTTGACGGGGGAATGTTTGAAATTTGGCCTGGATCGCCGCAGTGTGATTTTGGCCTTGGGCGGAGGTGTGGTAGGTGATCTGGCCGGTTTTTTGGCGGCCAGTTACATGCGTGGGATTCCGTTCGTTCAAATTCCCACCACTTTATTGGCCCATGACAGCAGTGTCGGCGGCAAAGTGGCCGTGAACCATCCCATGGGCAAAAATTATATCGGCGCTTTTCATCAGCCGTTGATGGTTGTCTTTGATGTGGCCTGTTTAAAGACACTGCCGGCGAGAGAATGGCGGTCCGGAATGGCGGAAGTGATCAAACACGGCCTGATCCGGGATGCTTCCTTCGTCGAATGGTTGGATGAACATCGTGAATCGCTGGATGCACGGGACCATGATGCCATGATGGAATCCGTTTACCGGGGTTGTCAGATCAAGGCGGATGTGGTGTCCCAAGATGAAAGGGAAACCGGCCTTCGCGCCATTTTGAATTATGGGCACACCATTGGCCATGCCTTGGAGGCGGTGTCCGGATATCAGGTTTACACCCATGGAGAGGCGATTTCCATCGGAATGAACGGGGCCGCGCAATTAAGCGAACGGTTGTTGGGAACAAACCGGGAGGTGATCCGGGAAACCGGACGGATTCTGAAATCGTTCGGACTGCCCGTTGTTTGCACCGATTCATGGCCGGTTGCGTCCCTGATCGGGATCATGAAGCGGGACAAAAAAGCGCAACAAGGAAAATATGTGTTTGTTCTGGCCCGGGATATCGGCAACGTGGAGATTGTACGGGATGTGCCGGAGGAAGAAATCAAACGGGTCTTGCAGCGATTGTTGCCGGACCGGGAAATGAAACCCTGATTTCGGGTTGACAATTTTTTGCCTCTTCGATAAAGTAATAATCATAGAATGAGTAGCATAGTTATTCAGATGAGCTGAGTTGAGCAGAGAATGGAGATAGCGGAGCAGAGTGGAGGCTGAATGATACATGAAAAAACAGCCAAAGCAATGCTTGCTTTGGTTTTTATATTTTCCTCTGCAATCCCCGCTTTTCCCTTCTCTCAAAACCCATTTTTGAGGAGGGATTTTTTTGATTTACCCCACACGAGAAACGGCTTTGTCACTGAGCAAAAAATACCGCTTGATTCCGCTTTGCAAAAGAGTGCTGGCTGATACCGAAACCCCCATCCGCTTGTATGCCCGGGTGAAGGATCAACCCAATTCCTTTTTGCTGGAAAGTGTCGAAGAGAGTGAGCACCGGTCCCGGTATTCCTTTATCGGATATGACCCGTTTTTGACGGTCAAAGGAAAAGGAACCGAAATCACGACGACAAAGCGGAATGGCGAAAGCGAAACAACAGTGACATCTTCCCCATTTGATTTTTTAAAATCCATGTTGGAACAGTATAAAACCCCGGTTTATAAAGATTTTCCTTCATTTTTGGGAGGAGCGGTCGGCTACACCGGTTACGATGCCGTCCGGTTTATTGAGCCCGACCGGAAGGTGACCAAAGGGACTTCTGATCAAAACGACCTCCATTATTTGTTCGTGGACCGGTTGCTGGTGTTTGACCATCTGAAAGATGAAGTCATCTTTGTTTCCCATCTGAAGGTTTTCCCCGGGATGTCCGCTCAGGAAATAAAAGAGGCCTATGATCAGGAGGCAGACCGGCTGGAGAAATGGTCATCGGAGTTTTTGAAGAAGCCAGGTCCCGTTCCTTCATTATCTTTTGAAGAAAGGGAAGTTTCCGAACTGGATATTAAACCGGACGTCAGCAAAGACGAATTTATGCAAATGGTGAAACAAACCAAGGAATACATTCAAAACGGCGAAGTTTTGCAAGTGGTCCTGGCCCGTTCGCTGACGGTGGAGACGGCACCTCCGCCCTTCGATGTATACCGGGCGTTAAGGGTTTTGAATCCTTCCCCTTACATGTATTATTTGAACCTCGGGGATGAGAAGGTCGTCGGGACTTCGCCGGAAGTGTTGGTGCGTGTCACCGGGTCCACCGCGGAAACCTGCCCCATTGCCGGAACCAGACCGCGCGGAAAAGACGAACAGGAAGATCAGGAATTGATGGATGATTTGTTGCAGGACCAAAAAGAACGCGACGAACATGTGATGTTGGTGGATCTGGGCCGGGAAGACATCGGGCGCGTTGCCAAAGTGGGAACGGTGAAAGTGCCGGATTATATGAAAATCGAAAAATATTCCCATGTCATGCATCTGGTTTCCCGGATCCAAGGGGAATTGAAAGAAGGAAAGAAACCCATGGATGCTTTGATCGCTTGTTTCCCGGCGGGAACCTTGTCCGGAGCGCCCAGGGTGCGGGCGATGGAAATCATCGCCGATCTGGAGGCGTCTCCCCGGGGCATTTACGGGGGAGCACTCGGTTATTTCAGCTTCAGTGGGGATATGGACCAATGCATTACCATCCGGACCATTGTGTTCCGTGACGGAAAAGCACAGGTTCAATCCGGTGCGGGCATTGTTGCTGCATCGGATCCGGAAAGGGAATATTTCGAGACCTTGCATAAAGCCAAGGGGATGCTCAAAGCATTGGCAATGGTCCGGCCGGAAAAGGCAAGGAGTTCGGTGGGATGAAGCCGTTTCTGAAAAAAGTGGTGGAAGGCGAACCTCTCAGCCGCAGCGAAGCAAAGCAAGCGATAGAAGCGATGATCAACGGAAACGTGCCACAGGCGCAAATCGCCAGTTTTTTGACTGCGCTGCGGATGAAAGGGGAAACGGTGGAAGAACTGATCGGCTTTGTCGAAGGCATCCATTCGCAAACCATTCCCGTCCGGAACCCGTTTGAAGAAGCGGTGGATACTTGCGGAACCGGCGGGGACGGACAAAAAACATTTAACATTTCAACAGCGGCATCCATCGTTGCATCTGCGGCGGGGGTGCCCGTCATCAAACACGGAAACCGCGCGGTATCGGGCAAAAGCGGGAGTGCCGATGTCTTGGAGGCCTTAAAGATGAATATCCGCCTGAATGCCGATGAAGCAGTAAAAATGCTTGAAAAGACAGGGCTTTGTTTTTTATTCGCCCCATTGTTTCATCCGGCGGTCAAAAAGGTGATGTCCATCCGCAAAGAGCTCGGGTTTCGCACCTGTTTCAATTTGATGGGGCCCCTGTTGAATCCGGCGCGGGTGAAAGTGCAATTGTTGGGCGTTTATGATGCCGGCTTAACCGGGAAGGTGGCGCATGTATTGAATCACTTGGGCGTCAAAAGAGCGCTGGTGGTGTCGGGGCTGGACGGCTTGGATGAGATGACGGTGACGGATGCGACCCGCATCAGTGAATTGGAGAACGGAGAGGTGAAAACTTACGAGGTCACTCCGGAGTCCCTCGGAGTGACCCGTTGGCATGCAGCCGGGCTCCGGGGCGGAACCGCAAAAGAAAATGCCCGGATCATGAAAGAAGTTTTTGCGGGCAAGGAGGGGGCTCCTGCCGATATCGTCAGCATCAATGCCGGGGCGGTCCTCTATCTTGCGGGGAAAGCCGGATCATTGAAAGAAGGAACGGAGCAGGCGAAACGGATCATTCAATCAGGACGTGCCCGGGAGCAGCTGAACAAAGTGGTTCAAGCTTCGAAGGAGGTTACCTATGTTTCTTGAAAAAATCGCAGACACCAAAGCAAAAGAAATCAGAGCCCTTCACGAGCAAATTTCTTCGCATGACCGGAAGCGTGCCAAACGCCTTCCGCAGGGGTTGTCTTTAAAAAAGAAGTTGTCCGGGACGGAGGCGGCCATTATTGCCGAGGTGAAATCCGCCTCTCCGTCCAAAGGGGTAATCTCAGAAAAGTTGGATCCGGTGAAGGTGGCCAAGGGATATGAGCTTGGCGGGGCGGCAGCCGTGTCAGTGTTGACGGATACCGTTTATTTTCACGGCAAACCGGAATATTTGACACAGGTGAAACAAAATGTCGGCTTGCCCGTGCTTCGCAAAGATTTCATCATGGATGAATTGCAGGTGTATGAAAGCAAGCTGTTGGGAGCCGACATCATTTTACTCATTGCCGCTTTACTGGATGAAGAGCGGTTAAAACGGTTCACCTGCACGGCTCATGAGCTGGGGATGGAAGTTCTGGTTGAAATCCATGAAGAAGACGAAATTCCTTCGGCGCTTTCGTGCGACCCGGATGTGATCGGAATCAATAACCGGAACTTGCATACCTTTCAAACCGATATCTCCCATACTGAGAAGCTGAGACCGCTCATTCCCCCGGGACGCCCTGTGATCGGGGAGAGCGGTGTTCTCTCTTTGGAAGATGCAAAACGGATGCACAAAGCCGGGGTGCAAGGGTTGCTCGTCGGGGAATACCTGATGCGTCAGGAAGATCCGGAACGGGCCGTTCGTGAATTGCGAGAGGGTTTAAGAAGATGAAAAAGCCTTTTATCAAGTTCTGCGGTTTTCAAAGAGCCCGGGATGTGCAAACAGCCAGCCGGTTGCCGGTGGATGCTTTGGGATTTGTGCTGGTTCCCGGCCGGAGAAGATCCGTGCCCCGCAGCCGTTTGCCGGAATTGGTCCGGCATCTGTCTAAAGGGCAGGCGGCCATCGGGGTTTTACAAAATCCTTCTTGGGATGAAGTGAAAAGTTGGTTGGAAACCGCGCTTCTGTCCGGTATTCAACTGCATGGAGAAGAGCCTGTTGAGTTGCTCCAAAAAATCAAGTCGGCCCGCCCCGGCCTTCATCTTACCAAAGTGTTTCATATGCAAGACTCTTTGCCGGAACCGGGGAAGCTGGAAGCGTATCAGCCGTGGGCCGATGCGATTTTGCTCGACACCGCAGCCGGAAACATAAAAGGCGGAACCGGAAAACGGTTTGATTGGCGTTTGATCCCGGCCTGGAAGGAGGCATGCCACCAATTGAATCTGCCCTGTTGGGTTGCCGGGGGATTGGACGAAAACAATGTGACGGAGTTGATCACCCGCTACCGGCCCGACGGAATTGACGTGTCCGGCGGAATAGAAATCGATCAACACAAAGACAGCGCAAAAATGCGCCTTTTTTTGGAAAGGGTGAAAAAAGCTTATGCCACTTCTTCATAAAAAAGCCGCGTCTTGGAGATACGGGGAATTCGGGGGGCGTTACGTTCCCGAAACCACCATGAATGCCCTGATCGAACTGGAAGCCGGATTTGAAGAGGCGATGAAGGATCCTTCCTTTAAAGAAGAGTTAAACCATTGGTTGGAACATTATTCGGGACGCCCGACCGCATTGACTTATGCAAAAAGGCTCACCGAATATGCCGGAGGGGCCAAAATTTATTTGAAACGGGAGGATTTGAACCATACCGGTGCCCATAAGATCAACAATGCTTTGGGGCAGGCGCTTTTGGCCAAGCGGATGGGGAAAACCAAATTGATTGCCGAGACCGGAGCCGGTCAGCACGGGGTGGCCACGGCAACGGTTGCTGCTCTTTTGGGGCTGGAATGTGAAGTGTTTATGGGAGAAGAAGATATCAAACGGCAACAGTTGAATGTTTTTCGGATGGAACTGTTGGGGGCGAAAGTGCAACCGGTTTGCTCCGGTACCCGCACATTAAAAGATGCCACCAATGAAGCACTCCGGCGTTGGGTGGCGGAAGTGGATCATGCCTTCTATCTGATCGGTTCGGCCGTGGGACCCCATCCTTATCCGTTGATTGTCAAAACGTTTCAACGGGTGATCGGTGATGAGACAAGGATCCAAATCTTAAACCGGGAAGGACGACTTCCGACGGATGTGGTGGCTTGTGTCGGGGGAGGAAGCAATGCAATCGGCATGTTTACCGGGTTTCTGGATGAGGAAGAGGTGCACCTTCACGGGGTGGAAGCCGCGGGAAAAGGCTTGTCCACCGGATTGCATGCCGCTTCGCTCAGCAAAGGGGAGACCGGCGTCTTGCACGGCATGTACAGTTATTTCTTGCAGGATGAACACGGCCAGGTGTTGCCCGCCCATTCTATTTCAGCCGGATTGGATTACCCCGGGGTCGGACCCGAGCATGCGTACCTGCACAAGACCGGCCAGGTGCGATATACTTCGGTGACCGACCAGGAAGCATTGGAAGCGGTGAAAATCCTTTGCCGGACGGAAGGGATTTTGCCGGCGTTGGAGTCGGCGCATGCCATTTGGGAAGGGATCCGGTTGGCCAAACAACGGGATTTTCGGGATTTGATTGTGATTTGTTTATCAGGCCGCGGGGATAAGGATGTGGAGACGATCCGCCGGGCGTTAAGAGGTGAATCGTAATGAACCGTTTGCAACAAACCTTGGCTCAAAAAGAGAACCATTTCATTCCCTTCATCATGTGTGGCGATCCGGATATGGAAGTGACAGAAAGCCTCATCCGGTTGCTGGAAGAGGAAGGGGTTTCGGCCGTTGAACTGGGGGTTCCATTTTCGGATCCGATGGCCGACGGTCCCGTCATTCAGGCCGCGGGGGAACGCGCTTTGAAAAATCAGGTGACCTTGGCCAAAGTGCTGCAATTGGGAAAAAAGATGCGAAAAAACGGCAGTGAAGTGCCTTTGATTTTGTTTACGTATGCCAATCCCGTGTACCGGTTCGGCATGGAAAAACTGGTGGAGGAAGCGGTCGCTCACGGCTTTGACGGGTTGATTGTCCCGGATTTGCCTTTTGAAGAAAGCGAAGAATTACGCTATTTGGGAAAAAAACGCGGCTTGTGCGTGATCCCCCTGGTGGCGCCGACATCCCAAGACCGGGTGAAAGAAATCGTTTCAAAAGCCCAAGGGTTTGTTTACTGCGTCTCTTCACTGGGAACGACCGGGATGCGGGATCAATTCGCCGGACAAACCAGTCATTTTTTGGATACGGTGCGGAAATTCAGTCCCGTTCCCACGGCAGTGGGTTTTGGCATTTCCAATCGGGAACATGTCCGGCACTTTTTAAACCATACCGATGGCGTTGTGGTCGGAAGTGCGTTGGTCAAAAAAATCGAGGAACAATCGGACTTGTTGAAGGATCTGGGGAGAAGGGAAGACGGATTGAAGAACATCAGGGTGTTTGTCAGACAGTTAAAATCGGAGTAAGATAGAAATAAAAAATTGAAAGGGAATGGGCATGAAACCAAAAGCAACCGTTCAAGGACTACCAGTCTATCAACCTGGCAAAACACTTGCAGAGGTAAAAGAGGAGTACGGGATCCACGATGTGATCAAGTTGGCCTCGAATGAAAATCCTTTCGGCTGTTCACCAAAGGTTTGGGAAGCTTTGGGAGAGATGAAAGGGGAGTTCCATCTCTATCCGGAAGGGAATGCTCCCAAACTGCGTGAAAAATTGGCGGAGTACTTGGAAACCGACCCGCGACGTATCATCTTCGGAAACGGATCGGATGAATTGATTCAGATGATCGGCCGCACCTATCTGGAACCGGGGACGGAATCGGTGATGGCCGACCTCACTTTCCCACGGTATGAAACCGCGGTGCGGATTGAAGGAGCCCGGCCGGTGAAGGTGCCTTTAAAAGACGGCGTGCATGACTTGGAAGCCATGCTGGAGGCGGTGACGGACCGGACGAGGGTGATCTGGATCTGCAATCCGAACAATCCGACCGGAACGATTGTAACCCGGCAAGAGTTGACATGGTTCTTGGATCAGCTGCCGGATCACGTCTTGGTGGTGTTGGACGAAGCGTATTATGAATATGTCACGGACCCGGATTATCCTGATTCCTTGTCTTTTTTGAATTATAATCCGCAAATCATTGTTTTGCGCACTTTTTCCAAAATCTTTGGTTTGGCCGCTTTCCGGGCCGGATACGGGGTTGCCCATCCGGATGTGGTGCGCGAGTTGAACCGGGTCCGTGAACCGTTCAACCTGAACCGGCTTGCGCAAGCAGCGGCACTGGCGGCGTTGGAGGATGAAGCATTTATTTTTTATTGCCGGAACCAAAACCGGTTGGGAATCAAACAGATCACGGAAAAATTGGATGAATGGAACCTTCATTATTACCCGGCCCATGGAAACTTTATCCTGATGGATACCACCATGCCGGCCGATGAGGCGTTTCAGGGATTGCTTCGTCAAGGAGTGATTGTCCGGTCCGGGGAGGCACTGGGCTTCCCGACTTACATCCGTGTCACGGTTGGAAACAAAGAGCAAAATGACCGGTTTTTAAAAGCGTTGGAGCAACTTTTGGAAATGAAAGGATAGAATCTCCCGATGCCTGAAAAAATTGCGATTCTGGGAATTGGATTAATCGGCGGATCTTTGGCGCTGGGATTGAAAGAACGGACCGATGCCGTGGTGGTCGGATATGACCGTTCGGAAAAAGACTTGCGGTATGCGATGGCAATCGGTGCCGTGGATGATTGGACAACTTCCCTCCCGCGGGCGGTCAGCGATGCCGACATGATTGTCATCGCCTTGCCTGTGGGCCAAATCAAGCAAATGATTGAGACATTGGCCAAACTCCCCCTCAAGCCGTCATGCATTGTGACCGATGTGGGGAGCACCAAATCGGAGATCATGGAAGCAAGCCGCAAATTAAAAGAAAAAGGGATCGTTTTTATCGGCGGGCACCCCATGGCCGGATCGCACCAGTCAGGCATTCAGGCGGCCCGGTCTTTGTTGTTTGAAAATGCTTACTATGTTTTGACTCCGGATCCGGAAGCTTCCCTTTGGGAGGTGCAAAAGGTCAGCCAGTTGTTGCATAAGGCGACCCGGGCCGAACTGGTGATCATGGATGCCGCGCATCATGACCGGATTGTGGGGGCGATCAGCCATTTGCCCCATATCATTGCGGCCGGATTGGTGAATGTGGTCGGCAATTATAATGAAGAAAATGAATGGTTTCATCGCTTGGCAGCAGGCGGATTTCGGGATTTGACCCGCATTGGTGCCAGTCATCCGGTCATGTGGCGGGATATTTTGCTTTCCAACCGGAAAGCACTGTTAAAGTTGATGGATGATTGGATCGCAAAAATGGTAGAAGTCCGCTCCGCCATCTCTGACGGGGAACAAGAGCAAATTGAAGCGTTTTTCAGCCGCTCCCGCCGGTTGAGGCAACAATTGCCGGATAAAAAGCGCCGGGGAATTCTGGAACCGCGGTATGAATGTCATGTGGATGTGCCGGACCAGCCGAGGGTGATCGGAAAGATTGCCACCTTGTTGGGAAACGAAAACATCAATATCAGCAATTTGGAAGTGATGGAAAACCGGGAAGAGATTCCCGGTGTCTTAAAAATTGCCTTTAAAAAAGAAAAAGATTATCTGGCCGCCATCTCTGTCTTGCGCAGGGAAGGACTGGAAGTATTCAGTGAGGACGAAAGCTGGGAGGAAAGCAAAGTATGATGGAAATATGGCAGTCGAAACCGTTTCAATTGACTTGCAAAGTCCCCGGTGACAAATCGATTTCCCACCGCTCCATCATGCTGGGGGCATTGGCTGAAGGGGTGACCGAAGTCGAGGGCTTTTTGCCCGGAAAGGATTGTTTGGGGACCCTGCAATGCTTTGAACAGATGGGAGTGGAAATTGAACGATTGTCCCCCACATCCGTGCGGATTCACGGCCGGGGGATCCACGGATTAAAAGAGCCGGTGGCCCCGCTGGATGTGGGAAACTCCGGCACGACCATCCGGTTGATGCTGGGAATATTGGCCGGAGCGCCGTTTTTTTCCACGGTGATCGGTGATGATTCCATCAGCCGCCGTCCCATGGACAGGGTGGTTCAACCGTTAAGAAAAATGGGAGCACGCATTGAAGGACGGGAAAACGGGCGTTACACCCCCCTTGCCGTAAAAGGAGGCCGTCTGCAGGGGATCACCTATCACAGTCCGGTGGCCAGCGCCCAAGTGAAGTCTTGTCTTTTGCTGGCTGGTTTAAGCGCGGAAGGGGTCACCACGGTGGCTGAGCCCTCTCTATCCCGTGACCATACCGAACGCATGCTGCCGGCGTTTGGAGCCGCATTGACGGCGAAAGATCATGTGGTTTCCATAGAAGGGGGACAATCGTTGCGCGGTACCAAAGTCCGGGTGCCGGGAGACATTTCTTCTGCCGCGTTCCTCCTTGCCGCCGCCCTGATGGTGCCGGGCAGCCAGGTGACGGTGGAAGACGTCGGTTTAAACCCGACAAGGACCGGAATCCTGGATGCTTTTAAACAAATGGGAGCCATGGTGGAAGTGGAAGAGACCGGAAGTTGGTGCAATGAACCGGTCGGCAGAGTGACTGTTCGCACTGGAGAGCTTCACGGAGTGACCATTGGCGGAGAAATGATTCCGCGCTTGATTGATGAAATTCCTGTTTTGGCCGTTGTTGCCACTCAGGCCAAAGGAACCACGGTCATTAAAGATGCCAAAGAATTAAAAGTGAAGGAATCAAACCGGATTGCCACCACGGTCAACGAGCTGAAGAAGTTGGGGGCAAACATCAAAGAAACCGAAGACGGAATGGTGATCGAAGGCCCCGTGACCCTGCACGGCGGCACCACCACCAGCCACGGGGATCACCGGATCGGCATGTCGATGGCGGTCGCCGGGTTGGGAGCCAAAGAAACCGTCAAAGTATTGGATGTGGAATCCATCGATGTATCTTTCCCTGGATTTTTCCGTTACATCCAAAAAATGCAAGTAAGTCAAATCTGAAAATTAAAAAATGTTGTTGACCTTGTCCACTTCTGCCCGTATAATGGGAACTACAGTATGGTTTCTCTCCACTCCTATCCAATATTGTACGTCCTGTGCAACCCGCCCGATTTGATCGGGCGGTTCTTTTTTTTTCCTTGTAAACATAAAAGTGGGATGAGGTGGTTTCATGCGGACAAGAGTCGGTCGTTTTTGCCTTGAATTCTTAATCGTGATCGGATTGGTCATGGCATTGAAAATCTGGTTTTTTCCCTTGTTGATTTCATTTTGGTTTCCCGCCCGGTTGGTGGCGGATCATTTGATGGAGTGGACCGTGCTGATCATCGGTGTCATGATGATGTTTATTTATTTGGGGTTGGGCTCTTCCGCAAAACAATCCCATGGATTGTCGCTGTGGCAGGCAACGGCGGTGTTTTTGGGGCTTCATCTTTTGTTTTTCATTCAAACGGTGTCCGTGATTGATCAATTTTATTTATATTGGAAAGATTTGATCGGGGATTTATTGGCCTTGTTTTTTCCAAAACAAACCATTCATGATTGGCACTTGGTCATCATCAGTTTTATTCTTTTTCTTGCAGGCAGAGGAATTCAGGTGAAAGAGGAAAAACCGGAAGAACATAGTGGCAACCGGAAATCATCCATCCCGTTAAATGAGAAGAATCTTTGAAAACCAGGACGGCAAAGAGTCTATCTTTCTCCTGATTCGTCCAAAATAAAAATAACGAGTCTCCGAGGAGGAAGATGGACGGTGAACATGGCAGATTGGTTAACGTATACGGATATCGAACAATTGAAACGAATGAACCGGTACTACGGGTGTGAAAATCAAAATTCCTGTTCCAAATATGACCTGATCCGGTCGTTGTTGCAACGCATGAACCAAAAAAACCAGCTGGAGGAGCAAATCGCTTCCCTCGACAAACATGAATTTCGTTTTCTGCAGTTGATCATGTTGGATCCGAGCCTTCAATACTCCATGGAAGAACTCCTGGCCAAAGGAAGGGCGGCGTTGGACGGCGAAAAAGGCGAGCCGCGCCGGTTCATTGTGGATTCGTTGAAAAGAGGATGGATTTTTCCCGGCTATTCCTATCGTACGCAATCACTGTATCATGTGCCTTCCGATTTGCGGGAAAGAGTGAGTGAGATTTTGCTCAAGCCTTTCCGGATGAAAGGAAGTTACCGGGAGGACCCGCCGGCGGTTTATCGTGATGAGCAAGAGCAGTTGCTCCACGACTTGGACCATTTCCTCCTGTTCTTAAAAAAGGAAATCGTCCGGTTGACCTTGGACGGGGCGATCTATAAAAATCAGCAAAAGCAAATGTTTCAAACGTTTTATGTCCCGGAAGAACCGGTTTCCAAAAAAGGTCCCCGGTTTGGTTTCGGCCGTTGTTACCATCTGTATCCGGACCGTTTCTCACTATTGTATGATTATGCCTATTACAAAGGATATTTTATAGAGGATAAAGATGGATATTTGTGTTTAACGGAGAAAGGTTCGGGGAAATTAAATAATCAAGAGAAGCAAAAGATTGACCATGGAAAAGAATTGGTCCGGTTTTGGATACGTCTTTACCGGCGGGCAATTCCGCAGTTGCCGATGGTCATTCGTTTGATCGCATTGTTGGCTTATCCGGGATGGATCCGGACGGTTACGGTTTATCAGGCAACGGAATCTTGGCTCAACCCTTTTTATTACGAAACAAAAGAAAGCGTTTTCCAAAAAGTGTTGAAAATGATGGTGCATCTCGGCGTGTTGAAGATCGGCAGGGAAGGAGAGGAGCAATATATTTCCCTTACACCATCCGGAGTCAAGTGGTTATACGGGATTTCGGCCTTCAGGGAGCGTGCGATCGAGGAAGGGTTCCTCCAAAGGACATGAGGCAGGAATCAATGTCCATGGCGCCGAAAACATGTTGTATCCGGAAACGGTTTGTTTCCGGATTGCAGCCGGAATAGAATGAATTTTCCAAACGGCGCAAGAGTGGGGGAAATATGAAAAGCAACGTGTCTGTGGCAGAGAAAAAATCGTTCATTCATTGGTTCCTGGAAAATTACGATTTGCAGAAAAAAGAAGCGGCATGGTTACTCGGTTATTTGCATTCCAATGACCGGTTGCTTGAAAAAGTCCGTTTTGTGGATCATGTCCGCAACCTGCCCAAATCCATGATTATCTCATCCTGTTGCAGTAAAATGGTCCCGTTTCGTTTTACGAAAAACAAACGGGTGTATACGGATGTGGAGACGGCTTTTGACGATATCCGGGCGTATCCCCATGAAGAGCTATATATCGGTTTGTATTTTAAAAAGCGTTTCTCGTGTTCCAAATTTACCGCGGTATTGGAGGTTTATTCCATGGAGAAACATGACTTGGTGCAAGACCATTTGCTGAGTCTGTTTGCGGAGATGCTTCTGGATCAGGCGGTAAAGGATTTTGAAAAAAAACGTTTGTACGAACAAATTGATGATGCTTTGGCCAAGCGAGATGTTGAAACATTTTTACAACTTAGCAAACAATGGAAGGAAATACTGGAGTCCAAATGATATATTCGTTATAATGTTCAGCAGAAGCTGGGCATTTTTTTTGGAAAGAAGGTTACAAAATGCGACTGGATCAAATCAATCAGGACGGTTGGAAAGAGGTGGCGGCCTTTGTGGACACCTTGTGCCTGCCGGTTGCCTCTGTCCGGATCGAGGAAAAAGAATTGGATATTAAAAACGGGAAAATGGTCCAATATTTTGCCGAAGAACTGGAAAAAACTTTAACAGGGCGGTTGTTGCTCTTGCCGTCCGTTTCATATACGGGACAAAACCCGGAGGTTTTTAAATCGTATTTTCATGAAATAATAAAAGATATCAGGCAATCCGGTTTTAATTATCTTGTCATCGTATGCGACGGGAAACTGAAAGCGTTGGTGGAGGAATGTTTCGCGGAAGAAGATGAAAACCTGTTGTTTTATGCCATGGAACTTTCACCGGAGACCACCCGGTCAGAAATGGAGGAAGAAAGCCGGAAACTTTATGAAAAAGTATTGGAACTCTGGCAACATCAATCTTAATGTTCAAGATTTTTGGGAACATTGTCCCTTAAAGTCTGAACGCTTCCTTGACTTTTATGGAAAGCTTTCGCTATCATGTATATGTCCTAGTAAAAGATGAAAGTGTCCTAGCATAGATTCCGGTCCGAGTGGACGGTAAGCCGGATAGAAGGAGGTCGGACAAAACGTGAGTAAGAAAGTTTCCCGCCGGCAATTTTTAACGTACACATTAGGTGGGACCGGTGCTTTCCTTGCTTCGGGAGTCCTTTTCCCGATGGTTCGGTTTGTTGCTGATCCGTTACTCAGAAAAGGAGAAGGCGGCGAATTCCACGATGTTGGTTTGAGCGTGGATGAAATTACCGATACACCAAAGGAAGTGCGCTTTACGGTTCATCGTAAAGATGGCTGGTACAACCCGCCTAAAGGGGAACAGATGACTGCCTGGGTGCTGAAGTTAAACGGTGAATTTGTGGCTTTGTCCCCCGTTTGCAAGCATTTGGGATGTACCGTAAACTGGAACAGCAACCCGCAGTTTAAAAACCAGTTCTTCTGTCCCTGCCACTTTGGCCGGTACACGAAGGATGGGACCAACGTCCCGGGTACTCCCCCATCAGCACCTCTTGATCGCTATGAAACGAAAGTGCAAGATGGAAAGTTATTGATTGGACCGCTAATCAAGAAGTAAATGGTTGCTGAAACGGAGGTGTAGCAAGTGCTGCGCGCCATTTATGATTGGGTGGATGAGCGGTTGGACATTACGCCGTTGTGGCGCGATGTTGCGGACCATGAGGTGCCGGAACACGTAAACCCGGCTCACCACTTTTCTGCTTTTATTTATTGCTTTGGTGGATTGACTTTTTTTGTCGTCGTTATTCAAATCCTATCCGGCATGTTTTTGGCAATGAGTTATGTTCCGGATATTGAAAACGCTCACCGGAGCGTCGATTACCTGCAAAATGAGGTTGCAATGGGTGTCATTGTGCGGGGCATGCATCACTGGGGTGCCAGCGTGGCGATCGTCATGCTTTTTTTACATACCCTGCGCGTGTTTTTCACAGGATCTTACAAACATCCGCGTGAATTTAACTGGATTATCGGAATGTTGATCTTTTTTGTCATGTTGGGCCTTGGATTTACGGGTTATTTGTTGCCGTGGGACAACAAAGCGTATTTTGCCACCAAAGTAGGGGTTGAAATCGCGGCTTCCGTGCCGGTGATCGGGCCTTACATCGCAACATTCCTGCAAGGGGGAGACATCGTAGGTGCTCAGACTCTTGCACGTTTTTATGCTCTGCATGTGTTCTTCCTCCCGGCTGCATTGCTTGCGCTGTTGGGTGCACACTTTATCCTGATTCGTCGTCAGGGCATATCCGGACCTCTATAAGGTCTGCGCGTGAGGAGGGATCCACTTTGGCACATAATCAAGAAGGAAACGACAAACAAGTCCACTATGTGGGAGACTCACGCGTTCGTGCTGACCGTCCGAAGTTATATCCGAAGGACTACGCTGAGTTTCCAGGAAAAACGGAAGCTTTTTTTCCGGACTTCCTTTTAAAAGAGTGGATGGTTGCAGTTGTCTTTTTGGTGGGTTTCATGACCTTGGTCATGTCGGAAGAACCCCCGCTCGGTGAGCTTGCCGACCCGACCAACACCAGCTTTTTGCCCGTTCCCGACTGGTACTTCTTGTTTTTGTACCAATTGCTGAAATACAAATGGGCCGCTGGAAAATTTGTGGTTGTGGGTACCGTGATCTTGCCGGGTATCGCATTTTTGGCATTGATGCTTGCCCCGTGGCTGGATCGCAGCAAGGAGCGCCGCCCTTTGAAACGTCCGGTGGCCACCGGGATTATGGTGACGACTTTGATTGCGATTTCGGCATTGACATGGGCAGCGGAATACGAGCATGAACAGCAATTGGAGTCTGCACCCGGCGAAGCACCTGAAAATACGGAAGTAGTGGCAAAAGACTCTCAAGGGTATCAAATTTATTCTGAAAATGCTTGTATCAAATGCCACGGCGAAAACCTGGAAGGGAAAAACGGACCGAGCTTGCTGGGCGTTGGAAACAAACTGTCAGCTGATCAAATCACCAAGATTGTTGAAGAAGGCCGGGGGGCAATGCCTGCCGGAATGTTCCAAGGAAGCCCTGCAGAGGAAAAAGTATTGGTTGAATGGTTGACAAAACAGACGCAAAAATAAGATGAAAAAACCTGGTTGCCTTGGCAACCAGGTTTTTGTTTCAAAGGAGGAAAATCAATGAGCTTCGCTGTCCTCAAACAGAAGTGGTTGTGGATCATGGAACAACGGTTTTTTTTGCAGGTTTTGTTGGTAATTAATTTGCTGGGATCCATTTACGGGTTTTATTGGTACAAAAATCAACTCCTTTGGACAGAGCCGAAATACTTAAATATATTTGTCCCCGACAGTCCCACCGCCAGTACTTTTTTCTGTTTCGTCCTGCTTTCTTATCTTTGTCATCGCAGAAGCCCGCTTTTGGAGGCGTTTGCTTCCATCACTTTGGTGAAATACGGCATATGGGCCGTGGTGATGATCATATGGGGAGGAATGTTGGATACGCGTCCTTTTATGGAGGCGTTGACCTGGCAACATTGGATGTTGATCGGCTCTCATCTGGGAATGGCTTTGCAGGCCGTTTTGTATGCTCCTTTTTATACATACCGGGTCCGGGAAATTTTGCTGGTCGGAGGTTGGACTTTGCTCAATGATGCGTTGGACTACGGGCTCGATATCCATCCGTGGCTGGCACCCCCGTTGGAGCCTTATGACCATTTGGTCGGTTATTTCACGCTGTTGTTAAGCTTGACGACATTGCTTTTCTTCGCCACCCTGTCCATGTTAAACAGTTCGCACCGAAAATGGAATTATCATCTGTGGTTTTCAGCCGGGAAATGACACCGGCTTTTTTGTTTGGGGACATAACCGGATGAGATGACAAATAAACTTGTACTATCGGAGGTGAACGGGAGGGAGTGGTTTTGAGATGGATCATCTGGACTTTGATGGTCGTGTTGTGGATCATCCCGGTGGAAAGGGTACAAGCCAATGAAGGCTTTTTTGATGAAAGCCAATCCTGGTCCGGGTTGGCCAATGAAGTGATGAAAAGCATCGAAGAGAAAAATTATTTATCGGCAAGGGAGAAGCTGGCCGCCTTGTCTCAACAGTTTTCCAAATCCAATTGGGTTGACAAACAATTAACGGTGCCCGCGATTCATATGTTATCGGGGGTGATCATGGATGTGGAGCGGAATTTGAATCAAATCCGGCCCAATCATGCCAAGATTCACCGTTCCGCGCTTCGCATGCAAATGGCTTTTGATGCCGTGTCTCATCCCCATCAGCCGATGTGGCATCAATATTACGGCGAGTTCAAACGGGATATCGGGCAGATCAAGAATGAAATCAAAGCGAAAAATGAAAAAGGTTACAGGCAACAAATCGATCAGTTTTATGAGCATTACCAGTTGATCCGTCCGGCGGTCATGATCAGTAAAAGCGAAACAACGGTACAAAAACTGGACTCATTGATGACATGGATCCGGAAGACCAATGATTGGGCCGAACGCGAGCGGGGAATCCGGCAATGGGAAAGGCTCTTGAACCCGTTGTTTTTCGGTTCCGAAAAAGATGTTTTGTCCATGGTGTCCCCTTGGGATGAAAAAGAAGGGTTATTAAAAATCGGGGGATGGATCTCCGGGTTGATTGCCGGTGTTTTGGCTTATGTCAGTTGGCGGAGATATCCGCGCAAGCAGCGTGAGATGGCAGAATAAAAAAATGGACAAGTCAGGCATGTTTTGCGGGCCGGATATATGAAAGACGCTTGGGAAAAACGCAAGTTTTCCAGAGTGGAAATGCAATGTAATAAAACATGGATGTCAACATCAAGATTGATCAAAAGAGCTGCCTTCACAACCGGGCAGCTCTTTTGATTAGGGGAATGGAATCATGGTTTTGGGCGCTTCTTATTTTTATTCGAAGAAAGCAACCAATTTTTTGTCAAAAAGGAAGATGTCAACATGATGGGATTCAGTGACGTCGAAAAGAGGAGAGACAAAAACTCAGTCGATTATAATTTAAACAAGTTTGCAACACAAACAAACTCTTTCAAAAATCGGTAAACAGGAGCACATCGGCAAGGCAACACTCTGGAATGCCCGCAAAACATTATATTTGGGATATGCCCCGGTCATGACCATCCGGCCCTGCATAATAAAAAAGAACCGGCTCCCCTTTTTCCAAGGGATTTCCGGTTCAGGTCCGGTGCTGGTCGCTGTAAGCGATCGTTTTTTCATAACTGAATCCTTCTCCCAACACATCCCTTGCGTCATTTACAACGACAAAAGCCAGCGGATCGATTTGATGGACGATTTGTTTCAGTTTGGGCAGTTCGTTGCGGCCGACCACCACATACAACACTTCCCGCGTTTTCCCGGTGTATCCGCCGCGTCCGGTCAAAATGGTGACGCCGCGATTCATCTTTTTGACAATGGTGCCGGCCAATTCCTGAGGGCGGTTGGATACGATGGTGACGGCTTTGGATGCGTTCAATCCTTCGATGACGAAGTCGATGACCCGTGCGCTGATAAACACCGAAACCAACGTGTACATGGCCATGTCCAGTCCGATGATAAAGACGGACGAGAGAATGACGCCGAAATCAAACATCAACATGGTGCGGCCGATGCTCCAACCATAAAATTTGTTGACAAGCCGGGCGATGATATCCACGCCGCCGGTCGTCCCTCCGGTCCGGAAGATGAGCCCCAGGCCGATTCCTACCAACACTCCGGTATACAAGGTGCACAATAAGGTGTCTTCCGGCGGGGGGCCGAACCACGTGACGATGTTTTTGGTGATTTCCAAGAAAAAAGAGGAAGAGGCGATCCCGAGGATCGTATAGATAAAGGATTGTTTTCCAAATACTTTGTATCCGACAAAGAGAAGCGGTATATTTAAAAGCAGGATCACCAGACCGGGCGAAAAGCCAAACAAATAGAACAGAAGCAGGCTGATCCCGGTAAATCCTCCTTCAGCCAAATTGCTGGGGATGGCAAAATAGTTGATCCCCATGGCAAAAATCAGTGAACCGGTTAAAAGGATCACGATCTTGGAAATATGTAAAAGAATTTTGTTTTTTTTCATTTGGATTCTCCTTGTCAAAGAATCATTTCCGATATATTATACATGCCCTGATTTCCAGGTTCAATGCTTGAAAAAGATCGGTATAATGAAGGAGATTGAGTTTGTTCCGTATTTTACGTTAACATGAGAATGGAGCAGGAGGGTGAAGCGATGGCAGGAAAAACGATCAGTGACCTCCAAAAAGAGGTTGATCAATATATCGGTCAGTTTAAGGAAGGATATTTTCATCCGTTATCCATGCTGGCCCGCCTCACGGAAGAAGTGGGGGAGCTGGCGCGGGAAGTGAATCACCGCTACGGCGAAAAACCCAAAAAGCCGGATGAAGAAGAAAATTCGATTGAAAATGAGTTGGGGGATCTTTTGTTTATCATTACTTGCTTTGCCAACTCGTTGGACATCGATTTGGAAGAGGCTTACCAAAAAGTAATGGATAAATACCAAACACGGGATGCCAACCGTTGGACGCGGATTGAAGACAAATAAAAACACCAAGGGAGAAGAGGAGACGAAACATCATGAAGATTCGAGTCATCGTAGCCGGAGCAAGCGGAAGAATGGGACAGGAAGTTGTGAAGATGTTAACAAAAACCGAAGATCTGGAACTGGTCGGAGCCACATCCCGGACCCACGCGGGGAAGGATGTCGGAGAAGTGGTTGGAATCGGGCCGTTGGGGGTCTCTTTTGTTTCTTCCACACTTGAAGCTCTCAGTAAAACCCGGGCGGATGTCTTGGTGGACTTTACGACACCGGAAGTGGTGAAAGAAAATATGGAACTCGCCATGGAAGCGGGCGTTCGTCCGGTGGTGGGAACCAGCGGATTGTCTGAATCGGATATCCAATCCCTCCGGGAAATGAGTGAACAAACCGGGGTGGGTGCGATCATTGCCCCTAATTTCGCCATTGGTGCCGTATTGATGATGGTCTTTGCACAAAAAGCGGCGAAATATTTACCCCATGTGGAAATCGTGGAGTCTCATCATGACCGGAAACTGGATGCTCCCTCGGGAACGGCGGTCAAAACAGCTGAGATGATTCAGAGAAGCCGGGGAGAGTTAAAACAAGGGCATCCGGAAGAAAAAGAGTTGCTCGAAGGGGCCCGGGGCGCTTATGTCGGCGGTTTCCGGATTCACAGTGTCCGGTTGCCCGGATTGGTCGCCCACCAGGAAGTGATGTTTGGCGGCGACGGGCAATTGCTGACGGTACGGCATGACTCTTTCCATCGGGAATCGTTCATGCCGGGTGTGAAATTGGCGATTGAAAAAGTTATGACGTTGGACAAGCTGGTTTACGGTTTGGAAAATATTTTGGATTTGTGATCAAAGGAGATGGAACCGTGCCTCACCCGATGAATCATTTTCCGATCTTGGATGGATTTACTCCGCTTGAACCGTTGCCTCGTCTCGCCGAACACCTGGGGATGAAAAGTTTATGGATCAAACGGGATGATTTGACGGGGTTGATGTTTGGGGGAAATAAACTCAGGAAATTGGAGTATTTGATCGGGGATGCCTTGTCCAAAGGATGTGATCTGGTGATCACCGGAGGCAGCCCCCAGTCCAACCATGCCCGATTGACGGCTGCGGTTGCCAATAAGGCCGGCATGGAAACCTGGTTATGTTTTGCCGGTCGCCATATGGGGATGCGGCAAGGAAACTTGCTGCTGAATCATATTATGGGAGCGACCATGTTCACTACCGGGGTATATGGATCAAACAATTTGTATCAGGCGATGAAAGAGAAAGCGGCCGAAGCCGAAAAAGAAGGAAAAAAACCTTACACCATTCCAGTCGGCGGATCGACCCCGATCGGGGATTACGGCTACCTTCGCGCATGGAAAGAGCTGGAGGAACAGCGGGAAATGAAACAGATTCCCCCGTTTGATGAAATTTATGTGGCAGCCGGTTCCGGCGGGACGATTGCCGGATTGCTGGCCGGGATTCATTTATATCCGCAAAAAACGAATTTGATGGGTATCAGCGTTTGGGAATCGAAAGAGACTTTATATCAGGAGATTCAGGATTTCACTTCTCAATTGTTGTCATGGTTGGGACACGACCAGGCGGTTTTCATGGATGCTTTGCAATTGTTTGATCAATTCATCGGAAAAAAATACGGGGTTCCGTCTGAAGCCGGCAATGAAGCCATTCGTCTGCTGGCGCGTTTGGAAGGTATCATGGTCGATCCGGTATATACGGGAAAAGCCCTGTCGGGATTGATTGACCGGGCCCGGAAAGGGCTGTTAAAGGATAAACACGTGTTATTTTGGCACACCGGCGGAACCCCGGCTGTCTTTACCCACGCTTCTTCCCTTTCACAGGATGAAGCGTGAATTCAAGCCCCATACCAAGCAAGGAACTTACAAAAAATGAAACAGGAAAAGAGGGTGTGAAGTGGGTACAACCGTTGATATTTTAGCTTTCGGCGCTCATCCTGATGACATTGAAATCGGGGCGGGCGCCTTGGTGGCAAAACATACAAAAAAAGGCTATTCTGTTGCTTTTTGTCATTTGACGGATGCCGAGCTTTCCTCCAACGGGACGGTGGAGCTTCGCAAACAAGAAGCGAAGCAGGCCGAGGAGATCCTGGGGGTGGAACAAAGCATTTATCTGGGCTTCCCGGACCGGGGGTTGACCGGCAGCAAGGAACAATTGTTAAAAATGACGCAGGTGATCCGCAAGCTCCGTCCCCGTGTGGTGCTCGCCCCCTACTGGAAAGACCGGCATCCGGATCACGTTCAGTGCAGTAAAATGGTCAAAGAAGCCGTGTTTGACGCGGCCATCCGGAAAAAAGAAACACCTGGCGGTGAAGAAGCCCATCGTGTGGAGCAAGTTTATTATTATTTTATTAATCACATGGGTGAAGCAGATGTGATTGTGGATGTTTCGGATGTTTACGAGTTAAAAAAGAAAGCTTTGCTTGCCTACCGCAGCCAGTTTTCCCAAGGGGAAGGACAGGTGGAAACCCCGCTGAATCAGCCCGCATATTTGGCCATGATTCAAGGTCGGGATCAGTTATGGGGGCAACAAATCGGTGTATGCTATGGGGAAGGATTGGTGAGTCCCCATCCGGTAAAAAAAGAGTTTCTTTGAAGATGAAGGAGGATTTGGATGCGAATCGGGATTACTTGTTATCCGTCACACGGAGGATCCGGCGTGGTAGCCACCGAACTGGGGAAACTGTTGGCCGAAAAAGGGCATGATATTCACTTTATTACATATGACATGCCTTTCCGGTTGGGAAACTTTCACCAAAATATCCGGTATCACGGGGTTGAGGCCAACCGGTATGCGGTTTTTAAGTATCCGCCTTATGATTTGTCGCTCGCCAGCCGGATGGCACAAGTTGCAAAAACATACGATTTGGACTTGCTTCATGTCCATTATGCCGTCCCGCATGCCATTGCCGCCGTGTTGGCCAAACAAATGGTGGGGGAACATTTGAAAGTTGTCACCACCCTCCACGGAACCGACATCACCGTGTTGGGGGAAGATCCATCACTGAGAGACATTATTTGTTTCGGGATCCGGCAGAGTGATGCGGTGACGGCGGTATCGGAGGATCTTGCCAAGCAAACGAAAGCCCTTTTTTGTCAGGATCATGAAAAAAAGATTGATTGCATCTACAATTTTGTGGATACAAGGGTGTATTATCCGCGGGATGTTTCCGACCTGCGGAAAAAGTATGTGGATGCGGACGAAAAGCTGTTGCTTCACATTTCCAATTTTCGTCCGGTCAAACGCCCGATGGATGTGATTGAGATTTTCCGCAAAGTGAGTGAATCCCTGCCGGCCCGGTTGTTGATGGTGGGCGAAGGCCCCGAGCTTCCACGGGTGATTGAGCAGGTGAAACAATGGGGAATGGAGGACAGGGTTATCTTTTTGGGAAAACAGGATGAAGTGTCCCGGCTGATCTCCCTGGCCGATTTGGTGCTTCTTCCCTCCGCCAAGGAAAGTTTTGGTTTGGTGATCCTGGAAGCCATGGCCTGCGGGGTTCCGGCCGTTGCATCCGATGCGGGAGGGATTCCGGAGGTGGTTGAACACGGGAAAACCGGCTTTTTGTCCCCGGTGGGAGCGGTGGATGAAATGGCCGGGTATGCCGTTCAATTGTTGAGGGATCCGCAGATGCATGCGTCGTTTGCAAAAGCGGGCCTGCAAAGGGCAAGAACGGTGTTCAGCGGGACGAAGATCGTTGAACAATATGAAGCGATTTATCGTCGGGTGATCAACGGGTGAGTTGGTGAGCATTATGGACCATCGAAAAATGGCGGCACTTCACGTGATGGAGAAACTGGAACAAGCAGGCTATCAAGCTTATTTGGTTGGCGGATGCGTCAGGGACGAATGCTTGGGAAAGATTCCCCAGGATTATGATGTGACGACCGATGCCCGTCCTGAACAAGTGATGGAAATCTTTGAAAAAGTAGTCCCGACCGGAATCCGGCACGGAACGGTGATGGTGGTGGAACAGAAAGTCCCGGTTGAGGTGACGACGTTCCGCACCGATGGAAAATATTCGAATCACCGGCAACCGGAAAAAGTGGAGTTTGTGCAATCACTGAAGGAGGATTTGAAACGCCGGGACTTTACGATGAATGCCATGGCCAAGGATCGAAACGGCCGCATCATCGACTACTTTGGCGGGCGGAAAGATTTGGATGAAGGAATCATTCGCACGGTGGGGGATCCGTCGGAGCGTTTTCAGGAAGATGCACTCCGGATGCTGAGGGCGGTTCGCTTTGCCAACCAATTCCGGTTTGTTTTGGATCCGGCGACCGAAGAAGGCATTTGCCGGCACCGGGACAAAGGAGGCTGTTTGTCGGTCGAAAGGGTGACCGCCGAACTGAACAAAATGTTTGATGCCGATACCGTGTCCCATGGATTCCGGCTTCTGTTTCAAACGCGCCTGATCCATTTCCTCCCGCCTTTTTGCCGGTGGGATCTTCCGGATGAGGCGGTGAAGGCAATGCCACAGATTGATCCGATCAAAAACCGGACGGTGAGGTGGGCGTATCTGCTCTGTTTATGCGGCACCCGCCCGGATCAGTTGGCGGAACGGCTTCGGCAGTTAAAGCTTTCCAAAAAGGAGAATAAAGAAATATCGGCTTGTTTTTCGCTGGCTTCCCGGTGGAAAGGCCCGGATGATTCCATGAGCCGGGAAGACTGGTGCCGCATCTTGCTGGAAGAAGGACCGGAGGCCGTGGCCAACGCGGCAAATCTGGCCAGACTGACAAGCCCTGACGGACAGTGGATTCCTTCGGATTCACAGCTTGCAGAGTGGTGGAACGGCCTGAAGATTCATCAAGCTCGGGAGTTGAAGGTAAGCGGCCGGGATTTCATCCGGCATTGCGGATGGGAGAAAGGCCCGTGGATCGGTAAAGTCCTGCAGGTTCTTTTGGAACAAGTGGCCCTCGGACATCTTCCCAATGAGAAAGAAATTTTGCTGAAGGAAGGGTGTAAAATTGGAGCGCTCCATCAGAAATGAAATTGTTCGCTTATTCGTCGAGAATCCGGAGGGATTCTTGTCCGGAGAAGAAATCAGCCGCCGGGTCGGATGCAGTCGCGCGGCCGTTTGGAAGCAGATTGAAGAGCTGAGGAAACAAGGCTATGAGATTGAGGCCAAACCCCGGCAAGGCTACCGGTTAAAGTACCGCCCGGACCGTGTGGCACCCGAAGAAATTTATCCCCACCTGAAGACGGAGCGGTTGGGGTGTGAAATTCGATATGTCGAATCCACGCCTTCCACACAAAACATTGCTCATCAATGGGCAAAAGACGGAGCTCCCGAAGGGGCCGTCGTGATCGCGGAGGAACAGGTGAACGGGCGGGGGAGGATGGGAAAAACCTGGCATTCTCCACCGCGGACCGGGATCTGGATGAGTTTGATTTTGCGCCCTCCCATTTCGCTGGCGGAGGCGTCCCAATTAACCCTGCTGGCGTCGGTGGGAGTGCAGGAAGCCATCTCAAAAGAAACGAATTTGCCGACAAAAATAAAATGGCCCAATGATATCTTGGTGCAAGGGAAAAAAGTATGCGGGATTTTGACGGAAATCCGGGGGGAACAGGACCGGATCCACTATGTCATCATGGGGATTGGAATGAATGTCAACACGGAAGCCAAAGATTTTCCGGAAGAACTGGCGAATGTCGGTACGTCGCTGGCCATGGAGACCGGTCGCAAAATCCACCGCGCCTCTTTGGTGGCCGTGCTGTTAAAAGAACTGGAACAATACTATTTGCTTTATTTGCAACAAGGTTTTACCCCCATTCGCAAAAAATGGGAAGAGAATGCAGGAATGCTGGGGCAAGTGATCACGGCCCGCTCCACGCAAAGCACCATCACCGGTTTGGCGGAACACTTGAATGAACAAGGAGCCTTGCTGATCCGGACTTCTTCCGGTGTGGTTCCGGTTTATTCCGCAGAGATCGAATGGCAATAAAGATGGCATGTCGGACAGACGGGGTTTTTTCTCGTTCTTGTCCGATTTTTATTTTTTGACATAAAATAGCTATAATGTTTGCCTATTATATTTATTAATAATATACTTTATATTATAATATATCTAAATAGTACGACGACGTACTGTTTTGGAGGGGGGAGCGTTTGGCGGAAATCAAAGGGCAGGAATTATCGCCGATCGACCATTTTTTTCAAACGGAAGTGTGTCTCAATGAGCAGCAGGCGCGGATTTTGTCGGCCGCAGCGAAAGCGTTTTCGAACCGGGGGTATGTGGCCACGACGGTGAGTGACATTGTCGCATTGGCCCATGCATCCAAATCCACCTTTTACAAGCATTACCCCAATAAAAAAGCGGTGTTGAACCATCTTTTCGACCTGGTTTCCAATGCGGTGGTCCGGCGCGTGGAAAAAATTTTGCGCGATTATCCCCCGACAACGGCAAAACGGACCTATCAGGCGATCCGGGAATATATCGGGATGTGTCAGACCTATCAGGAACTGGCCAAGCTGCTTTTGATTGACACCATCGGATTTGTCCCGGAATTGCAGGAAAAGCGCGAAGAGATGATGCTGTTTTTTGCCGGCATTTTCCAAAGGGAACTGATGATGCTGAAAACAGAACAGGAAAAATGGATTATCTCGAATGCCATGGTGGGGGCAATTCATCAAGTGGTGATCCAATCTCTGTTGACAGAGGAAATGCCGGACGTGGATCACATTGCAACCATTTTGGAAAAAATGCTGAGCAAGATTTTGCGGGAAGAATCGGGAAAGGGGGTGTAAAAGGGTTGCAGAAAAAGCGGGTGGTTTCCGGCTTGATCGCGGCAGTGATCCTTGCCGGGGGAGGTTGGGCCGCCGCCACCAAAGTCCCGTGGTCCGAGATATCGTTTGAAGATTTTGATTTGAATGGAACCTTGGCCAAAATCCATGAACGAACAGAACAACTCGGCGATGTGAATCAAGGCATCATTCAGGGAATCCAAAAGCTGGAAGAGCAATCGGGCAAAACGAAAGAAGTGAATCAAAAGTTGGCCCGGGTGGGAGAGCTGGCCGGCGCCCAAGTGGAACAGCTGAATCAAATCCGGGTGGTTACCGGCCAGCAAGTCCCGTTAAGCCAAAACCTGCACAGTCTCAGCCAGCGGTTGGCCAATCAGATGGACACCATTTCAAAAAGCGGGGGAAGGCAGGCAACGCAAGCAGGCCAATTGAAGAAAATCACGGAACAAACCGAGGCCAATCTGAATGAGGTTTTGCAGCAAAATGTGTTATTGGAGGAAAAGTTGGGACAAGCTGCTGAGGTGGCCGAACAAGTGAAAAACTCTCTGCCTTAAAGGAGGGAGAAAATGTTAAGGGTTCTTCAAGTCTTCGGGATTTTGTGCCTGACGGCTCTGTTGATCAACGGTGTCACCATGACCCAACAGATGAAAAAGATCCAAAGCAGCTTGGACAAAAATTTGAAAGCGGTTTATCAATTGAATCAGGTGCAAGGAAGCATCATTCAAAAGAATGAGGAATTAACCCGGATGACACAAACGCTGGATCAATTGGACGGTGATTTGAACGGAACCATCCAACAAACGGGCAAAACGTTAGATTCTTTGTCTGAAGTGGTCCATTACATCAGCGGAAGTCTGGATTTGAATCGCCAAACTTACCAATCTTCCGTAAACACCGGCAAAGAGATCGAAAAAGTGAATCAAACGCTGGCAGAGATGGAACCGCATTTGAAAAAATTGGATCAATTATTGGGGCAATTATCTGAAACGACGCAAAAAGATCAGGAGCATATGAAGCGGTTGAATGAGTCGACGGAATCCTTAAACGGGAAAATCCCGGGAGTGAAATGAGCATGAGTAAATCATCATTGGGTTTATCCGCATTGACTTGTGTTTTGTTGGTTGTGCTTGCCGGAAACACTTGGCTGCAATTGGGACTCCAGGACCGCATCGCCAGCGATTCCAAAAAACTGAAGGAAACGCTGGATCAGTCGGCGGCAAAATCGGAGCAAATGAATAAACAATTGGAAACGATTGCAGTCATCAAGCAAAAAACCAATCAATTGCAACACAAAATCACAAAAATTCAAAATAACACAGGAGATTTGGAAGAGGAGTTGATCCAATTAGATAAAGTGGTGGCGTCAATTGCAGATCATGTTGAATGGATCGGAAAAGAGACCAATGCCACGACAGCCGGCTTAAACGGGATCCGGACATCTCTTGCCAACAGTGCCGGATATTTGCAGTCCATGGCAGACAGCAATCAGAAAATCCGCCAGTCTCTTGCCAATATGGTATCGACACAAAAAGAAATCAATCAAAATCTGGAAGAAATGAATGACAAGACGGACTTCATCCCTCCGCTCAGGGGGAAAGAACAATGAAAAACGCATGGAACCGGCACCATGTGAAGGCAGGTTTGACCGGGCTTTTGTTGGTTCTTTTGAGCATGCCGTTTTTAAGCGGATTCAGCGATCATGTGTTGTTAACTTCGTTATCCAAGTATAACATTTTTCAAATCACCAAAGATCTGGTGGGATTGACAGACCAAATGATTGATGAGACCGAAGCTCTGGAGGATCAAGTCAAACAGGCGGGCCGGTCTTTGGGGGTGTTGGATCAACAATTGACGTTGGCGGAACAACAAATCCGGATCAACCAAGGCATCCGGACGGAACTTGAATCGCAACTGCAGGGAAATATCTCCGCCCGCGACAAGATGGAGCAAATCTTGATCCGGCAAAAGGAAACCTCTTCCTTGACGGGGCAAGTATCCGCAAGAACCAATGAAATCTCCGGACAGATGGAGGAAGTGATCGGGGATTTCGGCAATGTTGCAGCCGTCACCGGGGACATTGGGAAAAACAGTCAGCAACTTCACCCGCTGATGGACGATTTGATGGTGGAGTTGAACAAATCTTACGATAATTTGCGTTTCATCCGGCGGATTGTTGAATGGCTGGATGACCTCAAAGGCAAGATCGGCCTGAATGGTTCCGGATCCGGTCCGACGACAGGGGGAGAGTCACATGAGGATACCATGGCTGATCGCTAATGCGGTATTGTTGATCTTGTTTGGAGCCGGTACCTACCAACAAATCGTGAACCAAAAAAATACGAACCTGGTGATGGAAGAAGTTTATCAAAATATTTCACGCTCCAGAAAGTTGACACAAGAGACAAACCGGCATTTGGCTCCGCTTGCGGAAACGGCCACCGTGATGCAAGAGATGAATCAACAATTGTCGGACACGAAAAAACGCCTGAATCATATGAACGAGAAAATCGGGAGGGTCAATGCCAGTGAACAAAAGATCATCACCGGATTGGATGAATTAAACGGATATACCAAAAATGTATATGAAGGATTGGGGGAAATTTCCTCCCAAAACAAAGAAATCAAGCAATTGAGCCAAACGATATCCGAACAGTCAAACCGTGAGAACCGTAGTTTATTGGACTTATCCAAGCTTACTCGTCAATCGATTCAAGAATTAAATCAATTAAACAAAAAACTGGCATGGCTTGGTTTATTGCCTTGATCGCAAAGGAGTTTCCGGCATGTTTTTCAGTATGCTTTATTTGGTGGATATTTTGGGAACCGTGGGTTGTGCTGCGATGGCAATCTATGCCGTCATCCGGCAGCGTCCGGTGATTCAGTGGTTGTGGAGGCTGGTTTTCATCAACCTGATTTATCTTGCAATAACTGGAATCAGTTTGTTGTTTTAACCTCAAAAGGCCCGGATTACTATTAAAATCCGGGTTTTTTTATGGTTATATAAAAAACATTCATTTCAAATATTATTGAAAGGGTTTACTTGTTTAGTTAAATTTGCTTTAATGATAATGTTATTTTTGGCTTTATAAAACCGAAAGGAATGAAGAACGCAATGATGGACTATATAGGCATCATAGGTATCTTTGTCGTGATGGGTGTGGCATGGTTGTTTTCAGAAAACAGAAAAGCAATCAACTACAAAGCCATCGGCATTATGTTAGTTCTTCAAGTGATTGTGACCTGGGGGATGTTGAGCACTCAGATCGGGGCCATCATCATTAACGGCGTTTCCGCCGGGATTTTAAAGCTGGTCGATTTTGCCCATGCCGGAATCGACTTTGTGGTGGGCGGATTAAAACCGGAAGGTGTGGACACGGTCTTTGTCATTGATGTATTGTTGCCCATTGTTTTCTTCTCGGCATTTATGGCCGTTCTGACCTGGATCGGGATTTTGCCTTGGGTGATCCGGGTTGTGGGGGCTGTGGTTTCCAAAATCACCGGGCTGCCAAAATTGGAAAGTTTTAATGCCGTCAGCTCCATCTTTTTTGGACAAAGTGAAGCGTTGCTGGCGATCCGTACCCATCTTGACGGGTTGAAACGTGAGCGGCTGTATATGCTTTGTGCCTCTGCGATGGGATCGGTCAGTTCGACGATTATCGGAGCGTACATGACCATTTTGCCTCCGACCTATGTGCTGGTGGCATTGCCGCTCAATATGTTCAGTGCCCTGATTATTGCCTGCATATTGATGCCGGTGCAGGTGGACAGCGAAAAAGATGTGATTAAAATTTCCAACGACCAGGGCCGCGGGTTGTTTGAAGTGATCGGGGAAGGGGCATCCGACGGTATAAAGCTGGTGGCCATCATTTCCGGGATGTTGATCGCATTTATCGCGCTGATGGAAGGAATCAACTTTGTGACCACCAACTTGACCGGATTGACCTTGCAAAACATTTTGGGATATATTCTGATGCCGTTTGCCGTGATTTCCGGTGTGCCGGTGTCTGAAGCGGTGACGGCCGGCGGCGTGATGGGAACCAAAATCATTTTGAATGAATTTGTCGCCATGCTCCAGTTCCAGGACATGATTCCGAAATTAAGCGAAAAGACGGTTGCCGTGGTGTCCACTTATTTGGTCAGCTTTGCCAACTTCAGCTCCATCGGCATCATTGCCGGGACTTTTAAAGCGATCTCGGAAAAACAAATGCCGGTGGTGGCCGGTTTCGGCTTGAAATTATTGTTTGGAGCCTCTTTGGCCAGCTTCCTGACGGCGGCAATGACCGGATTGTTTATTTAAAACGAAAAACCTTGCCCAGCGGATTTTTTCGCTGGGTTTTTTCATGAAAATATTGCATTTGGGAGGAAGATCCGATACGTTAAAAGTGATAGGCAACATCTGTGGAAGAGTTGCACTATCATTTTCCTGTTTTTTTAAAAGGTGAATATCAAAGTTTGGAAATCTGCTTCGAGCCATTGGGACGGGGACAGAAAGGTAACGGATACCTGCGCCTTTTTTCGTCTCGGATGGGTGACGATAAAAGGCGTTTTTTTCTCTCGCCCAAGGGCCCAAATTTGGGAGGGAGTTTTGATGTCGGGAAAAAAAGTGACCAAACGAACGTTGCTCGGCATGAAGCAAAAGCAAGAGCCGATCGCCATGATTACAGCTTATGATTATCCTTCGGCGCGTCTGGCAGAGGAAGCGGGAGCTGATATTTTGCTGGTGGGCGATTCTTTGGGAATGGTCGTTTTGGGATATGATTCGACCATCCCCGTGACGCTGGATGATATCTTGCATCATACCAAAGCGGTGACCCGGGGAGCCAAAAAAGCCATGGTCATTGCCGATTTGCCGTTTGCAACCGCTCATCTGCCGGAAGGGGAAGTGTTGAAAAGCGCAGCCCGCCTGATGCAGGAAGGACTGGCTTACGGGGTAAAAATGGAAGGCGGCATCGAAATTGTTGACAAAGTCAATCGTTTAACCATGGCAGGGATTCCCGTGATGGGGCACCTCGGTTTGACCCCTCAATCAGTGAATCAATTGGGCGGGTATGTGATCCAGGGGAAAGATTTGCCTGCGGCGAGACGTTTGCTTGATGCGGCGCAACGGTTGGAAGAAGCCGGAGCATTTGCCATCGTGTTGGAATGTGTTCCGGAAGAATTGGCGGAACTGGTGACCCAAAAGGTGGGGATTCCCGTAATCGGAATCGGTGCAGGACGCCATTGCGACGGCCAGGTTTTGGTGTATCATGATTTGTTGGCCATGGCCGGCGACTTCCGGCCATCCTTTGTCAAGGTTTATCAAGATGCCGGGGAAGTCATCCGGAAAGGGATTGCCGCCTATGTGCAAGAGGTGAAAGAGAGAAGCTTCCCGGCGGAGAAACATGTCACTCACTTAAAAGATGAACTGATTCATGAATTATACGGATCAAGTGAAGGAGAAACGGACCAATGAAAATCATCCAAACGGTCGCTGAAATGCGAAAGGAATTAAAAAAGCAAACCGGGACGATCGGTTTTGTGCCGACTATGGGCTATTTGCATGAAGGCCATCTCAGTCTGGTGGAACGGGCAAGGAAGAAAAACGATGTCGTGGTCCTGTCCATTTTTGTCAACCCTTTGCAGTTTGGCCCCAATGAAGACTATGACCGGTATCCGCGGGATCTCGACCGGGATGCCGGACTGGCCGAAAAGGCCGGAGTGGACTTCATTTTTCATCCGGATGTCCGGGAGATGTACCCGGAGACACCGCTGACACAAGTGAATGTGACACAAATTACGGAACGGTTATGTGGAAAGAGCCGGCCCGGTCATTTTGCAGGTGTGGCCACAGTGGTCAGCAAACTGTTTCACATCATTCAGCCGGACCGTGCTTATTTCGGGTTGAAAGATGCTCAGCAAGTGGCCGTGATCGAACAAATGGTCCGGGATCTCCATTTTCCGGTTACGATTGTCCCTTGTCCGATCGTCCGTGAAGAAGACGGTCTGGCCATGAGTTCGCGAAACGTTTATCTGTCTCCGGAGGAAAGAGAACAGGCGCTGGTGATTTCCCAAGCTTTACAGCAAGCCAAAGAACGGGTGGAAAAAGGTGAACTGGTGGAAGCCCGCGATGTCATCCGGTTTATTTCGGAACGGATTGAAACCCGGCCGCTGGCACGCATCGAATATGTGGAAGCGGTGAGTTATCCGAAATTGGAACCGGTGGAACGGTTGGACCGCCCGCCGGTCTTGGTAGCGGTGGCCGTTCACTTTGGAAAGACGCGTTTGATCGATAACTTTTTGTATGAAGGGAAGGGGGAGTGAAACATGTTCCGGTACATGATGAAAGGGAAAATTCATCGCGCCACGGTAACAGAAGCCAATTTGAATTATGTGGGCAGCATCACGATTGATGAAGAAATCTTGGAGAAAGTGGACATTTTGCCCAATGAAAGAGTCCAAGTGGTCAACAACAATAACGGAGCCCGTCTGGAGACATACGTGATTCCGGGGGAAAGAGGCAGCGGAGTGATTTGTTTAAACGGGGCGGCTGCCCGCAAAGTGCAACCCGGGGATCAGGTGATCATCATGTCTTATGTGATGTTGGAAGAAGAAGAGGCCCGGAAACATCAGCCGAAAATCGCCATCATGGATGAAAACAACCGGATTGTGGAATTGATCGGGAAAGAGGTTCACGGTGTTGTTTTGTAAACCGGGCCGATCCTGTTTGAAACCCATCCATGCCAATGGTTTGAAACTCCCGCATCTTTGATGCGGGAGTTTTTTTGTGAAAAAAGGTATGGAAAAGGAGGCGCGGAGTTAGGCTAACTACATAAACGATGTTGTGGATGGAGGAGAAAAAATGGTTCATCAACAATGGCTGAAATGGGCGGAGTCCGCGATCAAAGAGATTGAAAAAAATTATTCCCAAAGCCCGGCATCCAAGCGGCCGGTATGGCGCCGGCGTTTCATGGAAATCAAGCGTTCTTGCGATGAGATGTTGGAAGCCTGGGCGCAAGTGGAAGAGCAATTGGCGGAACTGACGAAGAAATGTCCCGGTTTATCGTCATCGGTCCAGGAGTTAGAAGAAGAGTTTTGGATAAACGAATCGGCCGTGCGGCAGTTTCGCCAGGGACAGGGATATTACGGACTCACGATGTTTCAAGAGGCGGGAAATATTTTTAAAAAGGTCATCGATGATGAACCGGATTTTTTATTGGGCCGGATTTATTACGGACTGACGCTGTTCCATGAAGGAAAGTTTACCGAAGCGAGCCGTCAATTCCAATTGACAGCCAACACGGCAAGGCATGAGGCGTTTGCCGGTTTTGCCCGTCACATGCTGGGATGTATTGCGGTGAAGGAAGGAGATGACCGCGCGGCGATCCGTCAGTTTAAAAAAGCGGTGGAGCTCATGTCGGACCACAGCGACGCCTGGTTCAACATGGGGGTTTGCCACTACCGTTTGAAGGAATACCATGAGGCCATTCCTTGTTTTTATCAGGCGTTGTCGACCAATCCCGATGATTGGGAATCCATGTATTATCTTTCGAATTGCTACCGTGAGATCAAGGAATGGGGAAGTGTTTCTTTCTGGCGGTTGGCCACCTATGAAAAAACCAAACATCCGCATGTGTTGGAATCGATTGCTCATGATTATGAAGAAATGGGTTTGCCGCACAAAGCTTTGGAATGGTACCGGCGTTTGGCCGCGAAGCATCCGAAGCATCCGGGAGCCTATCATGGAATGGCGTGGAATCTTTTTTTAACCGGAAAATCGGATGAGGCTTTCAGTTGGATCAAGAAGGGGTTGTCCTTGTTTCCGAAACACTCGGGATTGTTGTTGGCTTATGTTTGGATGTGTATGGATGTCCATGACCATCACCGGGCGGAAAAAGCGTTGAATGCCTTGCCGGATGAGGTGGCAGAAGAACCTGTGTGGACGGCGGTGCGTTCCAGGCTTTCCATTCATACCGGAAATGTGAATGAAGCTGCCGATTTGGCCGAGAAGCTGTTACAACAAGAGAATTCGTCGATCCGGGCGATGGGACATTATCACAAAGGAAGGGCTTTGATGGAAAAAAGGGATCTTCAGGAAGCGATCCGGCATTTCCGTCAGGCTCAAAAGTTGGTTTCATCTTGGAAAGATCCGTTGTTTTTTGAAGGGATTTGCCATTTGATTGAAGGACATCCGGATGCCACCCGTAATTGCTGGAGTCAGTTATCTTTAAAAAAATGAGGTGTGAGTCATGCATACCATGTGGAAAGGATCGATCAGTTTCGGTCTTGTCAATATCCCGGTGAAAATGTATGCAGCCACCGAGAGCAAAGACGTTCGTTTCCGTTACCTTCACAAAGAATGCCGGACACCGATCAAAACCGTGCGGACTTGTCCGCATTGCCAGCGGGAAGTTCCTTGGGATGAAGTGGTGAAAGGCTTTGAATACGCAGATGGAAAGTTTGTGGTGCTTGAAAAAGAGGAGCTGGACGCGATTGCGCCGGATTCCGACAAGGCCATTGAGATTTTGGATTTTGTCGAGTTGAAAGAAATTGATCCGATTTATTTTAACAAAACCTACTATTTGGGGGCACAGGATGAAAACAACAAGGCTTATGCCTTGCTTCGGAAAGCGTTGGAAGAAACCGGGAAGATCGGGGTGGCCAAGGTGACGATCCGTTCCAAACAATCCTTGGCCGTGATCCGGATTTACCGGTCCTGCCTCGTGATGGAGACCATTTTTTATCCGGATGAAGTCCGGAACATCGAGGAAGTTCCGTATGTGCCCGACAATGCAAAAGTGACGGAAAAAGAATTGAAAATGGCGACCCAATTGATTGAACAATTGACCACCAAGTTTGATCCCGAAAAATACAAAGATGAATACCGGGAAGCTGTCCAATCCGCCATCGATAAGAAAATCAACGATGAAGAAATCGTCGAAGCCCCGCATCGCCGACCGGAAAAAGTGGTCGACTTGATGGAAGCGCTGCAAGCCAGTATCGATGCCACGAAAGGAAAAAAAAGGGGCCGCAAGAAGAAAGCTTCTTCCTAACGGGCATGCCAATAGCGCAGATAAGTTTCCTGTTGGGTGGGGTTTTTGTAAAGAAAACGATGGTTGGCATCATAATGATACTCGTATTGCCGGTAATGTTCCACGATCCAGTAGCCGTTTGCCCCGGTGGGAGCCGAAAGGGTTGGCTCGGCCTCAACCTTTTTGGCTCCCACTTTTTCCATCACATATTCCACCCGGGTCAAGTTTCCGGGTTCGGGCTCGGCGGAGGAAGAGACGGCTTTATCAATCGGAACGAGATTTTTTCCCAGCCACAATCCGCCGGTCATCATGACGGCGATGCCGATCATGGCTAGAAAGGGTTGAAAAAGTGAGGAACGGATCCACTTCATATCAATCCCTCTTTCTTGTTTTTAAGATGTATATGACTTTTTCTCAAACGATAGAATCACCGATTGATCACAGGATGTTTTGTTATAATAAAAGTAAGCAGAAAAAAAAGGAAGGTAGGTATCGATGAAGGTTTCTGAAATGTTAGAAAAATACCGCCGGGATCATCAACATCCGGTCAATAGGGGAACCCATATGATCGGCATCCCGATGATCATCATTTCGCTGCCCTTGTTTTTCTTTCATTGGAAATGGGCACTGGGGTTGTTTGTGACGGGCTGGATGTTTCAGTTCATCGGGCACGCGTTTGAGGGAAAAAAACCAACTTTTTTCTCCAATCCGCTTTATTTGATCATTGGTCCGTATTATTTTTTGCGCAAGCTGCTGCGCAAAACCAAATAATCGCCGCACCGGAAAGCCGGGCGGCGGGATGAAAAAACGGCTCCCCTTTTGGCGGGAGCCGTTTTTTCCATCAACAAAACTGGTCGGTGGGTTTCGGGTTTTTTAATGTAAAGAGCGGCCGCAATTTGACGCCGACATAACTTCCCGATAAAGCAAAGACAGCCCAAACCCAGCCATGCAAGCTGAAAGAGGCGATCCCGCTGAAATAAGCGCCGATGTTGCAACCAAATGCCAGACGGGCGCCATACCCCATGATGATTCCGCCGATCAGTGAAGCGGCCGCCACTTTGGGGGAGATTTTTTGCAGTTTAAAGGTTCCGCTGATGGCGGCAGCAAACAAAGCGCCGAAGATGATGCCAAAATCCATGATGGAGGTGGTGTGCGCCAGGACGGATTCTTTCAAAGCTTGACCGTTTGCTCCGGACCAGTAACTCCATGAAGCCACATCCATTCCGGCTGCTTGCAAAATTTTTGATCCCCAAAGTACAAAGGCCGAAGTGATTCCCCACGGTTTTCCGCTGAAGAAAAGTGTCAGGCCGTTTAAGACAGCCAACAAAACCGCCGCCATCCAAAGCGGCCAGGAACCCCGGATGATCCGTTTCCATCCCCGGGTGGTGGGAACCGGTTTCCGAAGGGGAGCGTTTCTTTTTCTCGAAATCCAAGAGACCGCAAGATAGATCAGCGCGCACACTGTCAGCTGAACCACCAACGCCGGTCCGTATCCCCATCCGGTGGAGGTGGCAAGAGAAAACGCCCCGAAGCTGGGAAGCCCTTGCCAGAAATCCCAATTCCATGCGGCCAAAACCGATCCGATAATAAATCCGGTCAGGGTCAGCAACAAAGAGGATCGTCCTCCGGCGACATGGAACAAGGTTCCGGAAGCGCAAGCCCCTCCCAACTGCATCCCGATTCCGAACAAAAAGGCGCCGACGATCATGGCCGTGCCAACAGGGGACAAGTTGGGTTGCGGAGCGGCGCCGGTCCAAGTGACTCCTGTTGCAAAGATGATGGCAAAAAGGATGCTGGCAACCGACAGCATGACCATATGCGCCTGGATTCCTTGACCCTGCCCGACGGTGAGGAGCTGCCGGAATGCCGAAGTAAATCCAAATCGTGCATGATACAAGGTCATTCCCAGCAAAAAGCCGATTCCGTACAAAAGGCTTTGGTGGGAGCCTTGTTGCCATAAAATGACCGAACCCAAAAGAAGAAACAACAATCCGGATGCCCATGCCAGTCCGTTTTGGACCGAAGGCAAGGGAGAAGGTTTGACCGGACGGGTTGTTGATTTCAATGAAGTCGAAATCATGGCCATCTCCAATCTCTTCCTTTCCGATTAATATAGTTGGTTTTCGGGATAAAAATCATTCCTATGAGTACAATATATTACCATGAAAAATCATTATTGGAAACTGGAATAATCGGTTTAAAAGACCGAAAAAATTTTACAGGCAAGAGCCCGTGATGACGGGCAACCACGAATTATATCCTGCGGAATTCAGGGTGAACCTGTGAAATCATCAGCAGTTGCGGGGATTCCCATTCTCCAAATTGCCCATCGGTACTGACGATGTCTAACTCCGGCCATGGATAGCTTCCATGTTTTTGGATGTATGATTCCACATTGTTCACAGCGAATTTTAACATGATTTCCGCGTATTTTTCATGCTTCTTGGTATAGTACACATTTACCCGGACATGCCGGACTTGATCCGAAATCACCTGATAGCCGGGATCCATGTGGATGAAAAAATCACGGACTTGTTTAGCTTGATAGCGGTGTGTCGCCAGGTTTCCTTGCACCAATGGCGATCCGATTTCGATCCCGGTGGCGGCAATCACTTGATGCTTGTCGGTTGTCAGAGTCAGATCATAGTTTCCGGGAAGATTATAAAAACTTTCTCCATAAGAAGAATAAGGGTCCACATTCCATTTCTCATGATCGTAAACAGCCAGCACCGGCAACCAATTTTCCAGAGAGGTCGTTGTGTGATGCCATCCGAAACGGCCTTGGTCATGAGGGATATTGACCTCAAAGTCCATGGAAACCGTTGCGCTTTGTTTGGATAGAAGTTGGAAACCCGTGATATGGAGGGCAGTGTGGTTTTTGATTTGAAATCCGGCTTTTCTTCCATTGACCCGGACATGGCTGATGGTTGTTTTTCCACCTTTTTGCTGATAAGTTTTGGCATTTCCCCGGAGATGAAAGTACACTTCTTGCATTTCCTGCTGCAGATGGTTGGTAAAAGTGACGGACAGTTTGCCCCGGATGCGGTGATTTTGGCTGTCATAGAAAAGGTTGACCCGGTAATGGGGGGATGAGGGTCCCAGAACTTGTGCGGTCTCCGTTTTTTGATTGAAATGTCGGATCTGTTGAACCGGGGTGCCGGCCGGTTGGCTGGCCTTTGCAACTTGTGGATTGGCATAAGCCCAGGCAGGTGAAAAAGCCATGCTGATGGTCAGTGCCAAGGCATTCATCGATCTCCGGTTCATGGAAAGCGTCCTCCTTCATAAAACAATACAAAGAAATATATTCTATACTAAAATGATTTATCCCTTTTTTACAGCAATTTGTCGAAATCTTAAATGAAACAGTTGTCTTCTGTGTTGGCGGGCGTTTGGTGCAGGATTTTCCCAAGGGATTCACGGTTTGTTTTTTGATTATTTTCTCAAGAAATATTAAACTTAAAAATATGAATATATTGGCCGAATTCAAAGTTGAAGGATCGGCAGGAGTGGATCTGACCTGAAGAGGAGGATGATGAATGAAACTGATTCCCCGCATTGACAGTGTGTTGATGAGAAGAAGGGAAGAAGGTTGGAAAATCTGCGGAAAAAAACCGAGTCAGACCGCTTTGGCCCGGGCGTTGGGGGTTCGCAAGCAACAGGTTTCTTTGTGGGCCCGGGGCGGGGCGATGCCAAGACCGGAAACGATTTTTCATATGTCCCGGTTGCTCGGGGTTCGTCCGGATGAATTATATGAATTCATCCCGCCGACGGAGGAGGAGCAATTACAGCTCGTCCGGGAATATGACAGAAAAGAAATGAGAGATATTTTGCGACGGCGGGAAAATAAAATCAAGGAATTGCGCTCCAAAGGATACAATGATGAAATGATTCAAGAGCATATCCGGATGCTGGGTTTGGGAAAATATGATTCCCTGCCGGAAAAAAGAGTCAGTCAGTGAACAAGGACCGTTTGGACAGACACACGGCAGTCGGGAACGGGAGACGATGAATTCTGTTCGCGGATGAATGACAAAATTTACGGAATAATCGGGGATCCGTCTGTACTTTAATGGAAAGCACGGAAAAAGGATTCCCGATCGTCGCCGTCTTGTCAAAAAAAAAAGATCCTCAATGGATTCCATGAACATGTAAAGACTGCCTGTCGCCAGCAGGCCCAAGATCCAAGGAACCACCGGAAGGTTTACAAACACTGCCCGAATGGCCATGAGGGAAAAAAACATCGCAGACAAAAAAAGAAAGGTGTAAAGGAAGGAGGCGATCAACATAAAAGGGAGACTCCTTTATCGGTAGCTCTTTATTATTATAGCAAAACAGGATAGATAATTTAGAAAAATCTGTCAAAAGAAAACAAAAAAACTGCCCGGAACAGGCAGCGTCATCGTAATTATTTTTCTGTACTTTTTCTCACGAATTGATAGCTGATGAGCAAGATCAAGAGCCAAACAGGTCCCACAATCAAAGCAATCCGTGTTTCAGGGTTGAAGGAGAGCAAGAAAGCCACAAGGACCAGGAACAAAATAGCGATCCAGTTGGTGACGGGGTAACCCGGCATTTTGAAATGGACTTTTGCATGGTTGGCTTTTTTACGGAACCGTAAATGCGCATAAAGAATCATTCCCCAGGTCCAAAGCGCACCGAAAGTGGCTACGCTGGTGATATATAAAAAGGCTTTCTCCGGAATGACATAGTTTAACAGAACCCCGATCAGCAGGACCGCTGCAGACAACGTGATGCCGCGGGCCGGAACTTTTCGCGAGTTCAATTGTCCCAGGGCACGTGGGGCATGTCCGTCTTTTGCCAGTGTGTAAAGCATGCGCCCGGTGCTGAAGATCCCGCTGTTACAAGAAGACAGAGCAGCCGTGAGGACAACAAAGTTAATGATGCCGGCGGCAGCGGGAATCCCGACTTTTGTGAAAATCAGTACAAAAGGACTGTTTTCATCACTCATTTGGTTCCAAGGATACAGGGACAAGATGATGGCCAAGGCTCCGATGTAGAATATCAAAATCCGCCAGATCACACTGTTGATGGCTTTTGGAAGGGTTTTCTCCGGATGTTTTGCTTCTCCGGCGGTCACCCCGACCAATTCCACTCCCAAGAAAGAAAACATCACCATTTGCAGGGCCAACAGGACACCGGCAATGCCAAAGGGCATAAACCCGTCATTGGCCCACAGGTTTGAAAAACCGACGGCTTCCCCGCCGTTTCCCCATCCTGTCGTGATCATAATGAGACCGATGATGATCAGGGCAACAATGGTGGCCACTTTGATCAAAGCAAACCAAAATTCGATTTCCCCAAATAATTTGACCGTAATCAAGTTGACAATATAGACAGCCAAAAGAGCTCCGAGTGCAGGAATCCATTGCGGCACTTCCGGAAACCAGTAACGGAAATAAACACCCACCGCGGTAATTTCGGCCATTCCCGTTACCACCCACATAAACCAGTAATTCCAACCGGTGAGAAATCCGGCCCAAGGTCCCACAAATTCCGTCGCATAGGTGCTGAATGATCCGGCAACGGGTTTAAAAAGGGCCAATTCCCCCAACGCTCTCATCACTAAAAAGATCATGAGACCGCCTAGTGCATAAGAGAGGATGATTGCAGGTCCGGCTGTTTGAATCGCCTGGGCTGAACCGAGGAAAAGCCCGACACCGATGGCCCCGCCGATTGCGATTAATTGAATATGCCGGTCACCAAGCCCCCTTTCTAATTCATTAACTGGATTATTTTTTTTGCTATCCATCAAGTTGCCTCCTTGAAATAAAGGATTGTATTAGTATAATGAATGTTTGATATAGAACATTGTAAATGAATTTGTTAGCGTTTTCAACTGAATCGATGACCGCAAGTTTCTGACGGAGGGTGAAGGTGATCCAAAGGATCACCGGGATCAAAGCTTTTTGACCAATTATTATTTGATTAATTTGTTCAATTCTTCCGCTGTTAATTCACGATATTCCCCGGGAGCCAGATCCGGATCCAGTTCCAATGAACCCATGCGGATCCGTTTTAAACTGACCACCTTTTTCCCAAGGGCCCGGAACATTCTTTTAATCTGGTGAAATTTTCCTTCATAGATGGTGATTTCGACGGTGGATCGGGGGCCGGCGTGCAGGATGTGAAGATCCCCCGGCATGGTTGTGTAACCGTCTTCCAATGTGATTCCCGTTTGAAATGCGTGGATATCGTTGTCTGTCACTTCTCCTTCGATGTCGGCAACGTATACTTTCGGAATGTGTTTTTTGGGAGACAAAAGCTGGTGTGCCAGTTTTCCGTCGCTTGTCAATAACAGTAACCCTTCGGTGTCTTTATCGAGCCGTCCGGCCGGAAACGGCGAAAAAACGCGGTGTTCGGGTTCCAACAGATCCGTCACCACTTCCTGCACGGCATCTTCGGTGGCGGACAGAACCCCTTGCGGTTTATTCATCATCAGATAGATGTGTTCCCGGTACAAAACCGGCCGGTGATCGACTTCAATTTCATCTTCAAAGGGAAACACGTGCATGCCGGGGTCAGTTGCGGGTTCATCATTGACCCTGACCCGGCCGGCTTTCACCAGTTTTTTGATTTCTTTGCGGGTTCCGATTCCCACATGGGACAAAACCTTATCCAAGCGTTGTCTTTTCTTTTTCATCTGATTCACGCTCTCTTTCTCTTGATTCACAAAAAACATCATAGCACAAGGGCGGGTTTTCATGCAGTCTGATGCTTACTTTGGTATAGTATCTAATATTTTTTTCTTGTGATATACTGGAGTTTGCAGTTGTGTGATTTCAAAGGAGAGACAAAATGGATATTGAGGTTTACCATGATTTGACCTGTCCTTGGTGCCGGATCGGCCATAAAAATCTCAAAGATGCCATGCAGGAATGGACGGAACAATCCGGCGAACCGTTTGAAATTAAATACCGTTCGTATATGTTATATCCGGAGATCCCGCCCCGTGGCGTTTTGTTTATGGATATGATGGTGCGCAAGATGGGAAACATGTCGAGGGCTTATCAGGCATTGGAACAGATTGCAAGAGCCGGGGCCCCCGTCGGTTTGAAATTCAAGTTTGACCGGATTGAATGGCTTCCCAACACCATGGCGCCGCATATGCTCCTGAAGTGGACCGATCCCGGGAAGAAAACAGAGATGGCTGAAAAATTGTATGAAGCTTATTTTGAAAAAGGGCATAATATTGGTGATATGGACGTTTTGACCGGGATTGCCGAATCTGTGGGATATGATGCGAATGAGGCGAGGGAGGCGCTGCTGGACGAGAGGATCCGGCACGAAGTCGAAAAAGATTTGGAACGTGCCGGGAATTCGGGGATTCAAAGCATTCCTTTTTTTATTATCCAAGGCCGGTTGGCCATGGCCGGGGCGCATCCCAAAGATAATTTTTTGCGGGCATTCCAGGAAGTGAAAGCATCCTGAACAAGGGAGAGCGTTTAACGAGGAGGCCGGAAATCCGTTTGGCTTCATGACGAAAATTCAGTTACAATATGAAGGGATACCGTAATTATTGAAGGTTACATATGTGACATAGATCATCGTTTGGAACAGGGGGTAAACAACATGCAAAAAGTGATTGTATTGGGAACCGGTCCGGCAGGGTTGACCGCAGCCATTTATCTGGCTCGCGCCAACATGGAACCGTTGGTGATTGAAGGACCTGAACCGGGCGGACAACTGACAACCACGACGGAAGTGGAAAATTTCCCGGGCTTTCCGGACGGAATCATGGGCCCGGAATTGATGGATAATATGCGAAAGCAGGCAGAACGATTTGGAGCCACCTTCAAACGCGGCTGGGTGAAAAAAGTCGACTTGTCCAAGCGTCCTTTTCAATTGTTTCTCGGAGAAGATGAAGTGATTGAAACATCTGCGCTCATCATCTCGACGGGGGCAACGGCCAAATTGTTGGGAATTCCCGGCGAAAAAGAAAGCATCGGGATGGGAGTGAGCACTTGTGCGACATGCGACGGCTTCTTTTTCCGCGGCAAAAAATTGCTGGTGGTCGGCGGCGGCGATTCCGCGATGGAAGAAGCCACTTTCCTGACCCGTTTTGCATCGGAGGTCACTATTGTTCACCGGCGCAATGAATTGCGTGCATCCAAAATCATGCAGGACCGGGCACGGCAAAATGACAAGATCAAGTGGGCCATGAACCGGACACCGGTGGAAGTGATCCGTGGGGAACAAGGAGTCAAAGGATTAAAAGTGAAAAATAACGAAACAGGGGAAGAAGAAATTCTGGAAGCAGACGGAATTTTTGTCGCCATCGGACACCAACCCAACACCGGCTTCCTTCAAGGGCAAATTGAGTTGGATGAGTTGGGCTACATCCAAGTGAAGCCCGGAACGACGCAAACCAATGTTCCCGGCGTTTTTGCCTGCGGGGATGTGCAGGACCGGGTTTACCGTCAGGCGATCACGGCGGCCGGAAGTGGTTGTATGGCAGCGCTCGATTGTGAACGCTTTTTGGAAGGGAATGCCGCACAAGACTGGAGCCGGTCGCTGAAATAAAAATGAAGTGGATTCATCACCCTTTCCTTGAAACATTCGACGGGGAAGGGGTGTTTTTTATTTAAAAGATACAGAAAATTTGGTAAAATATAACAAAAAGAATGGCATAAAGAAGGGGATATCCGGATTGAAAAAGAGGTGGATCACTGCAAAGGAAATCAATCAGTTTTGTTATTGTCCCGAGCAATGGAGGCTGGCCAAATTGCACCGGCAAGGGTTGGTCGAAGCCGATGAACAAAAGTTGAAAACCCAAAAACGGCTTTTTCAAAAAGGGAAGCGTTACCACCGGAAGAAAGCCGTTTCGGTGTGGGTGAAAACGAAAGGGACGGATTGGGCAGTGGCGGTGTTGCTTGTCGTGATCCTGTTGTTTGTGATTTGGACGGTGATGAATGCTTGATGGCCATGTTCCTCTCTGTTTTGCTGGTTTTCCTGTTGATTTTTTTACGGTTTTTCTTAAAATCCAAAAGAAGTTTGGTGTATTCAGACGCAACCGGTGCGGGGAAAGTTCTGGTCAACAAAAAATGGGGCATCCGGGGCAAGCCTGACGAGATCTGGAAAATGAAGGACGGAACTTATTTCGTGGTGGAATACAAATCAGGAATGTTAAAAAGGACACACCCCTATGACGGCGACCGGTTGCAATTGGCTGCTTATTTTTTGCTTGTGGAGGAAACATATCAAGCGAAAAAAATCCGGGGGGAAATCCGCTATCAAAACCGGGTGTGCAAGGTGAAGTGGACTCCGCAATTAAAGGAACAATTATTGACAGTCATTCAACAGATGCGGGAAGTGGAGCAGACAAATGAAACCCGGGTGAACATTTATATGCCAAAATGCCGGCAATGTGAATTCTACAAAGTTTCCTGCACCAAAGTGTAGAAAACGGGGGATGGGAAAAGAAGCGGACCCTTTTTTGTCCTTGGAAAATCGAAAACAAGTTTGCAACACAGACAAAACGCTCAAAAAAGAAAAAACAAAACAAATGATGAATGCCATGAATAAATGTTAAATTCATGTATTTGCAGGGATTGCAATAAAAAAACATGCCGAAAAACAAGAAATCAATCCGGACAGGGCTTTGTCAACCCCCGGGGGACCGAGCTTCTTCGAGAAAAAGGAATATCCCGGGTTGAATTTTGCTTCTCGAACGGACAGATGTCATATTAGCTTTTTTTTTGCTGTTTGGCACTATATATTGTGTTGGTTATACTTAGATAGCAACTATATATAGTATGAATGGCAGGTGTTCGTTGTGTTGAAGACGACTCTGGATCAAATCAACCCGTTTCTAAATTTGATGGATGAAGCGTGCCGGCGCTTTCCGCATTTGAATCGGGAAGAATGGCTGAGGGAAGCGGAAACGCAATTGCACGAAAATATGACGGACAAAGAAGTGTTGCAAACCATTATTCGAACCACGGTGGAAAAAACAACGGCGGAAGAGCCGGATTGGCAATTTGTCGCCGCGCATTTGTTGGCCCATGAGTTGTACATGGAAGCGGCCCAGAACCGCGGTTACCCGTCTGCCAGGAAGTATGGCGGATTTTATCCACTGATACATACCTTGACGGAGAAAAAATTATACGGTGCTTATTTGTTGGAATCATACGAAAAGAATGAAATCGATGAATTGGAATCGTACATGAAACCAGAGCGGGATTTGTTGTTTAATTACATTGGATTAAAAGTGTTGTTAGACCGTTATCTTGTGAAGGATTATGACGGACGGATCATGGAATTGCCGCAAGAGCGTTTTATGATCATTGCCATGCATCTGGCGCAAAAAGAAGAAGACCGTGTGGGGTGGGCGAAACGGTTTTATGATGTTTTGTCCAAATTGGAAATCACGGTTGCCACCCCGACGTTGAGCAATGCGGGAAAACCCCTCCATCAGTTGTCTTCTTGTTTTATCGATACGGTGGGGGACTCGTTGTGGTCGATCTACCACACCAATTCGGCGACGGCCCAAGTTTCCAAACACGGAGGCGGGGTCGGCATCTATCTGGGGAAAGTCCGGGCCAAAGGTTCCAAGATCCGCGGGCATCATGGCGCTTCCGGCGGGGTGATTCCCTGGATCCGGAATTACAATAACACGGCGGTGGCCGTTGACCAGTTGGGAGTCCGCCGTGGGGCATTTGCTATTTATTTGGATGTCTGGCATGCCGATATTTTTGATTTTCTCAATCTCAAAACCAATAACGGCGATGACCGGTTGAAAGCCCATGATATTTTCCCGGGCGTTTGCATTCCGGATTTGTTTATGAAACGGGTGGAGGAACGTTGCGACTGGCATTTGTTTGATCCCCACGAGATCCGGGAAGTGATGGGATATTCCATCGAAGATTACTGGGGAAGCGAGTTTGAAAAACGTTACCTGGAATGTGAAGCCCGTCCGGACTTGAAAAAGCAAAAGGTTCCGGCCATTGAGATCATGAAACGGATCATGGTCAGCGCTTTTGAAACAGGAACGCCTTTCGTGTTTTTCCGGGATGCGGTCAACCGGGCCAATCCCAATAAACATCAAGGGATGATCTATTCTTCCAATCTGTGTACCGAAATCTGCCAAAACATGTCCCCGACGGAATTGATCAGCGAGGAGTTGGAAGACGGTGTGATCGTCACCAAAACCAAGCCGGGCGATTTTGTCGTATGCAACTTGTCATCGCTGAATCTGGGACGGATTCAATCCCTTGAAGACATCAAGCGGATCATCCCGGTTCAAATGCGCATGTTGGATAATGTGGTGGATTTGAATATCTATCCGGTCAAACAAGCGGAACGGACCAATAAAAAATACCGGGCCGTCGGCTTGGGGACGAGCGGATACCATCAATATCTGGCTCAGCATCAAATTGTATGGGAGTCGGAAGAACATCTGGAAGAAGCGGATCGTCTCTTTGAAGAGATTGCTTATCAAGCGATCAAAGCGTCCATGGAAATCGCCAAAGAAAAGGGAAGCTATCCTTGCTTTGAAGGAAGCGAATGGCAAACCGGAGAGTATTTCCGGCGGCGCGGTTACACCAGTCCACGCTGGCAACAATTGCGCAAGGACGTGCAAAAACACGGGTTGAGAAATGCGTGGTTGTTCGCCGTGGCACCGACCGGATCGACCTCCTTGATTGCCGGATCGACGGCGGGCATTGATCCGGTTTATGCCAAATATTTTGTGGAGGAAAAACGGGGGGCGGTCATTCCGCTTACGGCTCCCAATTTGTCGCCTCAAACGGCTTGGTACTATAAAGAAGCCCATCGGATTGACCAGCATTGGAGCATCCGGGCTGCGGGGAAAAGACAGCGGCATATTGACCAATCCCAGTCATTTAATCTGTATATCACCCCCGACACATCGGCAAAAGAATTTTTGTCGCTGTATATGGATGCCTGGAAGCATGGGCTGAAAACCATCTACTATGTCCGGAACCAATCCATTGAAGTGGAAGAATGCGTCAGTTGTTCATCCTGAAGAGAAGGGGAAATGAAGAAAATGGAAAAATTGCAACGAAAAAAAATATTTAATGAACACGGGCAACGGGGAACCCAACGCATGATTAACGGAAACACCACCAACCTGAGAGAGTGGAACCGGATTAAATACGATTGGGCACACAAATTGTACCGGACCATGCTGAACAACTTTTGGATTCCCGAGGAAATTCCGTTGGCGGGAGACGCCAAAATGTTCGCGGAATTGAGTCCGGAAGAACGGCGTGCTTTTGACAAAACCATTTCCTTTCTCAACTTTTTGGACTCGATTCAAGGGGAGAACCTGCCGAACATCAATGAGTATGTGACGGCGCCGGAAGTTTGCTCATTGTTAAATATCCAGGCGTTTCAGGAAGAGATTCACGCCCAGTCATACAGCTATATTTTGGACAGTGTTTGTTCGCCGGAAACACGGGAAAACATTTATGATGAATGGCGCAATGATCCACGGCTTTTGGAGCGAAACCGGTTTATTGCCGATTTATATCAGCAGTTTGTGGATAACCGGAATGACAAAAACTTTGTCCGGACGTGCATGGCGAACTTTTTGCTGGAATCTCTCTACTTCTACAGCGGATTCTCCTTCTTCTATGCCTTGGCGCGAAACGGGAAAATGACCGCCACGGCAACGATTATCAAATACATTCAGCGTGATGAACTGACCCATGTGGTGTTGTTCCAAAACATGATCAAAGAGTTGCGCAAAGAAAACCCGGATCTGTTTACGCCGGAATTGATTAAAGAATTGCGGGAAATGACCCGGACTGCCGTACAACATGAAATCCGCTGGGGACAATATATCACCAACAACCACATTCAAGGGTTGAACGATGACCTCATTGACCGGTACATCAAATTCTTGGCCAATGAGCGGTTGGGACGGCTGGGTCTGGAAATTTTGTATCCGGAAATCACGTCCCATCCCATGAAATGGGTGGAAAGCTTCTCCAATCTCAATGCCACCAAAACCGACTTTTTTGAGCAGAAAGTGACCAACTATGCAAAAGCCGGAAACCTGGATTTCAGTGACCTTTAATAAAAAAGAAAGGATTCTGACCATGAATGAGGCCTGGAGAAAAGTCAAAGCATTCCATCAAGCTTACTCGGTTCCGGTCGGCAACCAACCTGGAAAACTGTCTGAAGAACGGGTCGCCAAGCGTAAAAAATGGATGGAGGAAGAATTGAACGAGTTTGCCAAAGCTTCGACCATAGAAGATCAAGCGGATGCCATGATCGATACCATTTATCTGGCGTTGGGCACACTGGTGGAAATGGGAGTGAAGCCGGAAGCAGTTTTTCAAATCGTCCATGAAGCCAATATGAGCAAGTTGTGGCCGGATGGAAAACCCCGTTACCGGGAAACGGACGGAAAAGTGATCAAGCCGCCGGGGTGGAAAGATCCCCAGCCGCGGATCCGGGAGGAAATCCGGAAGCAAAAAATGGAAACCACTGGCGATCCAGCCGGTGAACCTGCAGGTGTTCAAGAAGATTAAATGTCGGAACGAAATGTCGTCTCTTTTATAAGAGACGGTTTCTTTTTTATGGATATATTCTAAATTGAGTTACTTTATTATTTTTATACATATTCCCATCCTGATAATGTATAATCCTCTAAAAGACATTTGTCTTTATAAGGAGGACACCATGAACGCAGAACACAACAGCAATCATCTGAAAAGGGACATCGGATTTATCACGGCATTATCCATTGTAATCGGAACTGTCATCGGTTCCGGGGTTTTTATGAAACCAGGCGAAGTGTTGGCCTCTTCAGGAGATGCAAAGATGGCTTTGCTCGCCTGGCTTTTGGGGGGATTGATCACACTGGCCAGCGGACTGACCGTTGCTGAAGTGGGAGCGCAAATTCCTAAAACGGGCGGGTTATATATTTATTTGGAAGAAACGTATGGAAAGTTTTGGGGATATTTATGCGGATGGGTGCAGACCGTGGTGTACGGTCCGGCGGTCATTGCCGCATTGGGTTTGTATCTGGGTTCATTGATTGTTCATCTGTTTGGCCTGGACGAGTCATGGTTGAAAGGGATCGGCATCGGGTTTGTGGTATTTCTGATGTTGGTGAACATCACCGGAACGAAGTATGGGGGATGGGTGCAAAACATCTCCACAGCGGCCAAGCTGATTCCGATTGTGCTCATTATCATCTTCGGTTTATGGAAGGGAGAACAGTCGATCTTCACCCCGGGGGCTTTTGAGCCGGAAGAATTCAGCTTTGGCGCGGCTGTGCTGGCCACTTTGTTTGCGTATGACGGATGGATTTTGGTCGGATCCGTCGCCGGGGAAATGAAAAATCCGACCAGATTGTTGCCGAAGGTGATTTTTATCGGTTTGGCGGGGGTCACCGTGGTTTATTTGCTTGTCAATATGGCCCTTTTGTATGTGTTGCCTGCAGAAGATATTGTGAAGTTGGGTGAAAACGCGGCAAGTACGGCGGCAACAACGTTGTTTGGCGATTTTGGCGGGATTTTGATCACCATTGGAATCATTATTTCGATTTTTGGTTGCCTGAACGGAAAAATGATGGCTTTTCCGCGGATCCCGTATGCGATGGCCAAAAACGGCCAATTGCCGTTTTCCAAAGGGTTGGGCAAGGTGCATCCGAAATTTCACACGCCTTATGTTTCCATTATTTCACAAGCGGCGATCGCCACGGTTTTCATGCTGATCAGCGATCCGAACCGTTTGTCGGATATCTCGGTATTTTCCATTTATCTCTTTTATATTTTTGCCTTTTTTGCCGTGTTTACTTTGCGCAGAAGAAACAGCGGGAAAGAGCGGCCTTACAGTGTTCCGCTTTACCCGTTGGTGCCTCTGGTTGCCATTGTCGGTTCGATTTACATCATTGTCAGCATGCTCCGGCATGATCCGGTCGGCGGATTGGGTGCAATCTTCATTATGGTCATCGGACTGCCGGTTTATTATTTCTTAAAACGGAGAGCGACGGATCAGGTTTGATTCATGAAAAAAAGAAGGTTCACATCCTGCAGGATGCGAACCTTCTTTTTTCGTATCATGCGACATGACCCCGGCGGCCGGCCCCCAGTCCGGAAAGAATCAAACAGACCGTTGTTGCCAGCAGGAGCACAAGGGACGGAACCCATGAGCGGGTTGCATCAAAGAGATAACCCAGCAGGATCGGACCAAAGGCGGCAAGGAGATACCCGACGGATTGCGACATGCCGGAAAGATTGGCGGCTTCTTTGGCATCAGCCGTCCTCAGTGTGATCAGCGTGAGGGCCAGGCTGACGCTGGCACCTTGGGCCATCCCGATCAGGGCAATACTGATATACAGAAGAACCGGTTCGCTGGTGAACAAACCGATGATTCCCGAAAGGTGAATCAGTCCGATGGCGAAGGCGATTCCTTTTTGCTGGGAAAGCCGGTTGGCCAGAACCGGGGTGGCAAAAGTGGCCGGAAGGCTGATGAGTTGCATGACCGATACCATCCAACCTGCGGTTTCTTCACTGAATCCCCGGCTTTGCATGATGGCGGGAAGCCAGGTGATCGTGCAGTAAAACAGAAAGGATTGCAGTCCCATGAAAATGGTCACATACCAGGCAAGCGACGAACGCCACATCAAGGTGCCGCCTGTCCGGACCGGTTCCGCTTTGGCCGGCCGGATTTGATCTCTGCTTCGGACTTGGGGAATCCAGATACACAAAGCAGCAACGGCCATCCATGCCCAAAAAGAAAGAGAGGATTTCCATCCCCCGTTCAACGCATCCGCCAGCGGAATGCTCACAGCTGATCCGATGGCGGCAAAGGTGTTCATTGAAGTGGTGTAAATGCTGGTCATCCAGCCGGCTTGATCCGGAAATTTTTCTTTTACGATCCCGGGAAGCAGCACGTTTCCGATGGCAATTCCGACTCCGATCCAAACCGTGCCGAAAAAGACGGTGAACACCGTTCCGGCCGAACGGATAAGAATGCCGCATACCAGTGTGAAAAGCCCGATGAAGATGGTTCGCTCATTTCCCCACTTGCGGGATAAAAGCGGGGCCACAAGAGACAGCAGGGCAAAAGCAATCAACGGCAAAGTGGTGAGAAATCCGGCCGTTCCATTGGAGATGTTCAGATCGGCGCGAATCGAATGAATCACGGGCCCGACGGAAGTGATCGAAGGGCGTAAATTAAATGCAACAAAAACAATCCCTGCAATTAAAATGGCTTTTTTCACCGATGATGGCTGATTCATGCTGTGGACTCCTTTTTCGTTGACATTGACAAGGTGAAGATAAAAGAAAAGATGGCATGAGAGACCGCCATCTTCTTTACAAGTCGACTGGAAATATGAAAAGATAAAAGGGTTTATTGATTGGAAGATATTTTAGCAAAGATAATGCAAACTGGCAATGAAAAAGCGGCGTGCTTTATTCGGGCCGGGTATCTGATATGAACGGACATTGCCATCCGATGGACGGATGGGATGCACAGCGTTAAACTTTAGAATGACAAGCAGAACAAAGGAGTTATTCATATGAACGAAGTTACGTGGACCTTGATCAATGCAAAGATTTATGCTGAAAACGGTTTGATACCAAACGGTTTTATCTCTGTGACAAAGGATAAAATATCGGCGATCGGCACCATGGACGATGATGTTCCTCCTTCCGGCGGGTCCGTGCTGGATGTCCAAGGAAGAACCGTGGTTCCGGGAATGATTGATGTCCATATTCACGGTGCCGCCGGGGCTGATGTGATGGATGCCACGCCGGAAGCATTGGATCAAATGGCGGTTGCTTTGGCCCGGGAAGGGACAACCGCATTTTTGGCGACAACGATTACTCAGTCACCGGAGAACATTGAAAAGGCGCTGAAAAATGCCGCGGAATATATAAAGCATCATCAAACCCCGGGCAAAGCAGAATGCGTGGGGGTTCATCTGGAAGGGCCGTTTGTCAATGCCAAGCGAAAAGGCGCGCAACCGTTGGAATTTATCTTGGAACCCGATGTAAAGCAGTTTAAAAAATGGCAGGAGGCTGCCCGCGGAACCATTAAATTGGTCACATTGGCCCCGGAAGAACCGGGCGGGTATGAACTGGCTGCCTATTTGAAGGAGACGGGGGTCATTGCTTCCATCGGCCATTCCGATGCCACCTATGATCAAGTGATGGAAGGAATCGAAGCCGGTATCTCCCACGTCACCCATCTTTTTAACGGCATGCGCGGATTTCATCACCGGGAGCCCGGTGTCGCCGGCGCGGCCATGTTACGTAAAGAATTGAATGTGGAAATGATTGTGGACGGGATCCATATCGATCCGCGCAGCGTGCGGCTGGCTTACCAGCAAATCACGAGTGACCGGATTTTGCTGATCACTGATGCCATGCGTGCCAAATGCATGAAGAGGGGCAATTATGATCTGGGAGGACAAAAGGTCTTTGTCTCGGACCGGGATGCCCGCTTGGAAGACGGTACGTTGGCCGGAAGCATTTTAAAAATGAAGGATGCTGCAAAAAATATGATCGAATATACCGGGTGCACCATGGAAGAAGTGATCCAAATGACCGCTTCCAACGCGGCCAAAGAATTAAAGATGGATGATCGCAAAGGGAGTATCCGGGTCGGCAAAGATGCGGACCTGGTGGTGTTAAATCCCGACTTGGAAATTTACCTCACGATCTGCCGCGGCGAGTTTGCGTATCAACAGACACAGGAGGAATGAATGATGGAACTGGTCCGTGTACAAAACTATGAAGAAATGTGTGATCTGGCGGCTGAACGAATCATCCGGGTTGTAAAGGAAACGGAGTCTCCCGTGCTGGGACTTGCGACCGGCGCGACCCCCACCGGTGTTTATGAAAAACTGGTTTCGGACCACCGGCAAAACGGTACTTCCTACCGGCATGTCACCACCTTCAATTTGGATGAGTATGTCGGGTTGGGACCTGAGGATGCAACCAGTTATTTCTTCTACATGATGGAACATCTCTTTCGCCATATCGATATTCCTGTCGGCCAAACCCATATTCCGGATGGCTTGGCAAAAAATCCGGAAGAGGAATGTGTGCGTTATGAGCGGGAGATCGAAGAACACGGAGGCATCGATTTGCAAATTTTGGGGATCGGCAGAAATGGGCATATCGGATTTAATGAACCCGGAACCCCTTTTTCCTCCAAGACCCACGTGGTGAAGTTGACGGAATCGACCCGGGAAGCCAACCGTCCTTTTTTTGATGCGAAGGATCAGGTTCCCACCCATGCGATCACAATGGGGCTTTCGACCATTATGAAAAGCAAAAAGATTGTCTTGCTTGCCAACGGGAAGATGAAAGCCCCGGTCTTGCACCGGCTGTTTACCATGGACGAGCCGTCCCCGGAATTGCCGGCTTCCATTTTGAAACAACATCCGAATGTCACCATCATTGCCGATGAAGAGGCTTTGTCCCTGGACGACCGTGGATGAGCTGCCCGGCATGCGGACCCGGCGTTAGCGGGTTTTCTGCTTGCGCCGGGGTTTTTTATTGGTCGAAGCGGCATTGGCGGGGAGGATGGGTCACGAAAGCCTGAATGCTCGGCTGTCTCAATGTGTGTCCGTGGCTCCATTCCAAGTATTCAACTTTCACCGTGATGGCCGGCTTCAGCCAAAGTGTGTTTTTCATCCGGGAAGGCGGATTGACAAAAGGCATGTTCTCCTGCACAACAGGTTGAATCATGCGGGTCAGCGTTTTCCAATCTTCGTGAGTCAATTTGCCGGTTCCTGCGTGTCCGATATACCAAAGCCGGTCCTTTTCATCATATAATCCGAGCAGAAGGGAACGGGCCACGGAATCGCGTACAACGACGCCCCCCACCACCGCAATCAAATCTTGCATATTTTTTTTCTTCTGCCAGCGGTGATCTTTCCCGCCGATGGCATAGGTGCTGTTTTGGTCTTTGAAAACGATTCCTTCCAAGCCGTGTTCTTTCACGGCTTCAAACAGCGCTTTTCCATCTTCATAAGAGGGGACGAGCTGAACAGGACCGGAAGATTCGCAGATTTCATGAAGCAACGCGGTTCTTTCCGAAAGTGGCCGGTGGATGATCCATTGGCCGTCCAAGTATAACAGGTCGAAAACCATATATGTAACCGGAACTTGTTTTTGCACGGTCAAAACCCGGTCGATATTACGAAGGCCGTCTCTTTTCATCACTTCATAAAAAGAAGGTTTCCCGTCTTTTAATGCGATGACTTCCCCGTCCAATATTGCCGATTTGGCTCTTAAGGATTGATCCAAATGCTGAAGCTCGGGATAATGAAACGTCCGTTCATTTTTTTTGCGGTTAAAAAGTTTGATTTCGTTTCTGTTCCGGTATGCCAGGATGCGGACGCCGTCCCATTTCACTTGCGCGATCCATTGTTTTCCTTGCGGGAAGTCATCCGTTGTTACCGGTTCAAACGGGATGATTGGCTTCAAATCCATGCGAAAGCCTCCTTTTTTCCTATTTTTTGCGGGTTTTAAAAAAGGACACCTCCCAATAAAAGGGAAGTGTCCTTTCGTCAATAGCCGCGTCTTCTGTCCCGGCGCCGGTCCCGGGGAAAGTAAGGAGGCCGGAAAACCGGGGAAAACGGTGGAAACAAAATCGGCGGATAGACCGGATAGAACGGGGGATAATAAGGTGGCCAGAAGGGTGAAAAAGGCGGGTAAAAACCCCGTTGTTTGGTTTCAATTTCATTTTCTTCGGTATCCATCCATTCCTTATCATGATGATACATACGAAATCTCCTCCTTAACGGGTGATGAAGTTAAAACGGGCCGAACCGTCCAAAAGGGCGGAAGAAAGGAAAAAATCCAAAATAAAAAAAGGGACGCGGGTAAATGAAGGGAGCTCCGAAAAACGGCCCCGGGAAAAATTGAGATGCATGGATGGGTTCCTGCTCCAACCCGGATGCCACAAATTCTGCAGAATCATCATGAAGCGGCTGATTGGCAGATTCCAACACGTTTCATTCCTCCTGTTTGCTCGGGTTTCAGGGTTTGTTATAAACTATGCGTTTATCACGTCCCGGGTCATTGTCCAATGAAAAATAGGCATTTGAACGGGGAGGTCACATGGCTGAAAAAGAGCGATACGTCCAAGTTGACGGACGGGAATTAAAGATCACCAATCCGGATAAAATCTGGTTTCCTGAAGCAGGGATCAAAAAGTGGGATTTTATTTTGTATTGCGCCCGTCTGGCATCCTATCTCCTGCCTTATTGCAAGGATCGTTTGCTGACAACGATCCGTTTTCCGGACGGGGTGAATCATGATTCGTTTTATCAGAAAAACGCGCCTTTTTACCGCCCGGATTGGGTAGAGACCAGCAAGGCAGGGGATATTGAATATATTTTGCTCAATAATGTCCCGACATTGATTTGGCTCGCAAACCTGGCTTGTCTGGAATACCATGTTTCTTTTCACCGGGTGGATCGCCCGGTTCCCACCGAGTTGGTGTTTGACCTGGATCCCAGTGCTCCCGGATTTGAAAAAGTGGCGGAAGTGGCGTGGTTGATCAAGGAAGTACTGGAGAAAATGGGGTTATCCGGATTGGTGAAAACCTCCGGCGCAACGGGACTTCAAATTTATGTCCCGATCGAACCGGTTTACTCTTATGAAGAAACAAGGAAAATCGGGGAATTGATCGCACATTATTTGACCGAACTTCATCCCCGGTTGGTCACGGTGGAACGCCTGGTCAAAAAGCGGGGAGACAAGGTTTATATTGATTATCTGCAGCATTGGCACAACAAAACGTTAATTGCGCCCTATTCGCCGCGGGCCGTGCCGGAAGCAACGGTTTCGACGCCGCTGGAGTGGGAGGAACTCCAAACACTTCGTTCGCCCAAGGAATGGACGCTGCTCAACATTTTTGACCGTTTGAAAGAAAAAGGGGATTTGTTTGAACCGGTTTTATCCGGTGAAAGACAACGATTGGATGCGATTCTTCAGTTTATTGAAAAACGCAAACTGTAAAAAGGAAATCGGTCGTGTTATCTTAATATTGATGTGCATTTTTACTTGAATGGTGAGGAGGAAAATGATTGAAACGGATATTCATTAACGGCACGATCATCACCCTGGTGGAAGGACAAGAAGTGATTGAACAAGGAGCCATGGGTGTGGATGGCACCGATATTACATATATAGGTCCGGTTCCGGGAGAAGACGAACTGGCTTCCTATGATGAAGTCATCGATTGCCGGGGACGCGCGATCATGCCCGGGCTTGTCAATACACACGGACATGCGGCCATGACGTTGCTCAGAGGGTATGCCGATGATCTTCCGTTACAAACGTGGCTGGAAGAAAAAATGTGGCCGCTGGAAGCCAGGTTTACAGCAAAACAAGTTTCGGCCGGAACGGCCTTGGCGGTCGCGGAAATGATAAAATCCGGGACCACATGTTTTGTGGATATGTATGACCATATGGATGAAGTGGCCAAAATCACGATGGAATCCGGGATGCGCGCCCGGCTGTGCCGCGGTTCCATCGGACTTTGCAGTGAAGAAGAACAAAAACAGAAACTGAATGAAGCCGTGCAATTCGCCAAGGATTGGAACGGACAAGCAGACGGGAGAATCACCACCATGCTGGCGCCGCATGCCCCTTACACCTGTTCACCGGATTACATCCGCCAATTTGTGGAAAAAGCGGCTGAACTTTCGTTGCCGCTGCATACCCATATGTCGGAAACCGCGAAAGAAGTGGAACAAAATGTGAGGGATTACGGTGTCCGGCCGGTGGAACATTTGCGCCGTTTGGGCTTTTTTGATCAGCCGGCGTTGGTGGCGCATGCCGTGCATGTGACGGATGAGGAGATTGATATTCTGGCTTCTTATGATGTCAAAGTCGCTCACAACCCGGAAAGCAATTTGAAGTTGGGAAGCGGTATTGCTCCCATTCCGAAAATGCTTGAAAAAGGCATCCGTCCCGGATTGGCCACGGACGGGGCGGCCAGTAACAACAATTTGGATTTGTTTGAAGAGATGCATATCGCGGCAATGATCCATAAAGGCGCTCATGAAAATTCGGTGCTGGTTCCTGCGATGACGGCGTTGAAAATGGCTACCTTGTATGGGGCGGAATGCGCCTTTTTGGAAAAAGAAACCGGATCCTTGGAAGTTGGAAAGAAAGCGGATTTTGTGGTGTTGGATTTGTCAGGGCCCCATATGCAGCCTTTGCATGATGTGGTATCGCATATTGTGTATTCGGCGAACCGGAATGATGTTTTGGATGTCTACATTGACGGAAAACCGGTCATGCGGAACCGGGAATTGCTGACCTTGGATGAAGAAAAAATCAAATTTGAAGCCAATCGGGCCATTCAGGAGATCTTATAAGAAAAAGCCGCCAATAATTGGCATCATTGGCAGCGAAAAGAGATTTGGCGAAGGGGAATAGGCAGGAGTTTCTAAGTCATACTAAGAACAAATCAAATTTCCATATCAATATCCAAATGGAAGCGCAAGGGAATGTCTGTATTTCTTTCTTGCCATTCCCGTTTTTGAGCAGCAGGGGAAGCCCATGTCTCCGCGGGTAAAAAGGTGGACAGCTGTTTCCATTCCTCTTCGGTCAACCGGTTTTGTAACTCTTTGTAAACCCAATCGGGATAAAGGGAAGGGGTTGTCATTTCCTTCACCTCCCTTGTTGGTGTTAGTATCACCGGAGATAAACCGTTTATGATTAGCACATTTTGCCCGTCTGCAAAATTCGCGGCGGACGGCTTTTGGCATGAAATGGTTTGAGAACCCGACGGTTCTTGAACCATTTTTTCTTTTCGGGATAAAAAACAAGGAAATGACGTAAGTATGTTGAAAGGAGGTGTCGCATGAAACCGTTCTGTTGCATTTTGTTGTTTTCCCTGTTGTGGTTCTGTTCCGGTTGCGGGACAGAAGCGAACAAGCCTTCTCCAGCGGAAATCAAGCGTGCGGAGCAAAGCCGGCTTCAGCAAGAACTTCAGCACCTGATCCACCGTGCGGAGCAAAAAAAGCATTACGCGTTTTGCTTGCAAATACAAAATTCCAAACAAAAAGAAGAATACAAAGGAATGCAAAATGGGGAAAATTGGGTGATTTTGGATACGCAGGAACACAAAGTCATGGAAAGAAAAAAAGAAAAGGTTTGGGCATATCATTCAGGAAAAAAGGAAGAAATGACACCGGAACAAGCCGGTTTGGTTTCGTTGAAAGACCATTTGCGGTTTATCGGACAGGTTTATGGAGAGATTGAAAAGAATCCGGACGCAAAAAGGATGAAAGTATCCGTCGATTCGGCGAAGTTAACCCGTAATTTCAAACAGCGCGTCAATGACGGGGCCGAACAAGTGTTGTTTCCGGTTTATGAAGAGATGGAAATTTATTATGAGTTGATTTACACCGGACCGCAAATGGATCTGAAACGAATGATTTTGCATGTGCATGACAAAAAGCAAGTCAAACAAACCTTGACTTATGAGATTGAGGGGTAAAGACAGCATCACCGGAATGCTGTCTTTTTTTATTGGAATGGATTGTCAATACGATCATATATAAAAAATGTTATACTTTTTATGTATTTGTGTATGTCGTTTTAGAAAGGAGCGTGGCGTGTGAAAAATAAAAAAATCATTTTCATCAGTTGCTTGGTCACGCTTGTTTTATTGTTTGGCGGTTTTTGGGGATACCAAGAGCTGCTGGTGAAAAGACCGGTTGTTTCCATGATTGAAAAACAAACCGGGATGATGCTGAGAAACATCGATGTTTATCCATCTGACATAGAAATTGAACTGGAAATGAACCGTCCCGACCAAAAGGTCTTCACAAGAAAGGCTCCGGATTTAATCCGACGGATTCAGGAAAAAAACAAGCATCGTTCTCTTCATGTGAAATGGAAAGACCGTCCCAATGAGAAGTTGCTGGTTGCTTGGGATCAAATGATCTTTGGGATCCGGGAAGGCTTGGAAACGCAAAAATATACGGAAATTCCTGAAACCATCGGGAAATGGGCGGACAAGTACGATTTGGGATACGGCGTCAAAATGAATGAAGATGCGGTTTATATTTTGCTTTATGACGGAGATCATTATTTAACCCGTGTGATGCATGTCAAATCTGCGCAGAAAGGAGGCGACAATGTTGATTAAGCCGGTTTTGGCGGGAGCGGGAGCAGCTCTCGTTATTTTTCTTCTTTATCTCGGGGTGGATCCGCTGCCGGTTTTGGTTTTGGCGGTGATCGGCGGAACGGTTTATTTTCAGCGCACCCGCATGGCGCAAAGGACAGGGAAGGTTTTTGAAAAGAAAAAAACAACATCTGTGATTCCCACCATTGATTTTGACGAGATCGGCGGACAAAACCGGGCCAAAAATGAGCTGAAGGAAGCCCTCCAATTTTTGATCGACCGCAAAAAAATCGCTCAATTTGGAATTCGTCCGATCAAGGGGATTTTGCTCACCGGTCCTCCCGGAACGGGGAAAACGCTGATGGCCAAAGCGGCCGCCCACTACACGGATTCGGTTTTCGTCAGCGCTTCCGGCAGTGAATTTGTGGAAATGTATGTCGGAGTCGGGGCGAAACGCGTTCGCTCGTTGTTTGAAAACGCCCGTTTAAAAGCAAAGAAAAATAAAAAGTCATCCGCCATTATCTTTATTGATGAAATTGATGTCATCGGCGGGAAACGGGATGGCGGCCAACAGCGCGAATACGACCAAACGCTCAATCAATTGTTGACCGAAATGGACGGGATCCGGTCCGATCAGGATGTGCAGCTCTTGATTGTGGCAGCCACCAACCGGAAAGATATCCTGGATCCGGCACTCCTTCGTCCGGGACGGTTTGACCGTCATATCCAAGTCGATTTGCCGGATAAAAACGCAAGGTTAAAAATTCTTCAATTGCACACCAGAAACAAAACGTTGCACCCGGATGTGTCATTGGAAAAAATCGCATCCGAAACTTTCGGGTTTTCCGGTGCACAATTGGAAAGCCTGACAAATGAAGCAGCGATTTACGCTTTGCGCGACAAGCAAACCGAAATCGGACAAGCACATTTTGCCTCCGCCATTGACAAAGTGCTGATGGGGGAGCAGACCGACCGGGAAGCCGGCGAAGAGGAAAAAGAACGGGTGGCGGTTCATGAAATGGGTCACGCGATTGTTTCGGAACGGGTAAGACCCGGATCTGTTTCGGAGATCACCTTGACTCCCCGCGGGCAAGCCCTGGGTTATGTGCGTCAAAAACCGGGACAGGACCGGCTTTTGTATACCCGGGAGGATCTGGAAGAAAGCATTCGTGTCTGTCTGGCCGGAGCGGCTGCGGAGGAACATGTTTACGGCCAAAAGAGCACCGGGGCCAAGAATGATTATGAGCAAGCTTACCGTTATGCCCGGCAATTGATTGAAGCCGGTCTGTCGGATCTCGGGATCATTCACCCCGAGTGGACGGACAAGCAGGCAATGTACACGGAAGCCAAGAAAATATTGGATCAACTGTATCAGGAAACTTTGAACGACATTGTGCAATTTTCTTTCATGTTTCAGGATGCATTGCGCATTTTATTAGAAGAAGTGTTATCTGGTGAAGTGTTATCTGGTGACGATTTTCGGAAAATGTTAAAGAAATATGCTGCAAGAACTGTTAAAATAGATCAAGTTAGGTAAAAGATGAAAGGAGTACTTATTGTGGCAAGCATACAAAACATCGCAGTCATCGGTGGCGGAACCATGGGACGCGGCATTGCCGAATTGATTGCGTCCAAAGGTTTTGACACCACCATTATTGAACAAAACGATGAATTGGCCAAAGAAGCGTATGACTATATCGAGATGAGCCTGGACAAGAAATTGTCGAAATGGGGCATTACGCTTGCTGAAAAGAAAATGACCCTTTCCCGACTGCATGTCACCAGTGACATGAATGTGTTAAAAGAAGCGGATTTTGTGATTGAATCGGTTTACGAAGACATGAAGACAAAAATTCAAGTTTTTGAACAATGTGATAAACTGTGCCGTCCTGAAGTCGTTTTAGCCAGTAACACATCGACCCTCAGCTTGACGGAGATTGCGGCTGCGACCAATCGCCCTCAGAATGTGATTGGTCTTCATTTTGTGCATCCGGTTCCCCGGACACCGCTTGTAGAGATGGTGCGCGGCTTGAAAACCTCGCAACAAACCGTGGAAACCGTGATGGAGTTGCTGCCGAAACTGGAAATCAAAGGGGTTGAAGTATACGAATCTCCCGGTTTTGTCACGACCCGTCTGATTGTTCTTTTGATCAATGAGGCGATTTACACCTTGATGGAAGGAGTCGCCAGCGAGAAAGACATTGACCGGGCCATGAAAAGCGGATATCACTTCGACAAGGGTCCGTTGGAAATGGCGGACCACTTCGGTTTGGATTCGATTTTGGCGGCTTTGGAACGCCTTTACCGTGAATTTGGCGATATTAAATATCGTCCCGCACCACTGTTGAAAAAAATGGTCCGTGCCGGGCATTTGGGAGTGAAAACCGGGGAAGGATTTTTCCGGTATGATGAAGACGGTGAACGTATCGACAAGGAGGAGCAGCAATGAAGATTTTAGTCATCAACTGTGGCAGTTCGTCCATCAAATATCAGCTGTTTGACATGCAGGACGAGTCCGTCTTGGCCACCGGATTGGTTGAAAAGATCGGGACGGAAAGTTCGATTATCAAACATCAGGTGCCGGAAAAAGAAGAACTGGTGATTGCCAGCGAGATTCTGGATCACCGGGTTGGTATGAAAAAAGTGCTAGATTTGTTGATGGATCCGGAAGACGGTGTGATCAAAAGCGCTGAAGAAGTGGCGGCCGTCGGGCACCGCGTGGTTCACGGGGGAGAAAACTTCTCCAGTTCGGTGGTGATCGACAGCAATGTGCGCCGGGCCATCCGGGAAACCATCGATTTGGCTCCTTTGCACAATCCGCCGAACCTGCTCGGCATTGACGCGGCCCAGGCCCAACTTCCGCATGCCGTCCATGTTGCCGTTTTTGACACGGCTTTTCATCAAACCATGCCCGATTATGCCTACATGTACCCGCTTCCTTATGTCTTGTATCGGAAATATAAAATTCGCCGTTATGGTTTCCACGGGACTTCGCACAAGTATGTTTCGGAACAGGCTTCCAAATTCCTCGGACGTCCGCTGGATGAACTGAAAATTGTCTCTTGTCATATCGGGAACGGAGCCAGCATTACCGCTGTTCAAAACGGAAAATCGGTGGATACAAGCATGGGGATGACTCCACTGGAAGGTTTGATGATGGGAACACGCAGCGGGGATATCGATCCGGCAATCGTTCCTTTTGTCATTACAAAAGAAGATCTGACCCTTGCCGAAGTCAATTCCATGATGAACAAGCACAGCGGATTGCTGGGGATTTCCGGAATTTCCGGAGATATGCGCGAAGTGACCGAAGCCATGGAAAACGGGAATGATTATGCGCGTCTGGCCATTGATATGTATGTCTATAAAATCAAAAAGACCATCGGGGCTTATATTGCCGCCATGAACGGCGTGGATGTCATTCTCTTTACCGCCGGGGTCGGCGAAAATGCAGCATTGATCCGGGAAAGAGTATGTGAAGGGCTTACCTTCTTCGGTGTGGAACTGGATCCGGCATTAAATGCCGAACGCAGCAAAAAAGAGCGCCGGATCAGTACGCAGCGGTCCAAAGTGGATGTCCTGGTCATCCCGACCAATGAAGAATTGATGATCGCAAGAGAAACACAAGCACTGGTTCAATAAGGGATGTTCATGATAAGATGGATAATGGTGAAAGGATAGATTGCCAGACTGCAGAACAGGGGAGGGGCCCGATCTTGAAACTTTCAAAACGTGTGCAACAGTTGGCGCCGTCGCCGACACTTGCGATTACTGCCAAAGCAAAAGCCTTGAAACAACAAGGGCATGATGTGATTGGCCTGGGAGCCGGTGAACCGGATTTTAATACACCGGAACACATCATTGAAGCAGCCAAAGCTGCAATGGACAACGGGTTTACCAAATATACGGCAACAGGCGGGATCCCTGAGCTGAAAGAAGCCATTGCAAACAAGTTGAAAAAGGATAACGGGTTGACTTACAAACCCGGCCAAATTATTGTGACCGTCGGGGCGAAGCACGCGCTTTACAATCTGTTCCAAGCTTTACTGGATGAAGGGGACGAAGTCATTATCCCGGCCCCCTACTGGGTCAGTTATATCGAACAGGTGAAACTGGCCCAAGGAAAGCCGGTGGTGATCGAGGGAACAGAAGAGCAGGGGTTTAAGATCACACCTCAACAATTGCAAGAAGCCATTACTCCGCGGACGAAAGCGTTGATTCTAAACAGCCCGTCCAACCCGACCGGCATGGTTTATACGGAGGATGAGTTGCGTGCAATTGGAAAAGTCTGCATTGACCGGGACATCCTCATCATTTCGGATGAAATTTATGAACATCTGATCTATGATCCGGACAAAAAACATGTCAGCATGGCCGGTCTGGGCCCGGATTATTATGATCATACGGTCATCATCAACGGGGTTTCCAAATCTTATTCCATGACCGGATGGCGGATCGGATTTGCTGCGGGGCCGGAACCGCTCATCAAAGCCATGAACGGAATTTCCGACCACAGCACATCCAATCCCACTTCCATTGCGCAATATGCCGCTTTGGAAGCTTTGTCGGGGACACAGGAACCCATTCAAGAAATGAAAAAAGCTTTTAAAGAACGCCGCGATTACGTGGTGGAACGCTTGAATAAAATTCCGGGCTTTGTTTGTCTGAAGCCGGCGGGTGCGTTTTATGCGTTTGTCAATATCCGGCAGGCGCTCGAAAACTCCGGCGGACGTTACAAAAACCCGGATGAGTGGGCGGCGGATTTGTTGGAAATCGAACGGGTTGCCGTGGTTCCGGGTTCCGGTTTCGGTTCCAAGGATCATATCCGTATCTCTTACGCCACCTCTTTGGAACAATTGGAAAAGGCTTTGGACCGGATCGAACGGTTCGTTACCCAATCCCAAGCATGAAAAAAAGGCTGTTGACCATGGTCAACAGCCTTTTTGCCATCCATCGGAATCGTTTGGGTGACAACAATCTAAATCCTTGCCGGCATCGTATAAATTACAAAACTTCACGAATCAAGCTGATCACTTTGCCGAGAATTTTCACACTGGGCAATAAGATCGGCGAAAGGGTGTCATTTTCAGGTTGCAAACGAATATGATCTTTTTCCTTAAAAAAACGTTTGACCGTTGCTTCCCCTTCAGGGGTCATGGCCACGACGATGTCGCCGTTTTCGGCGGTCGGTTGCTGACGCACGACCACATAATCCCCGTCCAAAATTCCGGCATTGATCATGCTGTCCCCGCGCACGGATAAGAGAAACACGGGATCATCTTGTCCGACGAGCCGTCTTGGAAGCGGATAATAATCTTCAATGTTTTCAATGGCTGTAATCGGCTCGCCCGCCGTCACTTTACCGACCAGCGGGACCATGACGGTTTCCACGCCTTTGGTGTAGATTTCAGGACGATGTAAAAGCTCGATGGCACGGGGTTTGGTCGGGTCACGCCGGATATATCCCTTTTTTTCAAGACGAGCCAGGTGTCCATGCACGGTGGAACTGGAGGCAAGACCCACGGCTTCGCCGATTTCCCGAACGGAAGGCGGGTATCCTTTTTCGGCCACTTCTTTTTGGATATAGTCTAAAATGGCTTTTTGCCTGGGTGAGAGTTTGTCCACGTTTTCATCCCCCTTTGATCACATTCACCCGCTCCACATTGACATATCTTCTACTAGTATACATGAACAATGGAAAAAGAACAAACATTTGCAGAATGTTTGTTCTTAAAACACAGTTTATAACATTTGATCCAGCCGGTCGAGTGCTTCATCCTTTTCCGTATTGATGACGTGGGTGTAAATCTGGGTGGTTTGAATATTGGAATGCCCCAGGATTTCTTGCACCACCCGCAGGTTTTCCCCGTTGGACAAAAGAAGAGTGGCCAGGGTATGGCGCAATTTATGCGGGGAAATGGAAGCTGCCTTCGGTGGAAGGTTGGCTTCGCGCACGTATTTGCTGATAATATCCGAGATGCCTTTCCGGCTGATGCGCTGATAGTTTTTATTGAGAAACAAGGCTTGCTGATGTTCCCGTGATGCTTTGTTTTCAGGGCGGACGGTCAAATAATTTTTCAACGCTTGTTTGGCCGTCTCATTCAATTTGAGCATCCGTTCTTTTCCGCCTTTGCCCAGGATGATCACCCGCATGACTTCGCCGTCGGACTGGATACTGTTCAGGTTTAATTGAATCAGCTCGGACACCCGCATTCCGGTGTTCAAAAACAGGAGAAGAATGGCCAGATCGCGTCTTTCCATCCATTCCGGGCTTTTGGTGTTTTTCTTTTGATGGTACGTTTTGACGGCGCGAAGAAGGCGCAGGGCCTCTTCTTTGGTCAGAAAGACGGGCACTTTTTGGCGCGAACGGCTTCTCAGTGAAGCATCTTCGTATTCTGCCATCGGATTTTGGTTCAGCACGTGCGTTTTGACCAGAAAACGAAAGAGAGAGCGCAACGAAGCGCGCTTTCTTTGTTTGCCGCTCTGGGAGTTTTCCCGGAAGTGTGTCCGGGTGATCCACTCCTCCTTGATTTTCCCGGTTTTCGGGTCTTTTTTCTTTCTTAAGATATGTACGGTTCGTTCATAGCCGTTTTCTATCTGCCGGAAAAAACGTTTGATGATCATCGGATCCACTTGCTCGATCGTTTTGTTGATGGAATTAAGATAATCAAAAAAGAGTGCAAAATCATAGGCATAATTCGCAATGGTTTGTTTTGAACGTTCGGCGCTGATCATCTCGAGAAAAAATTCTTGCACTTCTGCAGGAAACTGAGAAATGATCCGATTGATGTTTTCTGGCAGTTTGCGTGATTTAAACACAGGTTTCAAGCCGAATCCACCTCCTGTTTCCGGAAAGTCAATGTCATTATTCTACCATAAAGAATGGAAGGTGATTTGACTTATGAGGTCAGGATCATCTATAATATCTATCCGGGTGTGGGAAAACACCCGTTTTTTTAATGACCACAATTCCATTTTATATGATAAACGACATCGATCTTTTTGTGTCACGCAACTCGTTGCGTGGCGGGTGGGTGAGGGAACATCTCAAAGGAATAGAAAGGCAAGATGGATCGATCAACATTGAAAGTTGAGATCATTGCAGGAGTGACTTCCTTTTTCACGACAGCCTATATTCTGCTTGTTAATCCACTGATTTTGAAAGATGCCGGAATTCCGTTGGGAGCAGGATTGATGGCCACCATTTGCGCTTCCGTCTTCGGTTGTTTGATCATGGGATGGTTTGCCAAAGCTCCGGTTATCCTGGTTCCCGGAATGGGAGTCAATGCATTTTTCAGTTACACCATTGTGCAATCTTTTGGCCTTTCGTGGAAGCAAGGGTTGGCTGTGGTGATTCTCTCCGGGTTTTGCTTTTTCGTCGCCAGTGTGACATCCTGGGGCGATAAGCTTGTCACCGGGGTCCCGGATTCGTTGAAGCACGGAATCACAGCAGGGATTGGTTTCTTGCTGACCTTTATCGGTTTGCAAAAAGGGATGATCATCCGACCGAGTGAAATCAACGTGGTTCAACTGGGGGATTTTTCTCATCCGGTAACCCTCGCCACGATTCTGGGACTTGTTGTCACGCTGTTTTTGTTTGTCCGGGGAACCAGAGGAGGCATGTTGATCGGGCTGATCATCACCAGCTTGCTGACGATGATCCTGACCGGTGATTTTCGTCCCCGGGCAACTGATGTGAAGCTGCAAGATTATGTCCATCTGTTTGCTGCGGCAGAGTTCAGCTTTTGGCAGATCCCGTTTTGGCTTTCCGTTTTTTCGATGACCATGATTGTGGTTTTTGAAAACATGGGCTTATTAAGCGGTATGCTGCCGGATGCAAAAAAATTTCCGCGGGCTTATCAGGTGGTGGCGGTATCCACGCTCACATCCGGTATCTTTGGAACGAGCCCGACGGTGGCATCGGCTGAAAGCTCAGCCGGAATCGCGGAAGGGGGAAGAACGGGCGTTCCGGCTCTGGTTGCAGCCGGGTTGTTTGCCCTTTCCGTTTTGATGCTGCCAGTCATCAGCATGATTCCGGAAAATGCAGTTGCTCCTGTATTGATGGTGATTGGCGCGCTGATGATGAAAAGCGTGGAAGAGATTCCCTTCCATGATTTTTCAGAAGGGTTTCCCGCTTTTTTGATCATCGCCGGAATCCCGCTTACGGGCAGTATCGCGGACGGGTTGGCGTTGGGATTCATCGCATACCCGTTGATCAAAGCCGCAAGCGGAAAATGGAAACAGGTTTCGCGCTTGATTTATATGACAGCGGGACTGTTTTTAATCTATTTTGTTGCATCCGCATGGATGATGCATTAAAAAAGAGGCCGGATCCGGCCTCTTTTTTTGTGTGATGACATTTCATCACGGGTGAGGAGATTTCTTGAGGAAACAAAAAATGAGCCGGGACAGCCGGACGGGGCACTTGTGTGCCGTTTCAGGTTGCCCTGTCCGGAAAGATTCCGGGCGGGGCGGATTCAAACGAATGTAATCCAAGGTGGCATTTGTTTTTGCCGGCGGTGGATTCATGATGGGGACGGGGAGGGAAAACACGAGAAAAAATGTCAACAAAAAGCCGAGGGAGAAGACGAGAATGACCGATATTTTTTTTGGCAATCATAGTTTTTCTCCTTTTCATCCCGATAATGGATCATTCGTAAGGAGAAATTATTTTTTGTTTATTTCCACTATTCAAAATTAAATTCAAGTTCCAACGGAATGGAACCAATCCCCGTTAATCCCGTTGAATGCAGGTGAATGCAGGCATTTCATCCAAAAAGTTTTCGTTTGCACGAAACATCAATGGAACATCAGTAAAAACTAGTTTGCAACACAAATAAAAAATTCTTCAAAAAAGAAACAACCCCATACAAAGGATATGTTTAGAATCCAACCCATTAACCCTAAAATAAACACAAAACTAAACTGCCCAGCCGAAATCCCCCGGGTAGCCCCAAAACATCAATAATCAACCGAACCACTTCCGATTTAAAAACAAATCCGTCGAGAAATGAGGAAATCACAGACGGAAAGAAATAAAAATATATTATTCAAAAAATAATAAATTAATTGATAAATGGATTGGTTTTGTAGTATAATACTAATACGTACTGGTACTCATTGGAGAATGGATGATGGAAATGCTTCATGTAACCAAAATGCCAACAGAAGCAAAAGACAAGTTACTGTATGCAGCTCTTCAACTGTTTACCACCAAAGGCTTTAAAGAGACCTCGATCCTTGAAGTGGTGGAACAGGCAAGGGTGTCCAAAACGACTTTTTACCGCTTTTTCCGCAGCAAAGAAGAATTGCTTGTCTGTTTGTTTGAACTGTTGGCCAACGAAGTTCTGAAGGAAGTGGAGGAAGCGGTTCGCCGGGAAGAGCAAATTGCGTACAAGGGGTATGCCGGCATACGCCGTTACATCGAGATTTGTGTGAATCGTTCAACCGTTGCGAAATTATTGTTGGTGGAGTCTGTCGGGGTGAGTAAGGCAGTCGAACGAATGCGCCGGACAGCGCACCTGAGATTTGCCGGCTTGATTGACCGGATCGTGCAAGAGATTCTCCCGCCAGCCAAACAAAACCAGGATGCCCGGTTCATTTCGCAAGCAATGGTTGGAGCGATCAATGAAGTCGTGATGCAAAATCTTTTCCAGTCTGATGAAAAAATCGACACGGACCACTTGGCACGGTTGTTAAACCGGATCATGGTCAGTTCGTATGTCAACTTTTCGTTTGGGAAATCAGCTGGAAACGTGGTTCGCCAATAGGCCTGTCTTTGGACAGGAAGTACCAGTACGTATCGGTATCAAACGGAGGGATGCCATCATGTCAGGAACCAATAAGGAAGCAAATCCTGGACTTTGTTTCCAACTTTCTGATGAACAATTGGAGCTCAAAAAGTGGGCGCATGGATTTGCAGAAAAAGAGATCCGCCCGATCGCGGCCGAGTATGACGAAAAAGAAGAGTTCCCCATGCAAGTTTTGGATAAAGCTGCGAAAGCCGGCTTAACCAGCTATGCGGCTCCGGCGGAATACGGAGGGGGCGGGCTGACCAGCGTGATGGCTGCTTGCCTGATTGCCGAGGAGTTGTATTGGGGATGTGCGGGAATTGCCACTTCGCTGATGGTGGCGGGGTTGGCCGGATTGCCTCTTTATTATATGGGAACGGAAGAACAAAAAAAGAAATGGATCCCGTTCTTGTGTGATCCGGAAACCCCGCGGATGGGAGCCATGGCACTGACTGAGCCGGGCGCTGGTTCCGATGTCAAAGCGATTAAAACCCGCGCCGAAAAAGACGGCAACGAATGGGTGATCAACGGACGGAAATGTTTCATCACCAATGGCGGCATTGCCGATTTGTACGTCGTTTTTGCACGGACCATTCCGGATGCGGGTTATCACGGGGTGTCGGCTTTTATTGTCCCTAAAGGAACGCCGGGGCTTTCCGGAGGGAAAAAAGAGCGAAAAATGGGAATTCGGGCTTCTCATACCGGAGATGTGATTTTTGAGGATGTCCGCGTTCCGGAGGAAAACCTGCTGGGAGAAGAGCACATGGCATTCTTCGGGGCCATGCAGATGTTGGAAAAATCAAGACCGGTAGTGGCTGCCGGGGCTGTCGGTGTTGCCCGGGCTGCATATGAATATGCATTGGAGTATGCAAAAAACCGGGTGCAATTCGGGCGTCCCATCATCAAAAACCAAGCGATTTCCTTCATGCTTGCGCAAATGAAAACCAAAATCGAAGCGGCCCGCCTGCTGACCTATCGCGCGGCCGATCTGGCAGACCGGGGGGAACCCTGTACGACCGAAGCCAGTATGGCCAAAGCATTCGCGGCCGAAACGGCCATGGAAGTCACGACCAATGCGGTGCAAATTTTGGGCGGATACGGATATATGCGGGATTACCCGGTTGAAAAGTGGATGAGGGATGCGAAAATCCTGTCCATTTACGAAGGAACCACACAAATTCAATATAAAGTGATCACCAACAGTTTCTAAATTTTATCCATATGAAGGGAGATATGAAGATGAAAGACTTGAGCATCCATGAAATTTTCGAAAAAATCGAGCAGGCGTTGAATGAGGATTCCAAGCCGATTGAAGGCATGAATGCCGTTTATCAATATGACCTCACAGGAGAAGAAGAAGTCACCTATCAGCTGCAATTGTCCAATGGACAAGCCAAAGTGGAGAAAGGTTCACCGGCAGAAGCGGACTGTGTGTTGCAAATGAAAATCGAGGATTTTAAAGAATTGCTTTTGGGAAATCTGAGCGGAACCGCAGCGTTCATGTCCGGGAAATTGAAAATCAAAGGAAATATCGGTGCTGCGATGAAGATGGAAAACTTGCTCCGTCAATACGACGTAAGTAAATATGTATGATTTCAGTTCCCGGTCCGGACCGGGAACTGCCTCAGGCGTCATATCACTGCTTCTGGAGGGCTGCCAATGAAAAACCAAAACCTGGTGGAAATGGTATGGCGCTCCGTTGAAAAATATCCGGACAATATCGCACTGAAGTGGAAAGAAAACAACACTTACCAAACACTCACTTATCGGAATTTTTGGAACCGTATTCAATGGATGGCCGCAGGACTGTATCGTTACGGGGTCCGGAAGGATACCAAAGTCGGGATCCTTTCCAACAATCAATACAAATGGCCCATTGCCGATCTGGCAATCGGCAGTTTGGGGGCAGTCAGCGTGCCGATCTACCCGTCCTTGCCTGCGGACCATGTCAACATCATTTTAAAACAAGCAGACTGCGAAGTGGTTTTTGTAGAGGATGAAATACAACTCCAAAAAGTCATCCATGGCCAAAATGATGTCCATACCATTATTCATATGGGATCTGATAAATATTCCGAAAATAACGGAAATATCGTCACCTTTTCTTCCTTGGAGCACCAAGGAAAGGAACACCCGCTGGATCGATGGACAGAGATTTGGAAAGCAATCGGACGCGATCAACTGATGACCATCATCCATACATCCGGAACGACGGGTGTTCCCAAAGGTGCTATGTTAACACATGGAAATTTTTTATCCAATATTGAGGGGATTCAAATTTGGTGCATGGAAGCCCGTCACGATGACATTTTCTTGTCCTATCTGCCGCTGGCGCATGTTTTTGAACGAATGGCCGGACAGTTTATGCCGTTGTCGGTCGGGGCCACGATTGCTTATGCAGAAAGCCTGGAGACGATCCCGCAAAATCTGCTCGAGGTTCGTCCCACGGTGATGACAAGTGTGCCAAGGCTTTTTGAAAAAATTTATGCCCGTGTCCAGGAAGAGATTCAATCGGGGACGCCGATCCGCCGTGCAGTTTTTGAATGGGCTCTTAAAATCGGGGAAAAACGGTATGAACTGTACACCAGCAAACCGGCTGATTATTTGATGATGCATGATTTGCCGCCGGATCTGAAATGGAAATGGAAAATCGCCGACAAGCTCGTTTTTCAGAAAATCAAATCGCAACTGGGCGGGCGGTTGCGCGGGATGATTTCGGGCGGTGCTGCTTTGAATCCCGACATTGCCCGGTTCTTTTGGGCGATTGATGTGCCGGTGTTGGAGGGATACGGACTGACCGAAACCTCACCGGTGATCAGTGTCAATCCGTTTTCCCGTGCCCGGATCGGAACCGTGGGGCTTCCACTGCCCAACTTGGAAGTCAGTATCGCCGAGGACGGCGAAATTTGGGTCCGCGGACCCAATGTGATGCAAGGCTATTACCGGAATGAAGAAGCAACCGCCAAGCAGTTTCAAGACGGGTGGTTGAAAACAGGGGATCTGGGTGAAATCAACGAGGAAGGTTATTTGAAAATCACGGACCGGAAAAAACGGCTTTTGATCCTGTCCACCGGAAAAAACGTGAGTCCCCAACCGGTGGAAAATGCGATTTGCGCCAGTTTGTACATCAACCAGTGCTGCTTAATCGGACAAGATCGAAAATACACCACCGTGTTAATCGAACCCGATTTTGAACAGCTGATCCCTTGGGCCGAAAAAAAGAATTTGCCTGCCGATTCCCGTGAGAAGCTGGTTGAATGCGAAGAAGTGAAAGCGCTTCTTCAAAATGAGATCACGCAGGCGGTCAAGCATTTCCCCCGTTATGAACGGCCCAAAAAAGCTTGGATATCCGGACGGGAGTGGACAGAGGAAACCGGGGAGATCACGCCTTCATTAAAAGTACGGACACATGAGATCGAAAAAATTTATAAAGATGAAATTGCCCAAATGTACGGGGATGTCTCTCATCCGCGCATGATTATTTTAGAATCTGCAAAGCAAGGAGGTACATCATGAATCTTCCACTCAAAGGAAAAGTGGCGGTTGTCACCGGAGCTTCCCGCGGTTTGGGGAGAATGGACGCTTTGAAGTTGGCGGAAGCCGGAGCCGATGTGGTGGTGACGGATATTTTGATCGAAGAAGACGAGAAATTGGAGGAAAAGTCCGAACAGTACGGGCCGATGTCCCAAATCATGGCTCAATCCAAAACCATTTACACCAAATCCACGGCCAAACAAATTGAAGAAATGGGACGGCGGTCGGCGGCATACCGGATGGATGTCACGGACCGGGAAGAAGTCCGAAAGGTCATGGCTGAAATCAAGGACAAGTTCGGGCGGATTGACATCTTGGTCAACAATGCCGGGACCTTGGATCATACAGCGCGTCTGGAACACCAGAATGATGATTTTTGGGACCGGGATTTGAAGGTGAATTTGACGGGAGCTTACAACTGTTCCAAGGCAGTTTGGTCCTATATGAAAGAACAAAAATGGGGACGCATCATCAATATGGCGTCTGTTGCAGGAACCTTGGGGGGATACGGTCAAGCCAGTTATTCCACCACCAAAGCGGGAATCTTGGGCTTGACCAAAACTTTGGCTTTGGAAGGGGCCCGGTACAACATTACGTCCAATGCCATTGTGCCGGGAATTATCAATACGGAGGCCTTTCAATATACCAATCCGAAAATGCGGGAGCGCATGATTGAACGGACGGCTTTTAAAAGACCGGGAGAACCGGAGGATATTGCTTATGCCATCGTGTTTTTGGCTTCGGATCAGGCCAAATACATCACCGGGGTCGGACTTCCGGTTGCGGGCGGAATTGATCTGTTTACTTTTTGATGAAGAAAGGGGAGAACATCATGAGTGACCGCGATGCAGTGATCATTGATGCCATCCGGACCCCGATCGGGCGGAAAAAAGGAACACTCTCGACGGTCCGGCCTGATGACATGGCGGCTTTCGTCCTGCAAAAACTGGTGGAGAGAAACCAACTGGATCCGGCGGAAGTGGAAGATATTAAAATGGGATGCGTCACGCAAATCGGCGAGCAAGGATACAATATCGGCAGAATAGCCGGCTTAATCGCCGGGTTTCCGGTGGAAGTGTGCGGAGTGAGTGTCAACCGGATGTGCGCTTCTTCTTTGGAAACTGTGGCCCAAGGGGCTCATGCCATCATGGCGGGAATGGCGGATTGTGTGATCGCGGCCGGGGTGGAAAGCATGAACCGGGTCCCCATGGGCAGTGACGGCGGCAGTTTCAGCGACCGGCTGTTATCCAGATACAACATTATTCCGCAAGGGCTCTCGGCGGAAATGATCGCCGAAAAATGGGGAATCTCCCGTGAAGAGATGGACGAATTTTCATTGCACAGCCATGAAAAGGCGCTGGCCGCACAACAGGAAGGACGCTTTGACAACGAGCTGGTGCCGGTGGAAATCAAAGGAGATAAAGGGGAACTGGTGAAACTGGACAAGGATGAGACTCCCCGGGCCAATACCAGTTTGGAAGCACTGGCTCAATTGTCTCCCTCCTTCCGTCCCGACGGCAATGTGACACCGGGAAATTCCAGCCAGATCAGTGACGGTTCGGCCGCTGTTTTGCTCACCTCCCGCCGGAAAGCCAAAGAATTGGGGCTTGTCCCGAAAGCCCGGGTGGTGGCCACGCAATTGGCAGGTGTGGAGCCGGATATCATGCTGACGGGGATCATTCCCGCCACCCGAAAAGTGTTGGACCGTGCCGGTTTAAGTTTGGACGACATCGGCGTGTTTGAGGTCAATGAAGCGTTTGCTTCGGTGGTTCTTGCCTGGAAGCAGGAGATCAAACCGGACATGGAAAAAGTCAACCCCAACGGAGGCGCGATTGCATTGGGGCATCCGCTCGGAGCCAGTGGGGCCCGGATTATCGCGACATTGGTCAATGAGCTGGAACGCCGGAAGGAACGTTACGGGTTGGCCACGATGTGCATCGGATTCGGAATGGCGCTTGCAGTCATTATTGAACGGGAGGAAGGCTGATGGAGTGGAAGCATTTTTTGGTGGAGATTCGCGATCAGGTTGCACGGATCACCATCAACCGCCCGCCAGTAAATACGCTGAGCCGGGATGCCCTGATTGAATTGGGTTCCATTTTGGATCAATTGGAAAAGGATCCGTCCGTCCGGAGTTTGATCCTCACCGGTGCGGGAGAAAAAACTTTTTCCGCCGGTGCGGATGTTTCCGAGTTTGGCGGGATGGGGGATCGGGAACAGGCTGAAGGTTTCTTAAAACAAATCCATGATTTATTCGACCGGATTGAAAACTTCCCCAAACCGGTGATTGCTTCCATCAACGGGAAAGCGTTGGGTGGCGGAAACGAATTGCAAATGGCTTGCCACTTGGCGATTGCCGCCGACCATGCCGAATTCGGATTGCCGGAAGTCCGGTTGGGGATTATGCCGGGTTACGGTGGAACACAACGGTTACCACGTCTGATCGGGCAAAGGCGCGCTTTGGAAATCATGCTGGAAGGGAAAAGAATTTCCGCACAGGAAGCATTGGAAATCGGACTGGTCAATAAAGTTGTGCCTGCGGAACGGTTGGCCGAAGAAGCGTTTGAATGGGCCAAACAATTGGCCGAAGGACCGCCCGTTGCCATGAAAGGAATCATCCAATCGGTCATCAACGGGAGCCGGAAGGAACTGCCGGAAGGGTTGAAAGTCGAACGCGAAAACATGCTGGCCGTGATGCGCACGGAAGATGCCATCGAAGGGGTTGCTGCTTTCTTTTCCAAACGCAAACCGTCTTTTAAAGGAAAATAATATCGGCACATAAGCCTCCCAAACCGGGAGGCTGTGCCTGCATTTCATTTAAAGGGGGGATCTTATGCCTTCACATACTTACTTTTTTACCGGTTTCCCCGGATTTATTGCCACCCGGCTGGTTGAAAAGTTGTTTGACCAGGATCCGTCTTCCCGTTTCCTGCTGTTGGTTCACCCCAGTCAACAAGAGAAGGCGGAAAAAGTGATTTCGCAATTAACGCAAAAGAAAGCGGGGTCCAGAGGATGTTTCAGCCTGATTCCCGGCGACATTACCAAGGAAAATTTGGACATCCCGCAGCAACGCTTGGAACGTCTCCGTGAGGAGATCGATTATGTTTTTCATCTGGCCGCGATTTATGATTTGGCGGTTCCCAAGGAGACGGCGCATAAGGTGAATGTGACCGGCACCCAAAATGTAAACGATTTCGTCCTGAGTTTATCCGGATTGAAGCGATACGTTTATTTCAGCACCGCCTATGTTTCAGGCAAGCGGACCGGCCGGATTTTGGAGACCGAATTGGATGAAGGACAGTCTTTTAAAAACCATTATGAAGCAAGCAAGTTCGAAGCGGAAGTCATGACCCAGAAGCTCATGAATCAAGTGCCTTTGACCATTATCCGACCGGGAATTGTCATGGGAGATTCCAAAACGGGGGAGACGGTCAAGTTCGACGGGCCTTACTTTGTGATGCGTTATTTGGACAAATTTTCCCGTTTCCCCATTCCTTATCCGGGCCGGGGGAAAGCCTTGTTAAATCTCGTGCCGGTGGATTATATCGTGGACGCAACATGCTATTTGGCCACTCATCCGGTGGGGGAAGGAAAAGTGTATCATTTGACCGATCCCAACCCTTATCCGGCCCGGGAAGCGTTCGGAATCATTTGCGAGACGTTGGTTGGAAAGAAAGCGTCCTTTACGCTGCCTTCTTTTATTGTATACGGCTTGCTTTTAATTCCGGCGTTTCGAAGGTGGCTGATGGTGGAAAAAGAGACCATCGAATATTTTCGCCTGAAAGCGGAATACGATTGCTCACAAGCGTTGGAAGATTTAAAAGATTCAGGGATCAAGTGTGCGGATTTTAAAGATTACATTCAGGTTTGTGTCAAATTTTATGAAGAACACCGGCACGATCCGGATAAAATGATCAAAGTGCGGTAAGAAAAAATAAAGCTTGTCGCCCGGATGACTTGGCGACAAGCTTTATTGTTGCGCTGATTAAGAAGCGCTTGCTTCTTTGGCTGCTTTTTGAAGATCCCGTTCTTTGCATTCCGTGGTGCAATAGCCTTCATATTTTTCTTCGCATTCGGGACAACAAATGTGCTGTTTATGGCAAGGATCGTATTTGCAATTGATGTAGCGGTCTTCGGGTTTTCCGCAATGGGAACATTTCCCGACGATCTTGTCTTCGACTTGATTGATGCGGACCGAGATGCGCTCATCAAAAACATAACATTTCCCGTCAAAGAGTTGCCCTTTGACTTCCGGATCCTGGCTGTAGGTAATGATTCCACCGTCCAGCTGGTAAACTTCCTTAAACCCTTCTTCCAACATCAAGGCTGTCAATTTTTCACAACGGATACCCCCGGTGCAATAAGTGATGATCGGTTTGTCTTTGTATTGGCTCATGTTTTTGCGAATCCATTCCGGGAACTCGCGGGTGGTTTTGACATCCGGGCGGATGGCTCCGCGAAAATGGCCGATGTCATACTCATAATCGTTTCTTCCGTCCAACACAATTACGTCATCCCGTTGGAGCATTTCATAAAATTCCTTGGGCGACAAACGTTTTCCCGTTTTTTTGTTGGGATCCACGTTCTTTTTCAAACGCCAGGTGACCAATTCTTTTTTCGGGCGTACAATCATTTTTTTGAATGCATGTTTGTGGTGTTTGTCCACCTTAAAGGGCATATCATGGAACAGCGGATGCTGATGCATGTAATCCATATATTTTTGGGTTTGCTCAACCGTTCCCGACACCGTTCCGTTAATTCCTTCTTTGGAAACCCAGATCCGTCCCCGCAAGCCCAGTTCGTTACAAAATGCACGGTGTTCATCCGCGAAGGATTCCGGGTCTTCCAAAGGTGTATATTTATAGTATAGGAGCACACGATAATTTTGATCATTGGTTTCCATACAGATCACTTCCCCTTTTCATCAGTTTCCCCGAAAAAAGTCCTGCCTTTTAGTATACAACAGACATGCGAAAACGCAAAGTACGGCTTGGGACCGAAGCCGATCGCACAAAGGCCTTTTTTCCATTATGATAATCAAAAAGACCAAAAGGTGGGAAGAAGTTGAAGGGACAAAACAAAGCCGTTTTTCTCGACCGGGACGGGGTCATCAACGAAGTGATGACGGGCCGGGTGGATCATGTCAACCGGCCGCAGGATTTTTATTTGCTGGAGAAAGTTCCGGAAGCGATTGCCAAATTAAGGGGACTCGGGTACAAAATTTTTGTGGTTACCAATCAAGGCGGGGTGGGACTGGGTTATATCCAAGAAAAAACCTTAAAAAAAATCCATGAAAAAATGCAGAAAGATTTAATCGCCGGACATCCCGGGGCCATCATTGACGACATCTTGTATTGTCCCCACAAACCTTTTGAAGGTTGCTCTTGCCGCAAACCCCAAGCCGGCATGATTTTGGAGCTGGCAAAGAAACATCAAGTGGATTTGTCCCGGTCATGGATGGTGGGGGACCGGCAAGTCGATCTGGAAGCGGGCAAAAGAGCGGGATGCCGTTCCGTTCTGGTTTCGAGCGAATATACTTTGTGGGATTTTGCCTGTTCATTGGATAAAAAGGAGGAGTGATTCCTCCTTTTTTGTTCTTTTAAAGCAAAAATCTCTCAATATAGCCCGAAGGAATCATGCGAAAAAGGAGGACTATAAATATAATAAACCCGGGATGGGGGTGCGAGATTGGCTACATTGGCAGTCGGATGTCTGATCTGGATCGGGTTTACGGCTTATGTGATGATCATCGCCAACATACATAACCGTTTTCTGAGCAAAATGACGGGCATGATGGTTTCCATGGGTGTGGCCATGATGAGCAGTTTGTTATTGGGAACCTTGCTCGGTGTTTTTCTGGAAACCATGAGGGTTTCCACGGAGATTGCCATGGCGTTTGGGATGGTTGCCGGTTATTTTACCGGTAAACCGGTTCACCTCCTGGCTTCCCTGGACGGGTTTTTGGCAGGGATCATGGGAGGAATGATGGGGGCCATGCTGGGGGTGATGATGGTTCCCGAAAATTCGGCATGGACCCTGGCCGTGGTGATTGTCTCGTTTGTCCTTGCCATGGCGTTGATCATCCAATTGATTGCACAGGAAGTGAAAAAAGCGGATAAAAAGATGGAAGCCATGCGGGAAAAGAAAATCGCCGGTTGGGGGGTTTTGTTTTCGATCGCACTCATTATCGTTTCGTTTCCGCTCAATGCGGTGTGGGTGGATGCTTTTCCGGCTTCCACAACCAATACCATCCAGCCACACCACCATTAAAAAACGCCTGGATTCATTTTTCCAGGCGTTTTTTTGCATTATAAATTCTTGAAGTTTTCCACTTGGGTTTGAATGGCCACTTCCGTGGGGAGGCGCTCGATGCTGGATGCGCCGAAGAACCCGTCCACGCCTTTGGTCATGGATAAGATTTCTTTCACGTCTTGCGGTTCGGCAATGGGTCCTCCGTGGCAAAGGATGATGATGTCGGGATTCACTTTTTTGGCGGCATCATGGATGGCCTGAATCCGTTCGGCGGATTTCTCCAAGGTCAATGCCGTTTCCGCTCCAATCGAACCTTTGGTGGTCAACCCCATATGCGCCACCAGGACATCGGCGCCGGCTTCAGCCATGGCGACGGCTTCTTCCGTATTGAAGACGTATGGACAAGTCAACATATCCAGTTGGTGGGCTTCACGAATCATTTCGACTTCCAAATCAAAGCCCATTCCGGTTTCTTCGAGGTTTTGACGGAAATTCCCGTCAAAAAGTCCGACGGTGGGGAAGTTTTGCACCCCGTCAAATCCCATTTCTTTCAGTTGTTTCAGGAAAACGGGAATTCTGCGGAAGGGATCGGTGCCGCAAACGCCGGCCAAGACAGGAGTGTTTTGGACGATCGGCAACACTTCGGAAGCCATTTCCACCACAATGGCGTTGGCGTCTCCATAGGGGAGCAAACCGGCCAGGGATCCGCGACCGGCCATGCGATAACGGCCGGAATTATAAATAATGATGATGTCGGCTCCGCCTCGTTCGGCGAATTTGGCAGAAATTCCGGTTCCGGCCCCGCAGCCGATAATCGGCTTTCCTTGCTGAATTGTGTTTCTTAAACGTTTTAGTGATTCTTCTCTGCTGATAAACGGCATGATGTCAAACTCCTTTCATTCGTTTTCTTTTTGAATCAGTTCCATCAATTTTTTCGTCACGGCATCGGCAAATTCCGGATCATTAATATTGCAATCCAACTCGTAGATTGGGATATCCGGATTGGTGTATTGCTTGATGGCATCAAACAGCGCTTGGTCGGCTTCCGGCCACCAAAATTCTTTTCCGGGAGCATCCAGTTCGGAAACGCCTTTTAATGGAAGAAAGACGGCGGATTCTCCTTTGGACCGGTTGATTTTTTCGGCCAGGATCCGGCCCAGTTTTTCATTTTCTTCAGGGGTGGTTCTCATTAATGTGATGTTATCGTTCCAATAATAAAAGAGTCGGTCTCTAAATTTTTCCGGCACGGTGGACGGTCCCCAAAAGTTCACCATGTCTAGGCACCCCGGCGCCACGACTTGAGGCAACGCCCACTTGGCGGCGGCATCCATCCGGGTGGGGCCTGCGGACAGCACTCCTCCCACCAGTTCATCGGCCAATTCTGTCGTGGTGATGTCCAACACGCCGGTTATGTATCCTTGACCAATCAAATATTCCATGGTTTTCCCGCCGGTGCCGGTTGCGTGAAACACCAATACTTCATAGCCTTTTTGTTCCAGCAAATGTTTGCATTGATTCACCAGCGTGGTGGTGTTTCCAAACATGGAGGCGGTGATCAAAGGTTTGGTATCGATGGGCGGCACCTCGGCTTCCAACATGCCGACAATGGCACCGACGGCATTGGAATAAATTTTGGCGCTGATCCGGTTGACTCCGGCCACATCCAATATCGACGGAATCATGACAATATCGCTGATCCCCACATAAGGCTTTGTATCACCGGAGGCCACCGTGCTCACCATCACCTTCGGGACTCCCACCGGAAGGGCTTGCAAGCCGGACGTCCCGATCATGGTCCCGTTGGATCCTCCCATCGAAAAACCGGCGTCGATTTTTCCTTCCAGAAACAGCTCTTTCATAATGACGGCAATTCCCCGGGTCATGACAGACATGGCATGAGATTTATCACCTTTTTTTCGAAGCTCTTCCAAAGAGCTCCCACCGGCTTCCGCCACTTTTTCGGCGGGAATATCCGGATCAAAAAACGGTTCTCCCAAAACACCTGTGTTAATGACAAATGCTTGGTGCCCGTGTTTTTCGATTTCCTGCTTGATAAATGCATAATCATGCCCTTTGGTATCCAGTGCACCAATGACAGCAATGGTTTTGCCCATTTCGATCCTCCTTGCAAGTTGAGTTAGGGTGTTTTAGAGAAAAACCCTTATAAATAACATTTAGTTATAAATGCTATATTCCCTTCATTATATCAATTATTTTTTTTATGATTTTTTAGAAAAACTTTTTTGAGCCTAAATTTTTGGCTTCCAACAGCGGAGGGATGTGGGGAGAAAAGCTTGGAACCTTGCTCTTTTTGATTTAAACTGCGAAGGTTATTGTATAATAATATTTAACGTACCGAATTTTTAAGTGATGCCGAAAACCGGCATCATCCTTTTTTTAGAGAAAGGGAGGGCCTTTGGTGGATACCGTACAACAATCCATGCCGGCAAAAAGACCGATGTCCAAGGGAAAAGTATGGACATTCAGCACGACGCATATGATGAATGATTTGGTGACGACCGGCATTGTCCCGGCGTTATTGCCGCTGTATCAGCAAGCTTTTGATTTGACTTACACACAATCGGGGCTCATTATTCTTGCTTCTTATATCACTTCATCTGTCATGCAGCCATTGTTTGGCGCATGGACGGATCACAAACCGATGGTCTGGATGTTGCCGCTCGGTGTGTTTATCTCTGTGATGGGATTGGCACTGACCGGTTGGGCACCCAGTTATGGATGGGTTTTGTTTTTGATCGCCTTGTCTGGGCTCGGCTCCGGGATTTTTCATCCGGAAGCATCCCGGGGAACCCACTTCGCATCAGGAAATACCAAAGGGCTGGCACAGGCGATTTTTCAGGTGGGTGGCAACGGCGGCCAGGCTTTGGGACCCTTGATGATTCCGTTGTTTTTGGTTTATACGGGAAAAGAAGGGCTGCTCTGGTTCAGTGTGCTGGCAGTGATCGCGCTCATCCTGCTGCTGCGTTTATTGCCTTGGTATAAAGAACAGGTGAGCAGGTCGCAGGCAGCCAAAAAACAATCCAAAGGAAAAAACCACTGGCCGGGGGTTTTTTGGCTGGTTGTTGTGATCACATTGCGGTCTTGGTGCCAAGTCGGGGTTTCCGCTTTTTTGCCTTTTTTCTTTTTGCATCAGATGAACATGTCTTACAGTCAGGCAGAGGTGTTAAACTTCGTGTTTCTGGGTGCCGGCGCGTTGGGAACGTTTATCGGCGGGGCGTTGTCTGATTATTTGGGCATCAAACGCTGGTTGGTCGGTTCCTTGCTCGCTTCGGTTCCTTTCGCCTTATGGTTGCCTTATGCCCAAGGGGTTTCGATGTGGCTGGTGATCTTTTTGTTTGGTTTTTTTGTTTTATCTTCTTTTGCCGTGACAGTGGTGTATATGCAAAAATTGCTGCCCCGCAATATCGCCATGGCTTCCGGGTTGGCCATCGGTTTTGGCGTCGGAGCCGGGGGAATCGGAGCCACGCTCATGGGATATCTGATTGACTTGTTCGGGGTGCCCACCATTTTATCGTTTATTTCCGTGCTGCCCATCCTGGCGGTTCTTTTCGCATTCATGGTTCCGGATGAAAGAAAACTGGCTGCATAAACAGATTCCGAACCCTCCCTGTTTGAAGTGCATGGGAGGGTTTTTTGAACCTTTAATTCATATTGGCCAATTGGATGATCCCATCATAATCCCTGCCAAGGCTATCAAGAGCGTCCAGATAAAGAAGATCCCCTTCACGGGCGATCCCCTTCACGGGCGGTTCAAAATCTTCCTGCTTTGCTTATCAACGAAGATCATTTTTGGCATTCCTCATTCACATCTACAGGTAAAACACGAACATAACCGGTTTTCACCATGCCCCCCTCCGGAAAACATAGGTTCTGCCTGATATTGCATCCTATTACGAAAAGATCTGCCTTTAAGCACGTTGCAACAAAAACACATCAACTATTTTTTGATTTATTTACCCATCAAAAATATTTGATCTCAGCCCTTCCCTGGGATGTGCCGGCGATTCCGAAATTTATAACCAGGGAATTCCATTTCGATATAGTGGAAAACCGACGGAAATGGATCGTGAGCAAGAGGAGCATGATCCCATCTTGATAGCTGTAGATGAGCTGGAGTTGGTTGGGTGTGTATTCATCCTTAGCGTTTGTTAGCGGGGGCATTGTGTCAAGCCCGCGGGTTTTTGAGAAATTGGAATCGATGAAAAACATGGTAAATCAGATGACAACCGGGTGAATTGTGTCATCGCAGAAAAACTGATTGAAGAGTGCCGTTGATTAAACAAAAAGAGTCATATCCCTTTGTACAGGGAGTGACTCTTTTTTGTTACTTCCCTTCTTTCGCAAACTTGATAATTCTTGCTTCGATTTGATCCCGAACCCGGCGGAACACTTCCCATACTTCTTCTTCCGCCCCCTGAGCTTTCGCCGGATCATCCAATCCCCAATGGTCACGGTGAACGTGAGGCGGGGTCATCGGGCATTTGTCATTTGCATCACCACAGAGGGTAATCACGTAGTCTGCTTTATTGAGTAATTCCGGCTCGATGACATCCGATGTTTGACAGGAGATATCGATTCCTTTCTCCGCCATGACTTTCACTGCTTTTGGATTCAGCCCGTGTGCCTCGATTCCTGCACTGTATACATTAAAGCGATCGCCTAAATATTTCTTTCCAAACCCTTCCGCCATTTGACTGCGGCAAGCGTTGCCGGTGCATAAAAAGTAAATGATTTTCTTATCCGACTTCACTGGTTCTCTCCTCTCTGGATATCGAATTTCATTTGAATCAACCGGTTGTTGTGCCTGAGTCTTTGCATCGGAACCCATCCATCCGGCCCCATCCCATTGACGGCCTTTCGCTTTTATTTTTACCCATGCAAGGCAAGTGATCATGTTGGCAGGAAATGCAGATCAAAACCCTTTCGGTGATGTGCCCCATGTTAATATAAGGACCCTTTTTCATTTTACACGTTTCCCGGAAGGATCAAGAGGTCAGATGGTGAATCGTCTAAAGCGGTGTTGATCAGATGCATTCAAGGCAGTAACGGCCCGACAAACAATTTTTGTTTCCATGGATGAAAGATTGGCCTGAATGATTTATGCTGACAGTATTACGAATGAAAGAATCAGGAGGGAAAAGAATGAAACCACTCAACGACAAGGTGGCCGTGATCACCGGAAGCAGCCGGGGCATCGGTGCCGCCACGGCCGTGTTATTTGCCAAGGCCGGAGCCGATGTTGTCATTAATTATCATCATTCTGAAAAAGAGGCTTTGCAGGTGCTTGAAAAAGTGGAGGCCGCCGGAAGAAAAGGCATTGTGGTGCAAGCGGACGTCCGGAAAGAAGAAGATGTGAAAAAGTTGGTGGACCGGGCCGTTCAGACATTCGGAAAAGTGGATATTCTCATCAACAATGCCAACATCGCCTTTGCGGTCAAGCCGTTTATGGAGATGAGCTGGGAAGAGTTTTCCGTCAAGTTGAACGACGAAATGCGTTCGGCTTTTCATCTATGCCAGGAAGTGGTCCCGCATATGGAAAAACAGGGAGGAGGAAAAATCGTCTTGATTTCCAGCGCACCCTATTCCGGAGGGGCCTCGAATCCCCGTTTCTGCCTAGAAAATGTGTTCATAAACCAAGTGGGGAGGGGGGAGCTGATGTTAAAGAAGCTCAAGGCTCACATTGACGATAGAATCATGAAGTTCATTGAAGAAAATGAAAAGCAAACAGAAAGGGTCGTTACTTTTAAGCAACATGGACACCCTGATTTTTTCTCGGTGGAAATTAACAAACCGCTCTTTTTTCGGTCAGATGACTCAAGTGCTCCAAGATGCAAAAAATGTAAAAAGTTCAAGGTGGATTATGTTTTTGCAACTGGAGCCCTGTTTTGTGAAGAGTGTTTGGTTCAAACTGAAGTTTTTCAAAACGAAATGGATCGGATGAAAAGCCTTGAAAAATATCCAGTTGGATACTGCACAATGAATGACGGCCGGATTGAAATATTTCTTTGGGATGATCGGGACTATGAGGATCTGGTCAATGAGTGGATGGAAAAACGGAGAAAAAGAAAACCCATTGAATTCATTCATCCTCGTGGATTCAGAAAGTCGTTACCAGCGGATGAGATCGCTTCAATCGCTCAACCGCCTTGGTACAAGGAGTTAACACCCCATGAATATCAACAAATTTTGAAAATGGCCAGGATCAATCGGGATTACTTTTGGGAAGAGTGGGTGAGTGGTGATGAAGTTGAAGAAGGGGAGGATGGCAATTGAGTAAAAAGCAAAAGCCTCTGATGGTAAAGGTCCAGCTATACCTTCCACCAACAATGAAAGAAGCGCTTGAGAGGCAGATTGAAAGAGAATACTATTCGGATCTCTCAGAACTGTTTCGTGCAATGGCTAGAAACTACATCAAGGAGAAGGAGGTTGAACAGCATGGACGACATTGCACAAATCCGGAGCTTGATAGAGGATCTGGATCAGCAGATTGATCGATTGCTAAAGAATCAGGCAAATTATCCAACAATCAAAGGCGATAGAGCGATTGCTCATCTCCTTGATCAGATGGTGTTACTTGAAACCAAGCTTAAAGGCCCATCAAGGCAGCCGGCAAGCACCCTTTGATGAGCCTGAAGCAAAAACAACACATGGGAGTGTTGTCTGTCATGAGCGTACAATGCCGATGTAATTATGTCAATGCTCCCATGTCTTTTGGGAGGAGAGAAAGATGTTTTTCTTTACGACTGATCCTGATGAAGCAAAAAAGAAGATCGAAGAGATTGAAACGAATGCTATGTCGAGATTAAATCCTTCTCGGGTTGATACCCCTGAAGAAGGCTGGCAAATGGTTCAAAATATTAAGCGGAAAATCCGAGAAGAAGCAGAAAATAAGCGCTGGTTTTGATTGGATAGATGTGACTTCATTTGAACGTAAAGGGAGGAAAATGAAATGGGTAAAAAACGGGAAGTAGGTAGCATTTGGCGCGCTATTTTTGGGGATGGTGAGGAAACTCCGGCTCAAAGGGATGCTCGTGCGCTGAGTAGATGGTCAAGCGGCTATAAGTCAAAGGATTATGAGAAGTATATCAAACCGAAGGAGGAAGCTCGACGGAAGAGATGGGAGCAGGAGGAAAAACAGCAGTCTTCCTACTCCTCAGAACCACCAGATATTAGTGAAGACGAGTATAATGAAAAAATTGATACGGCCATGAGTTTTTTTTTCTACGCCTTGGGGAGACGACGATGGTGATGACGACAACAACGATAATGATAGTAGCGGTTTTGGTTTTGGCTGGTAATGATACGAGCCCACTCTGATCAGGAGTGGGCTATGTTTATCGGTTCATATGGATCACGGGGAATCAATTCCATTTCTAACAAGGTTATAAAGTAATTATACATTTGAACCCAAATTAGTGCCTTATTAGTGTCGCCCTTTTGCCGACATTCGTGTTCATTTTCTTCGATCCAACACTTCAGGTTCCAATGATTGTATTCCTGGTCAGGGTGGTCAAAACGAAATGCTTGGAACCAGAGTGGGCCGATTTCAGTAAACAATTGGACTATGTACGGCTCAAATTGCTCATCAGTTGCAACGTTTTCCTTGATGATCTTTCGGTCGATTTCTGTTTTTCTTTTCATCCAGACTTTGACGAGTTTATGTTTGGCCAGGTTGATTTTCATTTTTTCACCTCCGATGGCTCTTTTATCTTTTTGATAAAGCCGTATATATCTTCCAGAGTGGAACGGAGGAGCTTGCAGTGCGATGGCCACTGAATTCAAAGCCCGATATATCAATCACCAGGTGGATCGCCAGCTGCATGATATTTGACAATCATGTCTTCACCCCCTTTATAGACTCTAAAATAAAGGAAACTTGTACTCAAATTCATAGCAATCGGCTCGATCTACCATAAAACAAAGTTGAACCAATTTGCCATCTGGTTCATAAGCCCGACGGATAATCTGCACAACGGGAATACTCGATTGCGGTGGCAAATCGAGATCTATCATTTCGGTAGCAGTGGCCAGCGATGCGATTAAGTTTTCCCGGCAATCGGTTGGATTTGCACCGAGCTTTTTTAAACAATTATAAATCATTGCTCCCGGCTGTTTTAGCAACTCACGTAGTTCTTTTAAGGGAACAACATTCGGAATATAAGAGCGTGTGACAGAGATCAATATATCATCTCTATACTGCTTTGTATGATAGAAAAGAACCGGTGCCTTCATTTCTTCTTGAATGGCTTGGGGCAAATCCTCATCTTCATATAGAATTTTTATCTCTACTAATTCCTCTCGTCCTGGATCACCATGCTCCTCCAAAAAATCCCCTTTCCGACTGGAGCGATAGGGAACCGGTCTGACTTTTCTCCGGTTGGGATTCGACCCAGACGAAAACACTAATCCATCTCGTATCAACTGGTTAACCGCATTTTGAATGGTTCCAGAATGGACCTCGAATTCTTTCATTAGCTCCAAGTTAGTTGGAAAGTCTGAACCGGGTGGATAGGTTTCCTCCATGATTCGATCTCGTAATATGTTGTAGATCTTCATCCATTTTTTACGCAAGGTTCAAGAACTCCTTTACCGTAATATAGATTTCATCTGTCAGCGCGTGTAAGAGAGCCTTTCCTTTTTCGGCATTGGCTCTAGTGGGAAAACCGATCGCCCCAGTTTTGGTATAGGGCTTCATCCCTACCACCGTAAGCAAGTCCCGTTGTGGTGAATCAACGTCTGTAAATTTATCTGATCGAACAGTTCCTTCTTGCAATAAATGGAGCAAGAGAGAGGTTTCTCCCTCGCCAGCGTGCATATCATGGGAGATCGTAGTTGAGATACCTGCACGCTCATAAGCCTGATCCCAATGTTTTCGACTAGGAGTAAGCAGGATGCGTGGACCATCAATATTCATCTCTTGTGCAACGTTACCCAAAAGATAGTTTCCGCCATGTCCATTCACAATCACTACTTTTTTAACCCCTGAACGTTCCAAAGAATGGATAATATCTTGTATCACGGAAATAATCGTAGTTGAGCGCAATGAAATCGAACCGGGAAATGCTGCATGCTCAAAAGAGGCGGAGTAGGGCAAAGTGGGTACTACAAAGGCTTGATTAAAGCGCTTGGCTAATTCATTTGCTACTGCTTCTGCAATGATACTATCGGTGTTGATCGGTAAGTGAGGTCCATGTTGCTCTAATGAGCCAACAGGTAAAAAGGCAATGTCTACTTGTTCCAACTCCGGCCAAGTAGAAAAAGCGTTCATGTGCTATGTCTCCTTTCAAAAAACAATCTAAATCTAAGTCAAGTGTATCCTACATTCTGAAAAAAATGAACATTGGGCATTGAAATGCATTTAATTTAAGTTTAGACTGAATAATGTAAATGTAGATTGTATTCAGAAACCAAAAAAGACTTGAGGGATGTTTATGAGTAAAGAGTACCAAAAGATTGTAGTTAGTGGTTTCCTCCATCATCAAGGAAAAGTATTGGTGATTCAAAGGTCATTAGATGAAACGTTTTTACCTGGATTTTTCGAACTGCCTGGAGGAAAGGTTGATTTTGGAGAAGACCCTAGTGATGCATTGAAACGGGAATTTCGCGAAGAAGTGAGTTTGGATGTCTCTGTGATCGGACCTTACCGTACATTTTCTTATGTATCTGACGAAGGAAGAAGACATACAGTCGAAATTGTTTATTTTGTTCAGTTGGACTCAAATGAAATCACTCTTCGTTTAAGTCCAGCTCATATCTCCTATCGATGGGTAAACTTAGAAGATCTTGACCAACTTCAAGCATCAAACGAGATAAAACAAAACATAAGAATTGGCTTTGAACAATTACCGATAAGAAACCACCGATAAGGTGGTTTCTTATAGCCGAAAACAGTACGTCCCGAAACGAACAGTAGAGTTTGTTTTATTAACAAATTTAAAGGGGGGCGTAAATATGCAGTTGCAGGATTTGACCGAGAAGGGTTTTATTCACGAAATTTTAGGCAAATACGCTGCAACAGCCAAAGTTAAAGACTTTGATGATTGTATCGTTATTGACCTCTCTAAGCTCACCAGCGATCCTCAAGCACCTTACCTCGTTTATTCCATTGACCATCCATCCTTCCTTTCACGAAACATTACACGCGACGAAAATTATCAATTCTACGGCCGATGGGCTGCTGCATGTACATGTAGTGATGTTTTGGCAATGGGAGCCATTCCTCGCGGTTTTTCCATGGATTTATCGGCACCGCTTGAGACATCTGTGAATGATATTGAAAATATCGTCACAGGAATCAATCAAGCGCTTAGCTATTACGGGATGATTTTTGAAGGCGGAAATTTAGATATCAATCATTTGGAAACCGTATGTATGGCTTGGGGAACGGTTGAAAAAGATCGCATTATCCGCCGATCTGGGGCCCAGCCTGGAGATTTGATCGTGGCCACAGGTCATTTGGGGTTAGGGTGGAGCGGCTACATCGCTCAAAAATTGGACATTTACCACCGTTTAAAAAAGGAAACACAAAAAAGCATTGATGCTTATCGCTTGTTTCCTTTCGCTCCATTCAATCCTATGTTTGAAGCATTCAAGACGGGGGCTATCACCTCTGGTATGGATTTGACAGATGGGATTGTCGAGTTTATGTACACGATCGCTGAACGAAATGGGTTAGGGGTCGAAATCGATCTGAATCACCTTCCTACCCATCCGCAATTTAAAGAAATCGGCACGTTACTGGATCTGGATGGCCGTTTATTTTGTTTGGAACCCGGTTACGATACTCCTCTTACGCACGGTTGGACCATACGGCACGATCAATGGGATTTGATCAAAGATATTTTCACAAAACATGGAGCTTCCATTCATGTTTATGGCGTAGTGACGAAAGAACGTGGTGTCCGGCTGCGCAAGGATAATCAGTTGATTGATGTTCCTGAGTTTTGGGACGATCAATTCAAAAAGCAGAACATTATTGATCGGTGGTTGGAGTTTATTCATCACTTTGCGTAAGGGGAGATCAGCATGGCCAGTTTTAAAATAGGCTTTATTGGTGCCGGCAGCCAAGCCTTGGAACAAATGAAAACCATTCATTTCTCCAGGTTGGGCACGTTAGCAGCTGTATGTGATCCCAATATCGGGCGGGCGATTCAAGCAGGACGCACATACCAAATCCCCTACTTTTCCTCTTATCAGAACATGATTGCACAAACGGATCTGGACGCCGTGTTTATTTGTACCCCACACAATTCACACTTTGCAGCAGCCTCTTATGCACTCACCCATCAACTTCATGTCATCAAAGAAAAGCCTTTTGCTTGTACGGTCACCGAAGGACAAGAACTGGTTGAACTAGCCAGGAGAAACCAAAAGTCATTAATCACTGTGATGCAGCGCCGATACCACGAATGTTACCAAACCGGTAAAGAATTGCTTAAATCCATTGGCGATCCATTTTTCTTCCGAGGAAGCTACAGTTTCAATGGAGGCCCATATGATTTTGGTTGGCGCGGAATAAAGAGCATTGCCGGTGGAGGGGCCATTCTTGATATGGGTTACCACATGATTGACTTAATCATCTGGTATCTTGGTCTTCCCACTCAGGTTTATGCACAGATGTCTAACATCGCTCGCCCTGATGTCTCATATGAAACCGAAGATACAGCAACACTTTCCTTTCGAATCAATCACCAACTGATTGGAACGCTTGACCTGACTAGAGCTTCGCAACCAAAAGAAGAACAAATCTATGTACATGCCACCAAAGGTACGCTTTATGCCAATCGGTACAACCTAATCATTTATAACCTGGATGGAAGCGTCAGGACTCATGTGAAGATCAACCAAGATTGGAGCGTTTCGATTCAAAAACAAATTGATCATTTTATTGAAAATGCTCTGAACGGTAAAATCGATGACGGTTCTTCTCATCTCCCCCACCTGCATTTGGTGGAAGCCGCTTATCGATCAAGCCAATTGGGTGAGCCTGTCTTTGTGTATACCAATCCTTTCTGGCTTGCTGGGCATGCGAGAAAGGCAAAATAAGGAGGAATCCCCTTGTCCAAACTCGCTTTGTTTGGTGGAGAACCGGTTATCAAAAGACCCAAACCCCACTTCAGTTGGCCACCAATCACGCAAGAGGATATAAAGGCAGTGAACGATCAATTGTTAACAGGCGAACTTTCTGTTTACGGACGTTCCGGAATCATTAAGGAATTTGAAGATGCTTTCGCAAGTTACCATGGTATGAAATATGCTGTTGCAACAAACGCAGGTACCACAGCACTCCACTCCGCATTTTTTGGATGTGGCTTAGGACCAGGAGACGAAGTATTAGCTCCCACTTATACCTTCTTGGCCACTGTTACTCCCATCTTTCATGTGAATGCCATACCTATTCTCGTCGATGCAGATCCGGAAACGGGCAACATTGACGTCCGGGATATGAAGCGAAAAATTACAAGTCGAACTCGCGCGATCGTCGTTACACATATGTGGGGACATCCTTGTGAAATGGACGAAATCATGGAATTTGCCCAGGACTACAATCTGAAAGTAATCGAAGATTGCTCTCATGCCCACGGTTCAAAATATAAAGGTCAATTAGTGGGGACTTTTGGTGATGTGGCCTGTTGGAGTCTACAGGGAAACAAAATGGTCACAGGAGGGGAGGGCGGCATCTTACTGACCAATTCGCAAGAAATTTATGAAAGAGCAACGCTCCTTGGGCACTATCGGGACCGATCGAAGCAATGTGTCACCAGCGACTTTTACAAGCAATTTGTCAAAACAGGTTATGGGCTCAAGTACAGAATGCATGTGCTCGCAGCTGCTTTAGCAAAGGTAAGTCTAAGCAAACTCGATCAACGCATTCAAGCCAGAGGGGAAAATCTCAATTACTTCAGTCAATTATTAGAGCAAATCCCCGGTGTTGAGCCACCAGTCACCAAGGAGTATGTCTCAAGGGGAGCATTCTATGGCTATAAGCCATTGTATCAGCAGGAGGAGATGGACGGAATTCCGATTGAACTATATGTAAAAGCTTTACAAGCAGAAGGAGTAGAAATCAAAAAGCCGGGATCTCGTCCTCTTCATATGCTTCCCTTGTTTCAAACGTTGGAAGATGGGATGTATCACAATGGTTGGCCCAAGATGAATCCTTTTAATCACCCAGTTATTTATAAGGACGGTGATCTCCCGCAAGCTGAGGCCTATTATCAAAAGGCGTTGAGCTTACCGACGTTCACCGATCCGGAAGATAAGAAATTAATTGAGCAATATGCAGTTGCGTTTGAAAAAGTATATCGTTACAGGGATGAATTACTGGGAATATAGAAAGGCCAAAAGACGGCTCTCGCGGCCGTCTTTGTCATTTCTGGATATTATCACGTGTTTCCGATGGAATCCATACAAACTCGACTGTTTTCAGATCGGTTTCAAGTGTATCCAAACATTCTTCTACCAAGGATGCATAGCGGGAAGAGAGCCAATCCCGGGCAAAATCGTTCGCGCAGGAAATATATAGTTTTTTCTCATTTATCCCCCGCGCCTCTGTCGGTTTAACCCAAGTCTCAAAGCTTGGACGAGAAATCCGCTCTTGAATAATGTCACAGACCTTCGACCATATTTGTTCAGCTTCTGAAGTTCTTGTTAAGAGTGGGATCTCCATGGGAACCGGAACGATGTGTCGATCGGGGAGGGAATCACTTTTTTCAGATGTTACGAACTTCGATTCCAATCTCTCTAAATGTCTATGAATCCCTTTCATTTCCTCTATGAGTCGCTTTTGCCCATCGAGGATTTGGCGAAGAAGTACTTGGATTTCTTGCTCGCTCATAGGGATCACCTCATTCTATCATCTAGTAAAATCCAGTGTATAAAAAGAGAGTGTGTAGGAAAAGACTTGATTCAAGGAAAGATGTTCCACATTGGGATTTTGATTGACTATGTGAAATGTTAAATTGGCTCCCATCTTATCACAAAAAGGTAAGCAGTTTTGAATGGACTATGAAGTGTGAAAACGAAATTAATGGAAAATAGACGAGAGGAGGAACAGGTATGATCACCGGAAGAAAAATCAAAATCACCATCGTCTCGGACAATCGAGAAGAAGCTTATGATTTTATCCGGGATGAGATGAGGAAACAAAATTGGGCCATGAATATGGCAATGAATCATCTCTTTTTCAATTTTATTGCCCGCCAGAAAATGAAATTGGCCGACTCCGCATACCTGGAAAAGGAACAGAAACAACTGGCACGTATCGAGAAAACAAAGGAAGCGATACAGAAAGCACGAACGGATGAGAAAAAAGCGGAGTTGAAAGAAACGTTAAAGAAGCAGCAAAAGAAATTGGAAGACATGCAGAAAAAGAAAAATCTAGAGCTGTTTGAGCAGTTCACCCAAATCATTGGCGGTTCAGAACAAACCAGTATTCGAGATGTGATCTCCAGTCAGTTTCATTTAACAAGTGATACAAAAGATTGCTTGTGTATGAAGGTGTACCAGGACTTCAAAAATGATGTGAAAAACGGCTTACTGAAAGGTGAACGTTCCTTGCGTACGTACAAGAAGGATAATCCTCTGTACATCCGCGGGAGAAGCTTAAAGTTATACAAGGAAGACGGCGACTTTTACTTCAAATGGATCAAAGGGATTGTTTTTCTCTGCATCCTCCGGAGCAAAGGGCAAAACAAGACCGAGCTCTACAAAACACTTGACCGGATTCTTGAAGGGAAAATCGACATTTGCGATTCGTCCGTTGAATTTGACAGAAAAAATCGACTCATTTTAAATCTATCATTGGAAATGCCAGCCGCTGTGCTTGAATCAAAAATTGCCGGTCGTGTGGTTGGGGTTGATCTCGGTTTGAAAATCCCGGCATATGTAGCGTTGAATGATGATCATTTTCCAAGAAAAGCGATTGGGAGCATCGATGACTTTCTGAAGGTTCGTACCAGTCTCCGGAAAAGTTATCCCGGACACCCGCGCAAGGATTTGTTGCTCACGGGACAGCCAAGGCAGCCATCGTGTCTTTTGCAAAATACCTGGCACTGGAATTGGGGCCCAAAAATATCCGGACCAACGTGATCGCCCCTGGTTTAGTGTTGACTGATGCGACAAAAGACCAACCGAAAGAAATGCATGAATCCATTCGGAATGTCACCCCTTTGCGACGCCTGGCCAAACCGGAGGATGTGGCCGGGGCTGTTTTGAGTTTGGTGGCTGATTGGAATCCGTTTATGAACGGAGCTTATCTTCCGGTCAACGGAGGAAATGACATGGATTGATGACAAACGGATAAAGGAAATGGTCTCAAAGTTTGCAAAAAAAGCCGGTGATTTACCGGCTTTTTTTGCAATTGGAGGTTGATCATTGCAGAAAAGAAGTATATCATTAGAATGATTACTTTTTAATAATTATTATAATTTAGGAGGATGAAAATGAAAGTTTATGATTACCACCATCTCAACCATGTAAAAGAACAGCACACCTCTCGAAAAACCTTGTGGATCACCCTGGCGTTAACCGTCTTTTTCACAGCGGTTGAGGTGGCAGGCGGCCTGCTGTCCAATTCGCTGGCTTTGTTGTCTGATTCCGCCCATATGATTTCCGATGTTTTTGCATTGGGCCTGAGTTTGACGGCCAGTTACATGGCCACCCGAAATCCGAACGGAAAATACACGTTTGGTTTTCTCCGGTTTGAAATCATTGCGTCCTTCTTAAACGGGTTGGCTCTGGTTGTGATTGCGATCGGGATTTTTATTGAAGGCATCCGCCGGCTCATTGAACCCCGGGAAATCGATAAGCCCTTGATGCTGACAATCGCGGTCATCGGGTTAATGGTCAATATTGTGTTGACGGTGATTTTAAGCCGCAGTTCCAAGGAAGAAGAGAATTTGAACATCCAAAGTGCTCTCTGGCATTTTATCGGAGATTTGCTGAGCTCCGTGGGGATCATTGTTTCCTTCATCCTGATATCCGTGACCGGGCTTTTGATTTTTGATCCGCTGATCAGTATGGTGATCGGAGGAATCATTTTTTACGGCGGTTCCAAAATCCTTTACGAATCTTATTTCATTCTGATGGAAGCCGTGCCGGAAAAGTTTGATCTGGAATCGGTCCGCCAAGACATCAGCAGAGTGGAAGGGGTTCGGGATGTGCACGAACTGCATCTGTGGGCGGTTTCCACGGACCATTATTCGCTGACGGCTCATGTGTTTATTGATGAAGCGGCAGAACCGTTTCTTGTGATCAAGGACATCAATGATACTCTCTCTCAAAAATACGGAATTGTCCACTCCACCGTCCAGATCGAACATCCTGCCGTTCATGATCACGGGGAGTACGGAAAACGTTTTTTGGCCGTCCATTGAGGAAAACTTCGAGGTCTAAATACCGGGAATCCACATATACAAAGTCTTGACAACAATCATCTCAAGGAGGTTATTTCATGTCGGAAGACTCGGTGTTTCCCGCCCGGTGGTATGCCGTTGCATGGTCGTCGGAGTTGAAAAAGGAGCCCCTCAAAAAACGGATCGCCGGCCGGGATATTGTGTTATTCCGGGGAGAAGACAACACCCCGCATGCCATTCATGCCTATTGCCCCCATCGGGGAGCCGACCTTTCGCTGGGATTTTGTGCAGACGGTGGAGTCCGGTGCCCTTTTCATGGTTGGTTGTTTCAAGGAGACGGAAGATGTACGGATATTCCATCCCAGCCCGGAGCAAGGATTCCTGAATTTGCCCATGCCACGGCATACCGGGTGATGGAGAAGGCCGGGCTGATCTGGGTTTATCCTTCCGATCACGCCCACGATGAGCTGACGTTGTTTCCGGAACTGGAGGATCCGGACCTCCGGCTTGTTCCTTTTCAATCCACATGGAAAGCCCATTTTACCCGGGTGGTGGAAAGCGTCTTGGATGTGGCCCATCTTCCGGTTGTTCACCGCCGGACGATCGGGAGAAAGTCTTCGCCGGATGTAAAAATTCAATTTCATGCGGAAGGGGATCGGATCCGCATTGAAAATAATCAAACCGAATTGGAGTACCGGTTTCCGCAACAATGGATATTACGCCCCCGATCCCGCGGAATACACCGGTTGATTAATTTCGTGACGTTTACGCCGGTTGATTCTCATTCCACGGACATCCGGGGATATATCGGCCGAAATTTTGCCAAATCGTTCTTGATGGACAAAATTTTGTCCAAATTCAGCCTCAAGGTACTGAAAGAGGATCAGGAAATCGTGGAAAGTCAGCATCCGCGGCCCATACCGGAATCCCTTCGTTTGGAAGCGCATGTTGCGGCAGACGGACCCCAAGTCCGGTTCCGAAACCGGTGGTATTCTTTTTTGACCGGCAACGAGCCAAAGCTGTCTTCCATCGCGAATCATTTTGAATATTGAGATAAAAGGTGGCAGGAGGGGAGAGCAAGGGGGAAACCGGCATAAAATCGGCCACAGAAAGCGAACGTATATTCCTGAAAAATCCAAAATCGCCTCAGAGCGAATCTGGCGTGGTTTTAAGAGGCGTTAGGTTCTTTTGGACATATGGGTCGTGAATAAAAAAAGAGGGGCCTTACAAACGGAATGTGAAGGCCTTTATTTTTTTGCTCATTCCCATTATTTTCTTTTTCATCCTTTGTTATCCAACCGGTCGGTCAACTCTTCGATATCGGAAATCAACGTTTGCAGTGTAAAAGACTCCGTCTGGTTGATGGATTCGATCCGGTCTGCAGCCCGGCGCATGATTTTGGCTGCCTGCTTGAGATCTTGCACGGAAAGTTGCACTTGATATTCTTTATCCATTGTTTCACCTCGCCATAAAAATTAGTACCTTTGGCATCTGTTGAAAAACGATTGTGAAATGTAACATGAAACAGACATGTTCCCATGTTATCAAAAAAACGCCGGGAGGAAAATGACCATGGGGGTTGGCCCGAATCTTGTCATGTCAGGATGTTTCGCGCTTTTCACGCTGGTTTATTTTTTGCTTCAACGGTTTTACGGGGCGGATGTTCGCCTGTGGATGCTGATTTATTTTCCCGTACTCCTGTTTGTCATGACCTTTAGCTTCAATCATTGGCAACAACCGTTGAAAAGATTCATCGACCGGTTGAAAGAGCAGGCGCAAGCGGGTTTTTGGAAATGTATCATGATCATTGCAGGCATGGTTCTTTTCTGGGTGATTGCCATCATCTTGTTGATCGGGGTTCCGCTCGCTGTTTTTGAGCCCGAAGTTGCAAATCAATGATATCCATATCCGGTGGTTGTTGAAAAATCATGTGTTCCATGTATTATGAAATAGACATATTCCCATGTTATCAAAACATTGCAGGAGGGAGATGCGGTGAAAGTCGGTAAAAATTTATTATACTCTGCATTATACGCTTTAATTTTGCTTGGTATCATATTGATAAGAAAAAATTATGACGACGAAGAATTTCCTCAATGGATGGTCGTTTATTTCCCTGTATTATTTTTTGTTGCAACCTTTTGCATCCTTCATTGGAAGAAACCCTTGAAAAGAACCTTGGACCGGATGAATGAATGGGCGTATGACATGAGCTTTTGGAAAATCATCGTCATGATCTTAAGCATCCTGGTTTTTTCGGTGGTTGTCGTCGGGATCTTTATTGTATTGCCCATCATTATCTTTGAATCCTGAACTTCCGCAGATCCATTGATACATATTCTGACAGGGTTTTTATAAAAAACGATTTCTAAACAATACAAATCCGAACGCTTGAGAAACCTGTATAAGGTACTCAGGCGTTTTTTGTATGGATTCACAGGAAATCATTTTACAAATCCGATTCGATCATCAGAATGGATTTCTAATTGGAAATAAATGTGAAACAGAGAACTCAAACGAGTGGAAATAAATGGATTGATTAGTAATAACCAGTAGATTTCTCCCCTGAAAAACCGTTATATACGGTTACAAAATTTATATTTTGTAACGTTGTCAGTTGATGAGGGAAAAAGCAGACACCGATTTCTCAAAAAATGGCATCCCCCCCTTGGATGTTATCTCATTAAGAAAAGTTAACTATAGTTTTGAGAAATAAAAAATGTTTAATGGCGCATCGAAACATTCGCATTGGAAATTGAATAAAAAACACGGAATTATTTCTTTTATTATTAAAAACGATTTTTCTGTATTTACTGAACATTGTGCGCAGACCCGGCTGCTTCGGTCGTGAAACACAAAGCTGCTCCCTCCCCCCTGCGCGTAAAAAATGAATTTGAATTTGCCCGGCGGTTCTCTTTATGAACATTTGAACCGCCGGGTTATCCGATATAGATTGCGAGATAATCATACCAGATTTTCAAAAATGTGATGGCGATGACAAGGGTCAAGCCGACCCGCAATGTACGGGGATTTGTTTTCTTGCTGACCATCGCTCCCGCCGGCGAGGCGATCAGTCCGGAAATTGCCAGAATCATGGAAGGAAGCAGCAAGATTTGATCCGAAACCAATTTGGCCGCCACCGATCCTGCAGAAGATACAAAGGCGATCGCAAGGGACGTGGCAATGGCCGTACGGGTGGGAATTTTAAAAACAAACAACAGGACCGGCACCAGAATAAACGAACCGGACGAACCGATGATACCGGAAAAAACCCCGACAACCAACGTAATCCCCATCACCGTCGCGGGATGAGAAACGATTGGACGAGCCGCGGTTTCCTTTGTCTCTTTTTCGGAGTGAAACATCATCCATACCGCCAAGGTAGCCAAGATGGCGTAGATGAAATGAATCCATGTTTCACTCAGCCATTTGGAACCATATCCACCGAGAAAACTCCCGGCCAATACGGCCGTTCCCATATAAACGGCCAGCGATTGATTGAAGGATCCCCCTTTCCCGTGAACAACGAGTCCCGCCATGGACGTGAAAAACACTTGAACCGCAACCATCCCTGTAACGTCATGAGCGGAAAATGCAGGGAATCCAAACAAAGGCGGAAGATACAACAACACCGGATATTGAACGATGGCTCCGCCGATCCCCAACATTCCGGAGAGAAAAGATCCGATGGCACCAAGCAGAAAAATCAGCACCATGAAACTGACATCCATTGCCGTACACTTCTTTCTGTTTGATTTTCAGGGCCTCCGAATCAATCCGGAGAATCCTGAATTCCCTTCTGTAGCATAGTGCTTTCAAACGCCTTCGTCAACAGCGTCAAAAAAGCCTCCTCCTCCCTTTTGCCGGTGAAAAACAAAAAAGAACATGAAAAAATCATGTTCTTTTCGAAGGGTTTGACTTGAACAGTTTGACGAACTTCCGCTTCACTTTTAACCGCTCGTGGTCAAACAGTCCGTTTTTCATTTTCTCCATCAATTCTTCCCTGCTTAACAATCCTTCGCGGTACATTCGGTTCAGTTTTTTTCTTTCTTCATACGATGGTTTGCGTCCTTGCATCATGGATGATTCCCACCTCGGTGTTTAAGATCGGTGTAGACCAGTGGAAATAGCAAACTGGCAAACAATGCGGCCCGTTCAATTTCGATATCTTCATAGGCATCGACCGGCGCTCCGGTAATGGTCAGAACCCCTATCCGGGTGGGTTCCATCATTCCGGCTTTGATCGGTACACATAATATGGTGCGGTATACCTTACGTGAATTCTTTTTTTGGTCATATTCATAATCCGGAGACTCGACATCGGGCACATAATAAATTTCCTTTGTTCTCCATGCGCGACCCGCTGCACTGCCTTGGATCGGGGGTTCATATATTTTTACGCGGTGAGAGTGTCCGCTGGAATGGGCGAAATGCACAAGTACATCATTTTTTTCAGGATGTTTGACGTGAATGATGACCCGGGGTTGTTTTTTTCGGAAATTCTTCAGTGTGTTCACCAGATAGTCCAGCAAATTCATGAAGATTTCATCGCGGTTTTGCTGGAAGCGGTTTTGATCGGCGATGGCTGCGGCCACTTCCTCAATGGTATACATAATTTGAGACATGGTGTAGGTTTCATCATTGTATTTGCTGTCCAATTCTTCATATAAACTTTTTAAAATCTCAATCTCATCTTCCGCTTTGGCCAATTGGTTTTTCTGCTGATCAATCTGCTGGTCTTTTTCTTTTAGCAAATCCATCAATTCTTGCCGGTCCTGTTCCAGAAGCAGCACTTTCTTTTCCAGCTCTTCTTTCTCGTTTCGGCAAGTGTCCAGTTGGATCATGGCCATTTGGCTGCTTTGATCCCCTTCGTCCAAACTGCGGCCCAACCAATCATTTTTCCCGGTGGCATAACGATAAATATGGATCACCAAGGTGGCTGTCAGACCGACAGCAATAATAATCACTAAAAAGTCAAAAAACCATCCTGAATTTTTATTTAACATCTCCAATAACTCGATAAGATCTTCCGTCATTGTTCCGCTCCCTGTTTTATAAAAATCAGTCTTTTGCAATGTCTGGATGGATTGTTTGAGTTTTTAGATCCCGAATGATATGAAGTTTCTGTTATTGATTCCATTATACAACAAAACGACAATCAGATATTAATATTTTAAAACAAGGAAAAAAGTTATATTTTTATGAATAAATAGAAATGCCCCCGGGATTGCATTAGAATATTCTTGACGTCAAATGATCAGGAGGATGACTGCATGAGCGGACAATCACCGTTTCAAACGTTGACCGGTTCATTGGATGCCTGGAAGAAAAAGGCTTCGGGGGTTTGGGGGATCTGGATGGAAGATCTTCATACCGGAGAAAAATGGATTTGGAATGAAAAGCAACCTTTTGTGGCGGCCAGCATGATCAAAGTGCCGGTGATGGTGGCAGTTTACCGGGCTCATGCGCAAGGAAAACTCTGCTTGAGCGACCGGATCAGGTTAAGGCGTGAAGATAAAGTCGGCGGCTCAGGGGTTTTGCAGCATCTTTCGTACGGAACGGAGTTTTCCATTCAGGATTTGGTCACCTTGATGATTATCCAAAGCGACAATACAGCAACCAACCTTTTGATTGACCGGTTGGGAAAAGATTATGTCCAAGAAACGATCCTTGACCTGGAAATGAACGATACGGTTTTCATCAACCGCCTCCATATCGTTCCGGCCGGCTCAAACAAAAGCAATCAAATCACCGCCAAAGACATGGCCCGTTGTTTCCGGCTGCTGGCAACCGGTCAAGCCGTTTCCCGTGATGCCAGCCAAAAGATGATCGAAATATTAAAAAAACAACAATGGCGGAATTGCCTGCCCGGATGGTTCCCTCCCTCCGAATCCGAAATCATCGGCAGTCTGCCACGATGGGAAATGGCGCACAAAACCGGGTGGGTCAGCCAGACGCTTCACGACGGGGGAATTTTATACATCGGTTCCCATTCCTTGATCCTGGTGGTATTAAGCTGCGGACTGGATCATCTTCAAGCGCAACGGAAAATCAACCAAATCGGCAAATGGGTTTACGATGCCTTCGCCCCTCCCGATGAAAAAACACGAACCTGATGATTTTATCAACCGTTTTATTCCATTTATGGTACCATACGAATGGAACGGAATATCCAACCGTCAACAAAACATATAGAAAGGTTGATTCAAATGTTCGGAAAAGTGGCTTCGGATGTGCTCGGATTGAGTGATATCGGATCCGTGATCAAACCGGAAGATTATGACAAAGTCGATTCGGACGATTTTGTGATGCACGAAGATGATGAGAAAATTTACTTTTTAATCAAATCCAAAACCGATGAGTATTGTTTCACGAACAAAGCGTTGATTCATCTGGACGGAACCAGCGCAACAAGCAAAAAACGTTCTCTTTACCGCTATGATTACAGTACACACAAAATTTCGGAAGTGATGCTCGAAACAGCCGGAACCGTCGATTTGGACATCGAACTCAAATTTAAAATCGGATCCAGAGTGTTCTCCATTGATGTCCATAAAAAACATTTGGATGAGTTGAAAGACTTATACAAAGCGTTGTTGAAAATCGCTGAAATCTCCCGTGATAACGAAATTATCCTGGAATACGCCAACCGGAGTCTCAATCTGGCTTCGTCCACTTTAAGCCAGCTACGGACCACCGAACACAATCCGGTCGAGCAATTCAAAGAGTTAAATCAGGCGGCATTCTCCTGGCTTGTTGAAGCGAGAAATCAGTATCATGTCAAAGATTACGGGTTTGTGTTTGAGCGTTATATCAACCGCTGATGAACAGGCATATCAAAAAAGTCCTCTTGACCGATCCAAAGAGGACTTTTTTTGCGAGCACACCGCAAAAAAGCAAAAAATCACCGTTGTAAGAAGCACTCACGTTTGCTGAACATCGATCACGATCCGCCCTTTGACGTCGCCGCTTAAAATCTTTTCGCTTAAAGCCGGAACATCGCGAAGGCCGTGAACTTCGGTGAGTTGGTCCAAAAGTTCTGCCGGCAAAAGTTCCGACAGACGGTTCCACGCTTGGGTTCTTTCATCCGCCGGGCAGGTGTTGGAGTCGATGCCGACCAATTTGATCCCGCGTAAAATAAATGGATAAACCGTGGTGTGAAGTGAATGGTTTCCGGCTAAGCCGCAAGCGGCCACAGTTCCGTAATAGCTCATTTCACTCAACACATGAGCCAACGTGTCACCGCCCACCACATCCACCGCGCCTCCCCACCGTTGGGATTCAAGCGGACGGGGCGCTTCGGAAAGTTCTTTCCTGTCAATGATTTCGCTTGCGCCCAGGGATTTTAAAAATTCATGGTTGTCCGGGCTTCCGGTGGATGCGGCAACCGTATATCCCAGACGGGACAAAATGGCTACGGCCAAGCTTCCGACCCCTCCGGATGCACCGGTGACCAAAATTGGTTTTTTCCGGTTGATTCCATGCCGCTCTAAAGCCGACACGGCCAACATGGCCGTAAGCCCTGCGGTCCCCAGACTCATGGCATGTTTCAATTGAAGGCCGGACGGGAGCGGAACCAGCCATTCGGGTTTCGCGGTTGCGTATTCGGCATATCCTCCCCAGTGTGTTTCTCCGGTTCCCCATCCGGTTAAAATCACCTTATCGCCGGGTTGAAATGCACTGTTTTTGGATTCGACCACCGTGCCGGCCAAATCAATGCCGGGAACCATGGGGAATTGGCGGACGATTTTCCCGCGATTTAAAACGGCCATGCCGTCTTTGTAATTCAAGCTGGAATACTGAACGCGAATCAGAACATCTTCTTCCGGCAAGTCTTTGATCTTCAGCATTTGAAAAGAATGGGAATATTGATCTTGCTTCCGGTCCACAACCAATGCGGTGAATTCACGATCTTGCACAGCGACAACCTCCTTCAAGCAAATACTTCTCTATTTTCTGCATAATTCCTTTCCGATACAATAAGAAGTACCCGATGTAATGGGAAAGGAGAAATCAGAATGATCCCTCAATACCTTGCGCGGATCGGTGTCCAGCCTCCGGTTCCGGTCCATCTGTCCGGTCTCACCGGGTTAATGCAAAAACACCAACAACACATTCACTTTGAAAACCTGGATATTCTCTCCGGACGGTCCATTCAATTGGATCCAAAATCCCTCTTTCAAAAGATCATCGTGAAAAAACGCGGAGGCGTTTGCTTTGAATTAAACGGCTTGTTTCATTGGCTCTTAAATGAATTGGGGTTTGACGTGCAAATGGTTGCAGGAACGGTATATGAATCATCCCGTGGAGAATGGGGATTGGAAGGAACCCATCTGACCAATCTTGTTTGTCTGAACCGGGAAAAATATCTGGTTGATGTGGGTTTTGGCGGAAACGCCCCGCGCCGGCCGGTTCCATTATCCGGAGAAGTTGTGCAAGATATTGCCGGACGATACCGGATCCGCTCCAACCCGGACCACTACGTTCTGGAGAAAAAAGAGCCCGGGACTGAAAGTTGGCAGGTCTTATACCGGTTTGCAGGGGATGCAAAAACATTTCAGGATTTTCATGAAGCTTGCCGTTTGATCGAAACTTCTCCCCGCTCTCCTTTTAACCGGTCCATTTATATTTCCAAAATGACGCCGGACGGCAGAGTCTCGTTGATCGGCCGAAAGCTGGTTCAAGTGACCCCGTCCGGAAAAGAAAAGAGAGAAGTGAGCGAAAACGAACTGCCCGCTTTGATCCGGGAAATATTCCAAATCAGGTGGGAATCACCGGAGGCTCAGTGATTTGAACCCTTCCCCGCGCGGAATCCATCCTCACTTTTCCGCCGATCGGCAACGTGAAATTAGGCCGGCAATGTCCGGCGGAAAAGCCGTAAAAGCAAGGAATTCCGAGCGGGGTGAAAAATGTTTCAATCATTTCCCGAAAAGGGATGGAAGGCTTGTCGCGACCGGGTTCGGCGAGCCGGAAATCAGAGAGAATCACTCCCCGCACATGTTCAAACTTACCGGCCAGCCGCAACTGATTCAGCATGCCGTCGATGGCATACACTTCTTCATTCACATCTTCCAGAAGCAAAATTTTGTCCCGGGTGTCCACTTCATAAGGGGTTCCCACGGCCGAACGCAACAAACTCAGATTGCCGCCGGTCAGTTCCCCTTCCGCCACGCCGGGAACAATGGAAAAGAAGTGTTCATTCGGGGGGTAACCCTCCACATCCCGGCCGGATAAGACGGAAAACAATACGTTCCAACTTTCTTCATTGTACCGTTCGCCGGACAATTCCGCACCCATCGGGCCGTGAAAAGTGACCAGGCCGCAGATTTGCCGGATGGCAATGTGAAGCGCCGTGATATCGCTGTACCCGACAAAAATTTTCGGATGGCGGCGAATCACTTCATAATCGATCCGGTCGATGATGCGCAAACTTCCATATCCGCCTCTCAAACAAAAAACGGCTTTCACTTCCGGATCGAGAAACATTGATTCCAAATCCTCTGTCCGGTATGAATCTTTCCCGGCCAGGTATCCATAGGCCTTGCCGGCCGATCTCCCGGTTTTCACCGCATAACCAAAGCCGGACAACATGCGGATGCAATTTTCCAACTCTTTTTCACGGACCGGACCGGCCGGTGCAATCAGGCCGATGGTATCTCCGGGCCGCAAAGCTTCAGGTTTTATCACCGAATCCAAATCCCACACCTCTTGTCGTCAGGATAAAAAAGGGAACACAAAGGCACCCCAGACCAAAACGGCTGCGGCATAAATCGCAAGCAGCAGCCAAACAATTTTTTTGCGGCGTTTGACATAACCTTGGTTTTGTTCCGGACTTTGGTTGACCCCTAACCGGATCGTGATGATCAATGAGAACAAAACGCAAAGTCCGACAAAAATCCAGAGCCAAATATTTTGCGACATCGACATAACCCCTTTTCCAAAGCATTATCTATCCCCCCCCTATCATATCATGGCTTTTGTGCTTTGCAATCTCAGGTAAAAAGAAAACACCTTGAGTCCGTCTCAAGGTGTTTTCTGTCAGGAGATGAGTTTAACAGAACAGGTTTGTCATGCTTTTTCCAATCGAATCGGCAAGCTTTTCAACGACTGCCCCACACCGGAAGCGATCAAATGATCCGTCAAATTAAAGTTTTCCACCGGGTGGATGTCGGCAAAGCTTTTGACAAAGGTGGTCAGTGCAATTCTGGCTTCCATGCGGGCCAGCGGAGCCCCGAGGCAGAAATGCGGTCCGGCTCCGAACGTGAGGTGTTGCTTGTTGTTGGGACGATGGATGTCAAAGGTTTCCGCATTGGCAAATTGGGATTCATCCCGGTTTGCGGATCCGGCCCATGCGATAATCATTTGCCCTTTCTTCATCAAAGGACCGAAGACATTGGTGTCTTTCACGATCCGTCGGTCATTGGAAGCCGGGAAGCGAAAACGCAACACTTCTTCAATCAGATCGGGAACCAGCGAGATGTCCTCGCGCAACTCTTGATAAACCCCCGGTTGATCAAACAACATGCAATAAAATATATTAGCAATGAGCATGGTTGTGGTTTCATTTCCGGCGCCAAGCAACCCTCTGCTGGAATCAACGACTTCTTCGTCGTTTAACCGTTCCCCGTGAAGTTCAGCCCGGGTCAGGTCGGAAATGATGTCATCAGCGGGGTTTTTGCGTTTTTCTTGCACAATGGGATATAAGTATTCACGGAATTCTTTCAAAGCTTGTTGTTTTTTCTTGGCAATATCGTCATAGTGTTCTTTTTCATAGGGACGGAACAAAATATCGGACCAATGTTTGATCAAACGCCAGTCTTTGTTGGGAACCCCCAGCAGGTCGGCAATGACGGTGACGGGTAACGGAACGGCCAATTTTTCCACGATATCCACTGTTTCGTATTTTTCCATTTCGGCAATCAAGTCATTGACAATGGCTTGGATCCGCGGTTCCCATGATTCCAGACTGCGGGGGGTGAAAGCTTTGGCCAACAGCGCGCGTCTTTTGCGATGTTCCGGCGGGTCACAAAAGTTGATATTGGCCCGGTTGTCTGTTCTGGGAGTGGGGATCAAACTTCTGGTTTTTACGTTGGAGAAAAGTTCATGATCGGACAGGACCCGTTTGGCATGATCATACAAAAACACATTCCACACGTCTTGTTCTTCATCGTAATATACCGGATGGTTTTCTCTCATTTCTTTGTACCATGCATAAGGCTCCCACTGCTTTTCTTTGGTTTTGAGTTTGGAAATTTCAGGAACGATGATGGTGTTGTTGGTATCACTCAATGAAAATCCCTCCCTATGTTAGAATAACATATGATAAATTAACTTAGAATATGACGCCGGAGCGATTCGCAAAAATTTCAAATCAAGGTGATGTCCATGTATGCAGAAATATTGATTTTGGGGGAATTGATGTCAGGTCCCAAACATGGTTATGAAATCAAACGCAACATCCAAAACGCACTCGGCGATGAATTTGAAATCAACAACAACTTGTTGTATCCCGCGTTGCGTCGTTTTGTGGAGATGGGCGCCATTTCCAAAGAAGTGATTCGGTCAGAAGGAAAACCAAACCGCCACGTCTATTGTTTGACCGAAACTGGGGAGGAAATCTTTCTGGAAATGATCTGTGATTTTCCGGGTAAACTGGCGGCAAGACAAATCGAATTTTTAGTCAGGGTGGCATTATTTGACCGGTTGGAACCGGAAATACAACAAGAAATTATGCGAAACAGACAGGAAGTGTTACAAAAAAAGCTGGAATACTACCGGAAGGCTGAACAAGATCATGTGCAAAACCCTTATGTATTGAAAGTCATTGATTTGCAAAAAGCCCAGACGGAGCTCGAATTGAAATGGATTCAAAGCCTGTCGCAAGAGATGGATCAATAAAAAAAGACCCTGAGAGCGGGTCTTCTATTTCTTCAACTCAGATACCGTTTCGGTCCACCGCCGGACCACGGATTCCGGATCATATAAAGCAAAGCGGATGCCGGAAGTGATTTCCGCATATTTGGCCGTATCTTCTTTGACGGAAACCACCTTGGCCTGAAACCGCTCCCGGTTGTGTTTGGCATCCTTCAAGGCGGGCAGCGGTTTAATCGCCAGCCGGACATAGTGCACTTTTCCTTTGTGGACGGCGACCAAGGTTGCTTGTTGGGTTCGTTTTAAATTGGCGACGGTATGGGTCTTTGGCCATAGGGCAATTCTCAATTCCTCATGGTTTAAAGCAACCACTTCCCCCACACTGACCATGGCGGCATGCGGCCAGCCGTCTTCGCTGACCGAAAGCAGCATCATGGCCTCCCGTGTTTTGTCTTTTAAGCTGTTTCCATCCAAAAAGCAAAACAGTTCTTCGGAAATGGCGGTTTGACTCATCATCCCTTCCCTTTCTCAGGCAAGCAAAGATTGGTAAGTGGAACGGTCAAGGTTTTTGATCAGTTTGACGGCAAATTCTTTGGCAGCCGCGATGTCCTCTTTATCGACAATGGTTACATTGGAATGAATGTAGCGTCCGCAAATCCCGATGGCGGCCGACGGCACTCCGATTCCGGTTTGATGGACACGCCCGGCATCCGTCCCTCCTTGCGAGACAAAGAATTGATATGGAATATCATTGGATTCCGCGGTGTCCAGCAAGAAGTCCCGCATGGCCGGCAGAGGAATCATCGAGCGGTCATAAATCCGGATCACGACCCCTTTTCCGATTTCGCCAAACCCGTCTTTCACTCCGGGAGTGTCACCGGCAGGACCGACATCCACGGCAAAAAAGACATCGGGGTCGATCATTTTGGCGGCCGTGGCCGCTCCCCGGGTGCCGACTTCCTCTTGCACCGTGGCGCCCGCATACAAGGTGTTGGGGTGCTTCTCGTTTTGCAATTCTTGCAACAATTCCACCGCCAATCCGCAGCCCAAGCGATTGTCCCAAGCTTTGCTCAACAGGCGTTTTCCGCCTTCCATTTCCACAAAGTCACAATGCGGCACCGCAAAGTCCCCGACTCTGACTCCCCAGCTCTTTGCCTCTTCATCGCTGTCGGCTCCGATATCGATAAACATCTGGGAGATTTCCATCGGTTTGCGGCGTTGTTCCAAACTGAGCAGATGCGGCGGGGTGGAACCGATGACGCCGGGAATTCGTTTGCCGGTGCGGGTCACAATCTCCACACGTTGCGAAAGCATGACTTGTGACCACCATCCGCCCAGTGTTTGAAATTTGAGAAATCCGTTGGAAGTGATTTTGGTAACCATAAACCCGACTTCATCCATGTGTCCGGCAACCAACACTTTCGGATCCGGAGCGCTTCCTTTTTTGACGCCGAAAATGCCTCCCAACCGGTCCGTCAGGACTTCTTCCGCCAACGGGGTTATGTATGAACGCATCCACTGGCGCACTTCATGTTCAAAGCCGGAAGCGCCGGGGATTTGTGTCAACTCTTTGTAAATTCCCAAATTGACTTCAGCCATCGTTACTCCTCCATCTTTTGTTGTTGATTTTTCCATTCTTGATATCGCCGGTGAACGGTGGCACGGGATACCGGATAACCAAAACCTTTCAACGTTGCGGCGATTTCTTCGAATGTCAGATTTTTTTCTTTCAATGCCACGATTTGTTCCACCGGAAGTTCTTTCCGTTCCCTTCCTCCCATCCCCTGGTTTTTAAGATTTTTCGCCGGATTGTATCCTTTCTCCCGGATGGCGCGTTTCATCCCCCAACTGATCTTCTGGTTCATCATTTTCCGTTGCAGTTCTTCGACTTTGGCGATAATGGCAAGCACGGTGGATTCTCCGGCTTCCAATTCCAACTCGCCTTGATGCTGTTTGGAATAAATGCGGCAACCGGAACGGTCCAGTTGATGGATAATCGCCAATTTTGCCTCTCCCCGTCCCAAGCGGGTGTCATCCTGGATCAAAATGGCGTTTGCTTTCTCCTTTTTAATCGTCTCAAACATTTGATACAACCCCGGCCGGTTTAAATCGAATCCGCTGTGTTGCTCCTTAATCACCTGACACACATCCATTTTTAATGTTTTTGCCCATTCGGTCAAAACTTCCACTTGCCTTTCAAGGCTGGTTTCCTGTTCTTCTTTTTGCGTGCTGACTCTCGCATAAATGATCGCTTTCATCGCAAATCTCTCTTCTCATCCTCTCCCATTCTTGCCAGACTTCGTTGAATTCAGTACAGTGAACAAGAAGGAGTGATCGGGGTGATCAATGAACAACTCATACAGCAAATCAATGAACTGGCTTGCAAAAAAAGAACGCAGGGTTTGACAGAGGAAAAAAGGAACAAGCCAAGCTGTATCAGATTTACCTGAAAGTGATCCGGGGACAAGTGAAACAGCAGTTGTCCCGGGTGCGCTTCGTGGATAAGCCCAATCATGGATGAATGGTTTCGATTTCCATTATATTGTACATCTTCTCTTCCCACAATGAAACTGCAGTCAAACCGGCAAGAGTTTTTTGGCAGGAGGAAGAAAACATGAGAAATTGGTGGCTTGGTTCAATTTACTTAAGTGCCGCCGCTTCCATTTGGGGCGGAATGTATGTGGTAAGCAAAATGGTTCTGTACGCCATGCCTCCTTGGGTTTTGTCGGAGATGTGTTTTGTCATCAGTTTATGCGTGGTGGGGGTATGGGCTTTTTTGGCCCGTGAATGGAAAATCGCCCGCCGCGATGTGAAAGAAATGGCCTTGCTCGGTTTGATCGGTTATACTTATTCGATCGGTATGCAATTCGTTGGCACTGATTTATCCGGCGCAGCCTCAGGTGCCTTGATCACTTCCGCTTTCCCTGCATTCATCAGCGTTTTCACATGGTCAACACTGCGTGAAAAAACAAATTTGCGCCAAGGAACCGCTCTGGCCATTACGATCGTCGGTATCTTCATTGTAATTGGACTTCCGTTCGAAAATTTCACTTCTTTCGCGGGTCATCTGTTTTTATTTAGTGCCGCGATCACTTGGGCCATGTATACGGTGTTCCATCGGGGATTAGCTTTAAAGTATTCTTCACTCGCCGTGACACCTGTTTGGCGTGATTTTTACGTTTCCCATCAGCTGGTGGGAATGGCATGCCAAAGGGGGGACCTGGCCGACGGACCGGGGAATATGGCTGGGCATCTTGTATTTGGGAATCATTTCGGTTGCTCTGGCTTTTTATTTGTGGAACAAGGGATTTGAATATATCGGCGCCTCCGTCGGGTCCCCGGTTTTTATTTTCCAGCCCGTTGTCGGCATGTTGCTGGGTGTTTGGCTGTTAAATGAGAAACTCACATGGAACTTCTACCCGGGTGCATTTTTGATCATCACCGGTGTCGTGCTTTTATCCATGGACAAAACAAAAAAAGAAACAACCAAAACGGCTCCGTGAAAGCACCGTGGTCCAAAAAGAAGCACTTACAAATCGAAGTGCTTCTTTTTTATGGAATTTAAGTGCCGTGAAGTGACACGGAACATTGGATATCCTCCCGGCCGGTTTCCCGTTCGCATTCTTGCCAGACCTCGTTGAATTCGGTACAGTGAACAAGAAGGAGTGATTGGAGTGATCAATGAACAACTCATACAGCGAATCAATGAACTGGCTCGCAAAAAAAGAACGCAGGGCTTGACAGAGGAAGAAAAAAAGGAACAAGCCAAGCTGTATCAAATTTACCTGAAAGCGATCCGGGGACAAGTGAAACAGCAATTGTCCCGGGTGCGCTTTGTGGATGAACCCAAACATTGATGAGGGATTTATTTTCCATTATATTGCATTCTCTTCCCACCATGAGACTTTTGGCAAGGAGGAAAGCAAGATGAAAAAATGGTGGCCCGGTCCCCTTTGCTTAAGTGCCGCCGCTTCCATTTGGGGCGGAATGTATGTGGTAAGCAAAGTGGTTTTAAATACCGTTCCTCCTTGGGTTTTGTTGGAGATGCGTTTTGTTATCGGTTTGAGTGTGTTAGGGGCTTGGGCTTTTTTGGCCCGTGAATGGAAAATTGCACGCCGCGATGTGAAACAGATGGCCTTGATCGGTTTGATCGGCTATACCGGTTCCATCGGATTGCAATTCGTCGGCACGCATTTGTCCGGGGCTTCCCTGGGATCGCTGATTACTTCCGCTTCCCCGGCACTTATATCCGTTTTCGCCTGGAAACTGTTGCGCGAAAGACCCGGTTTTCGCAAAGGAGCAGCGCTGGTCATCGCAACCGTCGGGGTGATCCTTGTCATCGGTTATCCGTCGGAAACCGGCTCTTCCACCTTCACTGGCAATCTGATCTTGTTCGGCGCCGCGGTCACTTGGGCGCTTTATACCGTATTGAGCCGGGTGCAAACGCTCAAATATTCTTCTCTGACCGTGACCTTCTGGTCCAACCTGTTTGGCGTGATTTTTACGTTTCCCATCAGCTGGTGGGAATGGCATGCCAAAGGGGGGACCTGGCCGACGGACCGGGGAATATGGCTGGGCATCTTGTATTTGGGAATCATTTCGACTGCTCTGGCTTTTTATTTGTGGAACAAGGGATTTGAATATATCGACGCCTCCGTCGGGTCCCTGTTTTTCTTTTGCCAGCCTGTTGTCGGCACCCTGCTCGGAGCCTGGTTGTTAAATGAGAAACTCACGTGGAACTTCTATCCGGGTGCCTTCTTGATCATCGCCGGCGTCGCACTTTCATCCATGGACAAAACAAAAAAGAAACAGCCAAAACGGCTGCGTGAAGATAGTAATTGAAGATTCTAACTTCATTAGCAGTGGTTATTTTATGTAAGAAAAAAGCCCTCTCTATTGCTGAGAGGGCTTTTAGAAATAATGACATCCATTTTTTATACAAATCCAATTCCTTTTTTTTGAGAAGATAAATAACCTCTACTGAAGAAAGTGGAACTTTTATCAGCATAGTTCGTTGTCACTGGTAAAAATGTACTTTACGATCGGTATGAATGTTCATGAACGACAGATGATAGATATCTTCTACAATTTGTTCCAGTGTCATTTCTCCTATTTTCTTTTCTATTTTTATAGGTTTTGACATCCCAACTTTTTCATATGGGTCCGTCGAGCAAAGATAAACCTTCTGGGCATTGTCATCAAGATAAGCAATTCCAGGAACATTGACGTATTTCTTTTTTATATCATCAAAATATGCCATTCTCCTGCCGCATTCTTTAATCACCGAAATGTAATCAAAAGCAATTGATTGGCCATTAGTGAGCTCTCGATTGGATAATCCATCTTTGATCCAGTCAATTTCCTCCACATATCCTCTGCACTGACTTTTTCTCCCGCTTCTGCAGAAGAAATAGGTTGAGAGAAGATTTGGCTACCATCTTTGCCGAACACCTGAACAATTCCCGTAGTATGTCGGCCATTTTCATGGCTTACATCATAACCAACATAACAATCTGCATGTAATGGCTGATGTAATACCCAAGGCTGTAATCCTGCTTTCGTATAAATTCCTAAGAGAATCTGTGGGATTGTATATTCATTTTTCAATGAATCAATAAGAATGACTTGGGTATGAGCTCCACGATTTCCTCCTAATTCTTTTTTTATGGTAGAATAAACCTCTTCTCCCTTTTGTTTTGTTTCATCAAGAAGAACTACAGATATGATTTCAGTGTCTAAATCGATATCTTTCAAATGAAGTCTAAGAGCGTGATGATTAGAAGTGGGGAGAATTTGATTACCTGTACATTGTAATTTAATCCCCCATTGTCTTGATCTATTTTCCAATTTGGTTATGAACACTTCGGACATCTTTTTCTGCCACTCTCTTTCAAATGGTTGATCCAGCTTTATACTCTGTTAATATATAATTATCCAATATGCTCCCTCCTGCACTCAGTAAATGACTAATATTTTTAATAATAATTTTATTTTTATATAATTATATTTCTTCGTTTTTTTCTAAAACCCTTCTTTGGGCAATATAAGCCCACTGAATTGCTTGTTATTTAAATTTACTCCTCAGCTTGTTGCATGACGTTTTTTATCATTCAATTATTAATTTTATGAACTTAATATCGATCACAAGTTGGAGCAAATAAAGATAGTCTTGAAAACTGCGGTGAAGAAGAGTTTATGTGATTTGTTGTTGTAAAAAGCAGAAAAAAAGAAGCACTTCGATTTGTAAGTGCTTCTTTTTTTGATGAATTTTATGTTCCGGGGAGCGACACCGCATGATTAATAAAATTCACCATCATCTCCTTGAACATTGGCTTCCAATTCTTCCGCCAGTTGCTTCATTTTGCGCAAGACTTGGTACTGCAATTTGCCGTCGGATGGGCTTTTCACCGAGATCCGCCCGTCGCGATATGTAAAATAAGTCATATCCCCGTTTTCGGGGTTGGTCCATAAAGAAAGTCCTTCGTCTTCAAGCTTGATCACTTCGCCGGTGACGGTTTTTAATTCGACGGCATTGACCAGTTTCATTTCCGAGTCTTTTTCCACAACCTGTTGCCATTCACCAATTCCGATCGGTTTTTTTGGACTGTCCAGCCAATAATCGCTCCTTGTCAGATGGAAATCGTAGTGAATCGTCCGGATCCCTCCTCCCGTGTCACTCCCATTATTATGTATATCGAATCTTTATTCTCCTTTCTAGTGTTCTCTTTGAAAAATTTACGGTTCCGGCGGTTGCCAAGGATTGACGTGCACAAAGACTTCTTGGATTTCCTGGAATTCATTCATCAACGTTTCTTTGACCCGCGAGGCAATATCGTGCCCCTCTTTGACCGTCAAATCCGCAGGCACCCCGACACGGACATCGATCAAACGGTAATGGCCGTGTTCCCGGCCCCGCAATTGATCAATCCGCTTGACGCCGTCTACCTTCAGGATTAATTCCCGGTAAATCTTCAACTCTTCTTCCGGGATGTTGCGTTCCATTAAAATATCGACGGCTTCTTTTCCCATATGAATGGCAACGCGCAAAATCAGAAGGGAAACGACGATACTGGCCAACGGATCGCCGTATTCCGCAAAAGGAACCGACTGGTGCTGTCCCCATAACGCCAGGCCAATCCCGACCACGGCGGCAAGGGAAGCGTAGACATCCGACAAATGGTCATATGCGGTTGCGATTAATCCTTTGCTGTTTACCCTTTTTCCAATTTTGATGGTATAGACATAAAGAATTTGTTTCCAAATCAGCGAAATCACGGCGGCAAGCAAGGAAAGGACATGCGCTTCGACAAACGGCCCAAACAGGGCGGCAACGGATTCATAAATCATAAACAGGGAAATCAAAAGCAACACAATTGCGACCATGCCGGAAGCAATTACTTCCGCTTTCCCGTGGCCGTAAGGATGCTCCCGGTCGGCCGGCATCTTGGAAATCCGCATGGAGCCCAAGGTGGCGCCGGATGCCGCGATATCGGCCAAATTGTGAAAGCCGTCGGCAATCAGGGAAGGGCTTTGAAACAGAAAGCCGACCATCAGTTTCAAAATGGTCAGGGCAATATTGCTGACCAACCCGATCCACGCTGCCGTCATCGGGGTTTGCAATTTCGATTTGAGCTTCATCCGATCACCTTTTTTTGGTTTCTTATCTTATCATTATGCCTAAAAAATGCTTTTTTCATTTTGAATTTGTAAAGATCTGAACAATTCCTTGCAATTTATGTGTCCTTTCCTTTATACTGGAACGTAATTAAAATCACCAATAAAAATCATATTGAAAAAAACCTCATCATAACTAGTGATGAGGTAGAGGTTGCGGCTTTTATGAGTACTTCCCGCGAGGTACAGAGATGCCGATGACTGTGAAGGAAAGGAAAAGCCGCCGAAGTCTGTTTGTTTCTCTGGGCAAGCAGGCTGGGCCCGTCTCCGAACAGGAACGGGACTGTCACACGGTTCACTTCTCTTGAATCGTGTGGTGCGCTATCTTTAGGAGAAATGGTTATGGTGTGGTGAAATATCGACCTGTCTCACGGATGGGGATTCTGCCCTTGCCTGTCTCTCCTAACACCAGTTGATTAGGAGGTTTTTTTATATGTTTTTGCATCACTTGAGGATTAACAACTCCGGCCATTTGGAAATCGGCGGATGTGACACGGTCAAACTGGCGGAACAATTCGGCACGCCGCTGTTTGTGTATGATGAAATGCAAATCCGCCAAAATGCGAGACGTTTTTTGCTGGCTTTTCAAAAAAGCGGTTGTCCCCACCAAGTGGCCTATGCCAGTAAAGCGTTCAGTTGTTTGGCCATGGCGGAATTGGCACATGAAGAAAACCTTTCGCTGGATGTCGTATCCGGCGGTGAACTTTATACGGCCCTTCAGGCCGGCTTTCCTGCAGATCGCATTCATTTTCACGGGAACAACAAATCGGAAGCAGAACTCCGGATGGCTCTGGAAGCTGACATCGGCTGTTTTGTCGTCGATAACTTTTTTGAACTGGAGATGCTTCATGACTTGGCCGAAGCGTACCGCAAAAACGTGAAAATTTTGCTCCGGTTGACCCCCGGTATTGAAGTCCATACGCATGAATACATCACCACCGGCCAGGAAAATTCCAAATTCGGCTTCAGTGTCAAACACGGGCAATCTTTGATGGCGGTCAAACGGGCGTTGGCCAAACCCTTTTATGAATTGCTGGGAGTTCATGTCCACATCGGATCGCAAATTTTCGAAACGGAAGGCTTTATTCAATCGATTCAAATGATTCGGAAGCATCTGGATGAGATCCGCGCCGAAACCGGCTTTGAAGTAAAAGTTTTAAATGTCGGCGGCGGGTTTGGGATTCAATATACCGATGAAGACCGGCCGCTTCCGATTGAACATTATGTACAAGCCATCACGGAAGAAGTGAAAAAAGCATGGAATGAACGGGGATTGAAAATCCCGGAAATATGGGTGGAACCCGGGCGCAGCATTGTGGGAAATGCCGGGATCACCATTTACCGGGTCGGCGCCATCAAGGAAATCCCGGGAATCTGCAAATATGTTTCCATTGACGGCGGCATGACCGACAACATCCGCCCGGCTCTTTACCAAGCCAAATATCATGCCGTTTTGGCCAACAAAGCGGATGCCGCTTTGGAAGAGACGGTGACCATTGCCGGAAAGTGTTGTGAATCAGGCGATCTTTTAATTCAGGATCTTTGTTTGCCGAAAGTCAGTAGCAATGATCTGTTGGCCATCTTTTCCACCGGCGCCTACGGATATTCGATGGCAAGCAACTATAACCGTCTTCCCCGTCCGGCCGTCGTCTTTGTCAAAAACGGAACCCCACGTGTGGTGATTGAACGCGAAACCTATGATGATTTAATCCGGAAAGATTTGAGAAAAAAAGTTTATGCCACTTCATAAATTCCTTAAAAAACATCCCGATGATCCAGCCGGGAATCCGTTGGTCATCGGGATGTATCATGACGGGTTTGCATCTTTTATCCTTTGTGCATGCCGGTATAGATGAAAATGGCGTCTCTCAAAAATTCAGTCATCCCCGGCTCCTTCTCATAGTAGGCTTTGAAACGTTCATCATCCACATACATTTGCGCAAGGTTGGCGTGAGCTTCCTTGCTGTAATCACTCCAAGAAAACATCAGCCATTGTTTATGCAGATCCGCCGCTTTTTGGGCCAGTTCCCCGGCCGGGTCTCCCTGCTGATAAGCCCGGGCCAGCGTTTCAAAGATCTCATCATTCAAGTGTTGCATTTTTTCGTATTCTTCTTTGGTCATCCCGAGCAGTTTTTCATTGGAGCGGTTGACCACCTCGGCTCCATATTTCTCGCGGATCTCTTTCCCGTACTTCTCTTCATTTTCTTCAACCATCCGTTTTTTGAAAGCTTCAAATTTCTCTTGATCCGTCATGGTTCCTCTCCCCTCCATCGCATCAATGGTTTTTTCCACATTGGCAATCAAACGGTCCAGATGTTCCCGTTTTTGCATCAGTTGCCGGCGATGTTCGTGAAGCGCTTTGAGCCCGTCATAGTCCGGGGACGTGATGATCTCTTTAATCACATCCAGTTTCACCCCGAGCTCCTTGTAAAACAGAATTTGCTGCAGACGGTCCACTTCGTTAGGGCCGTAAATCCGGTACCCGGATGAATTGATCCGTGCAGGTTTTAAGATTCCGATTTCATCATAGTAACGAAGGGTCCGTGTGCTGACGCCGGCCAACCGGGCCAATTTCTGCACGGTGTATTCCATGATTTCACCTCCTGCATCTTCACTGTACACCTTGACGTATGCGTCAAGGTCAATCATTTTTTCTGTCATATCCAATGAATCACTGTTTTGGGTGGGAAGGCGATTGATTTGGATTTCAACTGTTTTTTGTACACTTCTCCCATTATGCGAATGCCTTTTTCAATTTGAGTTTTGTCGGTTTGTATGATGCTTAACCGGAATCCGTTCACTTTCGGGAAGGTTTTCAGGAAACAATGGTCAATGGATGAGACAAGGATATGGTGTTGCCTCAAGCAGGCAATCCATTCTTTGGCCGGCAGTTGCTTTGGGAGATACAATTGACTGAAAATTCCGTCTGTTTCCGCGGCTACGTTCATCTCCGGGGGGAGATGCAGATCACACACTTCTTTGAGAATTTTCATCCGTTTTTGGTAAAGATCTCGCATCGACGCAGTGTGACGGGAATACATGCCGCATTTTAAATAGATTTCCAAAGCAGCTTGGGACAGTGTGGCCGAACTGATGTCACAGGCAGATTTAAACAGGCGGAAGCTTTCTGTCAGAATGGACGGAAGAAGGATCGCCCCCATCCTCATCCCCGGCAACATGACTTTGGAAAAGCTTTTCAGATAAATGGTATGACCGGACAAATCATAACTGAAAACGGGATCGTTCTTGGGATCCGTTTCCAAGTCCAGCAAATAATCATCCTCCACAATGTAGACATCATATTTTGCAGCCAGTTTAGCGATCTGCTTTTTCACTTCCTGGTCATAACTTGTGCCAAGCGGGTTGTGAAAACGCGGCATGGTATAGAAAAACTTAATTTGATTGTTACGGAAATGGCATTCCAACTCATCAAGATCAATCCCTTTTTTGGTTCGCCGGATGCCAATGGCTGTTAAACCGAGTGCATCAATAATCCGAATCATCCCATGATAGGTTGGCTGTTCCACCAAAATCACATTTTTTCCGTTGGGGAAAGGCATCATGGCCAACAAATTCAGGGCTTGCTGGGATCCGGAGACAATCGAAACCTGTTCCGGACGGGTGAAAATCTGATAATCCGCCAGATGTTTGACCAATTCTTTGCGCAAAGACAAAAACCCCTGTGGATCGGAATAGGTGAAGAGTTCATCCTGATACAGTTCAATGGCACGGTTCAGACAATGTTGAAAATCTTTGTATGGCATGATTTCCGGATCCGGATTGGCTGAAGAAAAATCAATGAATTCCGCAGCTTCATCCTCGTCGGGCACTCCGGGGCGGCGGATGGAATAGTAACCGCTTTTGGGAACGGAATAAATCAAATGTTCTTTTTCAAGCTCTTGGTAAGCGCGGATCACCGTGTTTTTGTTGCAGGAAAACCTGGCGGACAGCGAACGGATGGAAGGCAATTTTTCGCCAGGTTGCAGCGCTCCGGACTGAAGTTCTTTCTTTATCGCATTTTTAATCATTTCATATTTCCTTTCCGCCATGGTTTCTTCCCTCCATCTTGTGTACCGGTACAGATAAGAAAATTAAGCATTTTTTAACTCATTTACATCCATTATACTGAAGGGGAATTTCCGGGAGGGATACAGATGGAATGGAGACACGAAACATTACCCTATTGGATCAGTGACCAGAAGGATTTGTTGGATGTGGATGCCGTCTGCCGTTTGTTGCAAACCACTTATTGGGCCGGACACCGGACCAAAGAAACCATTGTGAAAAGCATGGAAAATTCATTGTGTTTCGGCGTCTACGGAGAAGAAGGACAAGTGGGTTTCATGCGGGTGGTAACGGATTATGCCACTTTTTCCTGGATTTGTGACGTCATCATTCATCCGGATCATCGCCGGCAAGGATTGGCCAAATGGATGCTGAAATTCCTCCTATCACATGAGGCTGTGCGGGATACCAGCATGATTTTGGCAACCCGGGATGCGCACGGTCTTTATGAACGGTTTGGATTTAAACGGGAAGAATTGATGAGAAGGAAAAAATCCGTCGATTAAACCAAAAACACGAGCGGGAAATCGCTCGTGTTTTTCATGATTTGCCGGGGCTTTCTTTGATTCCGACGATCACCCCGTAACCGTTTTTCACTTTGACTTCAACCAGAACTCCGCCATTTTGGGCCAAGGCTTCCCACTTTTCTCCGGATCCTTCCTCGACATAATAGCGGTCCAAATGATAATCCACCCGGTATTTCTCTCCATCCCGAAAGGGAAACACCGGTTTTTGAAGCGTTCCTTTCAGATACAAGCCACCGGGCGGCTTCTTTTCAGAAACCCGGTCCACGATGTAGTGATTCCCCTTGGGTTTTAGGGAGACGTAAACCGGGATGCCCGGGTCAGGCAGATGGTGGGCAGCCTTCTGTGCGAGCTGCGGATCAAAGCGGGAACGGTCCACTTCCTCAATCTCCAATTTTAACCGGACATAGTCCCCGTAAAACAAATCTTTCGGATCCACCGGGATGGTTTTGAGCGTAACCTGTTCGCCGCTCATGAAAGCAAGCAATGGTTGCACGGTCATGGAAACCAGGGAAACGACCGGAATGAGAAGAACGATCCAAAACCACCGGTTGGGGATGTTTTTCATTTCCCTCCCCCCCTTTTCCGGCTTTTTTCAATCCAATAACCGCTGAGAATGAGCAAAATGCCGCCGATCAAGAAATAGAGTGACTTGGGAAGAAATTCGATGGATAAGTCCAGATAGAACCGAAAAATGAGTGCACAGGAAATCACCACAGCCGAAAGCTGTTTCTTTCTGAGCAAAAAAATCAAAAAGGCAAGATAAGCCACTGCGACTGCATATCCCAAAAGCGGGGCATGAAACACTCCCCCCCACATTTCCCAAAAGTCCGGATAAGTAAGTACAATGGCAGCAACCCCGTGAATGAGGGCTCCTTGCTGTTTCAACACCTCCGCATAAGGCCGGATGTTGAGAAACGTCATGCCTGCTCCCAGCAATAACAAAATGAATGCATTGACTCCCCCGTGCCATTCCCACCGGACGAAAGTCGCCCAGATCGTGAGGATCAAAAGCGCATTGGCAAAGAAAAACACTTGACGGTTTCGGTTCAACCAGCGCTCATTGCATCCGTAAAAAAGCGGAATAAAAACCCAAACCCAGAAAGGATACGGCACGGATGCATCCCAAGCCGGCGAGGCATAAATGCCGATAAACACAATGGACAGGATCATCACCCAACGGTCTTTTAAGTAGAGTGCCAACGGTACGGTCCCGAGGGCCCAAACCAAAAAGGCCTGTTGATAAGGCGATGAGCTGTGAAACATCTGACCCACGAGAAAAATCCCTGCTCCGTATATTGCCGCGCCGATATAATAAAAGCTTTTGGAAGTTTTGGGATATGAATCTTCCAGTTTCCAGCCGGTGAAATAAGCGCCCGTCAGTCCAAACAAAATCAGCAGAAATTTTACCGTTCGGGGAAGCGCCTCCCAATTCCCGGCGATAAAACTGAGAATGCCCACACCGATCAAAACGGAACCCAAAATCAACAAGATGCGGATAAAACCTGCACTCCCTTTCCCTTTCACCTCATAAGAAGATAAGATCTGTTGAACTTGCGAGGAATCGATGATCCCGGCTTCTTCAAAACGGGAAAGTTCCATCCGGAGCCACTGGTACTTTGATGAAGAAATGATTTTCTTTTTGTGCAACTTGGCATCCCCCCTCCATGCTTTGACTATATCATGATGCGGTTCGTACGAAAATGAAAAACAGGGACACCCTTTCCCAGGATCCCTGTCTTTAAGATTGAATGCTTTTCACCCGGCTTAAGATCGTGCCGTTGTTTTGCTCATATTCCCATATCCCGCGCCCGGCTTTTTGTGCCATGATTTCCAAACGCCGGAACTCTTTCAGATATTTCCGTTCTGATTTCAATTTTCGCGCCCGGTTCGGAATCACGCAACGGGCCAATCCTCTTTTCAGCAAAAGCGGTTGCAAATGCATGTCATCCACATACACATGGGCAAGAATCCGGCCGTAATGGTCCCGCTTAAAGGCGCCTTGCTCGATGGTGACACTCCGGCCGCGATGGATGAGACTGACAATGTACTTTCTGGCCTCAAGCGCTTTGAAATGTTCCAACAAATTGGCGGAATTGAGCTCGGGGGCATCAATATACAGAAGCCGGACCCGTTCCAGTTTTTGATTCCTCTTGATTTTCAAAGTGTCTCCGTCAATCACCCGCACAACTTCAATCGGAATTCTTTTGTTCACCGGTGGCAAAGAGCCCATCCTCTCTGCGAATCTTTCATCGCTTTAACGTTATTATAGCATAAATCCTTGTTTATTTTAGAATTTTTTGACGAAAATCCGTTCCCTCTTTGCATCTTCCTCTAGGAGAGAGCGAAATGTTATAATACGGAAAAAACATAAAGAGGTGGATGCAGATATGGCGAAAACGGAATCGAATATGTTCCCGCTCGGAAAAGAAGCCCCGGATTTTGCATTGCCGGATGCGGTGTCCGGAAAAACGGTGGCCTTACAAGATGTAAAATCCTCCATTGCCACGGTCATCATGTTTATCTGTAACCATTGTCCTTATGTAAAACATGTTCAGAATCAGTTGGTGCAACTGGCCAATGATTACATTCCGAAAGGAATTTCCTTTATCGCCATCAACTCCAATGATGCGGAGCAATATCCGGATGATTCGCCGGAGAAAATGAAAGAAGTGGTAGAAAAACTCCAATACCCGTTTCCGTATTTATTCGACGAAACCCAGGAAACAGCCAAGGCTTACCAAGCAGCTTGCACGCCGGATTTCTATATTTTTGACGGCGATCTGAAATGTGTTTACCGGGGGCAATTGGATGATTCCCGCCCGGGGAATGACATTCCGGTGACCGGCGAATCCATCCGTGCCGCATTGGATCAAATCATTAACGGTGAGCCGGTGACGGTCACACAAAAACCCAGTCTGGGTTGCAATATTAAATGGAAGCAAGCATGAAGCCGCCCCTGCAAGCAAGTCCGGGGCGGTATCCTCAGACTTGCTTGCTTTCTTTGACCTCCGCTTGATCATGTTGATCAAACGAATTTTGGTATTCCACCACGTCCACTTTGCAGCCGGGGCCGATCTTCACATTTTTTCCCCTGACAATGCCGGCGTGGGTGTATTCCAATTCGATATCATCCCCTTCAATCACTTCGGCTTGCAACGTTTTGTCGGCAAAAAAGGATTTCAGCCATTTGTTTAAAGCAAAGCTGTTCTTTTTGACGACGATCTTCTCTCCGCCAATTTCCTTTGCTTTGGCATTGCCGAGCAATTCCACTTGAATGTTTCCGGCATTTAACAGCCCTTTGATGATAAAAACCCCTTTGATCACCACGGACTCTGCTTCCAAGTCTTCGTCAACCTTTAAGGTTCCGCGGATGTCTGCCTGGTCGGCGATGAAATTTCCTTTTACTTGGGCGGTCCCGTTGAGCGTGATGTTTTGGGTGTGCACATCCCCTTCTGTCGTCAATTGGCCATTCACTTTTGTTTCATCCGCCTTCAGTTTCCCTTCAATCGCCGACGAACCACTGACTTTCACCGTTTGTGTTTGCACGTTTCCTTCCACGACACTGTCCCCGTTTGTGATAAACAACCGGCAATCCAGGTCGCCATTTACTTTTCCCAATCCGTTGATGCGGACCTTTTCGAATGTACCACCCGAAAAATTTCCGTACCCGTTGATCAGTAAATCACTCATTTGCATCTCCCCATCCGAAATGTTGAATTTTCCCTTTTAACTTTTCCAATTCCTCTGCAAGCGAAATGCGCAGGAGCACTTTCACACGATCATCAAAACAAATTTCTTTAATTTCATTCACCAAAATATAAGTGGTGACCCCCAGTTTGCGGACGACGAATAACTCTGCATTTTTCTTTTCAAACCGGTGGGAATTGTTTTTCAAAAACAGATACAGCGATTTTCCTTCGTCCAGGGTGATTTCACCCGTTTCAAGCAACTGATCCAGAACATAGAGATAAAAGAGTTGTTCCAAGGTAAACACATTGGATTGACCATGGATGGACAGGTGCAGTTCAAGCACAACATCCGAAACAATCTTTTTCTCTTGAATTTGCTCTTTCGTTAGCGAGATTTCCGTAAACCGGGGAGAAAACATTTGCGCAATCTCATCCAAAGACAAATCGTCTTTTAAGCTGATGATTTTATTCACTCGTTGCAGTATTTTATCGCGAGGGAAAAAGGTTTCCTGCCCGGTGTAGGTGGATTTGCGGATAAACCATTCTTCCGGAATCAAGTTTTTTCGTTTCCAACGGTATAATTGTCCGTATGAAATGCCTGTTTCTTTCAACAGGTCTTTTTTTGAAATCAAGTCTTGATCCATTCCCCGACACCTCCTCGTCATTATTGTAACATAACATTGTTACGTAAAAAAGAGGCGAATGCCCCATCTTATTTTCAGCTCAAGAAATTAAAAAACTCCTCTCCTCTGCAGCGCATGATGCCGACGGTTACGGTTTGTTTCGTAGCCTTTTGCAATTTGTCGGGACGGCTTTTGTGTCCTGTTCTTTGGGAGCTAAACCGGATTTTTTTGCCAATCCTCCCCTGCATTTCCATATGTTTTGCGTTATGTAAAAATTTTACTTGTTTTCATGATAAATTACATAAAACGCATTTAAAAAGCGGGTTTTTTTAATATTTCACATAGAATATTATATAAATATGTAAAAAAATATTTTTATTTTCTTCTTCTTGTTTTATAATTAAATATATTGATAATTTTGTTGATTCTTTTATGGGAGATGATTCATTCATGAGTGGAATTGCAGGTTGGATTGATTGGGAAAGAGATTTGTCGGGAGAACAAAATGTTTTAAGCAAAATGACCAACGCGATTCAACATCGCGGTCCCGATGATGAAGGTTATTGGTTTTCGGAACGTGCAGCGATTGGTCACCGCCGTCTCTTTGTCATCGATCCTGCCGGTGGAAAACAGCCGATGGTTTATCGCTCAGGGGATCATTCCATCGTACTCTCCTTTGACGGGTTTATCTATAACTTTAAAGATTTGAAAGCAGAACTTGAAAATCTCGGACATCGTTTTGGAACGGAATCGGATGCAGAAGTTTTGCTGCACAGCTATTTGGAATGGGGAGAAGATTTCATCCAGCGCATCAACGGGGCGTTTGCCTTTGCCATTTGGGATGAACGTCGCCAAGCATTGATTTTGGCCCGGGATCGCATCGGAGTCAAACCCCTCTTTTACAAAGTACATAATTCCGGAGTTTTATTTGGTTCCGAATTGAAAGCCATCCTGGCCCATCCGGAAGTCAAACCGGAAGTGGATGTCGAAGGCTTCAGCGAACTTTTCGGAATGGGACCCATCCGCACCCCCGGTTTTGGTGTGTTCCGCGGAATTCAGGAAGTCAAACAGGGTCATTACATTGTTTTCACAAAAGAAAAAGCCGATCATCATCAATATTGGAAATTGGAAAGCACACCGCATGAAGACGATGTGGATACCACTGTTGAAAAAATCCGGGAAATCCTGAAAGACACTGTGAAACGCCAATTGATCGCCGATGCCCCGATCGTCTCCATGTTATCGGGCGGGTTGGATTCCAGTGGTCTTACTTCCATGGCTGCCCGGTATTTGGCGGAAGAAGGAAAACAACTCGGTACCTATTCCCTTGACTTTGCCGGAAGCGACAAACATTTCAAAGCCGACTTGTTGCATGTCAGCCGGGATGAGCCGTATGTTAAAATCGTTGCGGAATATGCAAATACCGATCACCATACTGTCATCATTAACCATGATCAGTTGACGGAACATGTATTCCTCCCTGTGGAGGCACACGACTTGCCGGCACTGGGTGAAATGGAAGCATCGTTGCATCTGTTGTTCAGTGAAATGAAGAAAAATGCGGCAGCCACGCTCTCCGGAGAATCTGCAGATGAAGTTTTCAGCGGATATCCTTGGTTCCATCAGGATGAATTTTTGTTCTCCGGAACGTTCCCGTGGAGCGCACAAATTCGCTACTTCAAAGATGTTTTGAATGAAGAGGCGATCAAAACACTCCAGCCGGAAGAGCACAGAAACCGCAGATACCAGGAAGCGGTCAGTGAGGTTCCGAAATTGGACGGGGAAACGGGAATCGAAGAAAAACAACGGGAAATGTCTTACCTTTTCATCACCCGCTTCCTGCCGTTTATGTTGGAACGGAAAGATCGCATCAGCATGCATAACAGTTTTGAAGCGCGTGTTCCGTTCAGCGATTACCGATTGGTTCAATACTTATTCAATATTCCTTATTCGATGAAAACCGTCGACAAAGTCGAAAAAAGCCTGTTGCGCCGTACATTCAAAGGTTATCTGCCGGAAGAAGTGCGCACCCGCAAGAAAAGTGCATATCCGTCCACAACGGATCCGGTTTACTATCAAAACATCCGCAAGATGTTGAATGAATTGATCGAAGATCCGCAAGCGCCGGTTGCACTGCTTTTGGACAAACAAAAAATCCGTCACATTTCCGACAATCTCTTTGAAAAATCTCCGTTTGAAGTCGGAAAAATGATGGAATATATCCTCCAAGTCAACAAATGGATGAAAGACTACAATATCTCCCTGAAACTGTAGTCTCATGAAAAGGCTGAGTGTCCGCAAGGCACTCAGCCTTTTGGCTTTCCGGCAACAAAACTCCAACATCTCATGCCTGGTAGGGGCTTCGATTCTCTTCCTCCGCCTCGCGGATTCGTTGGATCAGGGTATCCAATCACCCATGTGCCTGTCTGTTCCTTCGTATACTTGGAAAGGAGTCCGGTTTCCTTCTTTGTTAAGGCAGATCACAGCATTGATGGGCTAATGGGTTCAGCGGCCCTTCTGGCAAAATCACTCTAAAATGAACAATTAGAAGAATTTAGCCACGTGTTTTTTCAAAAACGCAGCCAATATATGATGTCAAATCAAGCCCAGGACAATAATTAAAAGCCCTCTCCATTAAAGGAGCGGGCTTTTTTGTTTCAGTTCTCCAGAAGAAGTGTAATCGCATTGACCGACATTTGCTCTGCAGATAGCAAGAACAGTAGCTAAGTTTCAATCCTCTTGTTGAGGTGTAATCATTCTGACGGCATGTGTCTGAAATACTTGACACGCTTGAGGTTCAACACTGTTTTTCGAATACTTTCTTTTTTAAAAGAAAGTTTCAGGTTATTTTTTTGGATCAGCTCGAAGCGAAGTGACTTTTCCCTTTATTTCATACGGGTTTCAGCTTTTGCGAGCAACCCTGGGGGTTTTGGACATATCCAAGCGCTCGAAAAATCCTTGTATGAGCATCAGGAATATCAATTATTTTCAATTTAGCAAAAAGATAAAAAGCCTGTAAACCTTCAAAATATAACTTTTTAAAGGCAAGAGATAATCTCTGATAAAAAAACCTCTCCATTACCGGAGAGGTTTTTTTACATTTGTCCCGGCTGATCACTTTTCCATAAACACCAGGCGAAGGCCTAAAATTGTATAAATGGCGGCTTCGATCCAATGAACGCCCCGGGAACGGATGAAGGGTTGCAAAAATTTTTCCCCCAACGCAGCGGCTCCCACCGAGACCAGGCTGAAGATAGTTAATGCCTGAAAGATAAACAACATTCCGAGCCCGATGAATTGAAGAGTGATGGATCCTGCGTGAGGGGAAACAAATTGCGGCAAAAAAGCCAAAAAGAATATGGATACTTTGGGATTGAGCAAATTCATCCAGATTCCCCGTTTATACAAGGCAAAAGCGTTTTGTTTCAAATTTTTTTGCTTCACGGGTCCGGTGCCGGAGCTTTTCAACGCTTGCCATGCCAAAAAAAGCAGATAAGCCGCGCCGAAATACTTGAGGATTTGAAACGCCAGCGCCGAATGATAAATGACAGCCGAAATTCCAACGGCCACGGCGGCCGTATGCCCCAACAAACCGGTGCACAAGCCGAGCGCCGTCATGATCCCCCCTTTTTTTCCTTGCACCATGCTTTGCGTTGCCACAAAGAGAATATCCGGTCCCGGCATGAGAGTGAGTGCAACAGAAGCCAGCAGAAAATAAAAAACATTGGTCATGTCCATGAGCAGGTGTACTCCCTTTCCATGAAAAATCGTTTTTCATTATATTAAAAAATCCCCCTGTTTTTCAGGAGGATTTTTTATTTCGGCTATTTCAGCCAGCGGTACGGCGGGACATGCCGGACCATGGTATGGAAAACCACGGCCCACTCTGTGTCGCTTAACCGTCCGACCGGCGTATTCCGGCTCTTCTTCAACGTTTTCACAAGATGCGTGATTTGCGGTGCCGTGAAAATCCCTCTGAAAACCTCACCGACCGGCAACTCCGGATGCTTCAGGGCATATGACGCCAGTTTAAAAAACAAAGTGCGAAACCGGACGGGAATCAAGGGAGGGGCTTTTCTCTTGATAAACAAGACGGCCGAATCCACCTTGGGAGGCGGTGCAAAATGATACCGGGCGATGGTCCTTCCCATCGTTAAATCAAAATACATCCGCCAAGCCAGAATGCGCGGGTTCGTGGAAGGATGGCTTGTGAAGCGTTTGGCCGCCCCTTTTTCCATCACCAGCAAACCGTTTTGAAACGGATTTTCAGGCCGGTCCATCAATCTTTTCAATATCGGGGTGGTGATGGAATAAGGGATATTGGATACCACCGAATACGGTTTATCGGGCAAGTTCACTTCCAAAAAATCCTTTTCAATCACCCTGACATTCCTGTGTGGTTTCATTTCTTCCCGCAAAATCTTTGCAAAAGAAAGATCGTTTTCAATGGCGATGACCTTTTTGGCTTTTTGCGCCAGATGAACGGTCAAAGCTCCTTTGCCTGCACCGATTTCCACCACTTGATCCTCCGGGCCGACTCCGGACATCTCCACAATGCCCGCTGCCAGCCGTTTACTTTTCATTAAATGTTGTCCCGGAAAATTTTTTCTTAACTTCTTTTTACTCATATTATCTCACCTTCCGCATTCTGCCCGGTGCAAAGCAAATGCGGAGATGAGCCTGTTTTTCAGGCGCACGAAGACACACCAAGCCTGTGGTTCCGGCTTGGCGGGATGTCGGCAATGAAAGCAAAAAAAGGAGGGGATTCCCCTCCCTTTTTTATCTATTCATATGCACAGGTTTTACCTGAAAAAGGGCAGACTGATCCCGATTCACTCTGCACAAGGCAGGGCTTTGAACTTTTTAAAATCAGTTGTTCAAAGCTTGGAATCGAAGTCTGCATGATTGCATTTCAGGTAAATCCTCCTTCGTTCTTGATGGAATAACACGGTAAAGTCTAACATGGATGTTTGTTTTCATCAACCTTAAAAGTTCATTTCCCCCTTCCTTCCGCCTGAAACTTTTCGGTTGATCCTGTCCATTGGTGCGAAAGGTGAGATGAATTCGCGAAATGGATATTATAAAATTAAGTTGGGGACATTTGTTCCTCAAATGAAACAGAAAAGGATGTGAAAAAATGAAACCGTTTTTTGTCATTGGAAAGAGTTTGTTCTGTTTTTTGCTGGTCCTGACCATTGCCGGAACAACCGGTTTTTCTCCCCTTCCGTCAGCAGCGGCAGATCAGCCGGCAACCTCGGAGCAGTGCCCGAATGCGGAGAATTTGATCCAACCGGATGAAAACGCGGAAAAAGAAATCCGTGATGTCCTCCCGCAATTGATTCAAGAAACCTATGGCGACGATTCCCGTTACCAAAATTACGAGGTCAAACGGATCCTTTCCCTCAAGGATCCCGAATCTTCCCCCTACTCCGGCATCGCTGAACAACAGTGCGGAAAAGAAGTTGCCGGAAAATCCCTGCTGGTGGAACTGTTCTTCCCGGAATTCCTCCCCAGCGCCAGCTTGTCGCAAGGACAAGTTTTCGTGGCCAAAACGAATGAGGGATGGAAAGTTTGGTATCGCTATCATTAAAACTGAAACCGCCCTTGGACGGTTTGTCTAAGGGCGATTTTCTTCCGGTCGCTCCTTTGCATCCTCCACCGTTTTCCCCAAATGCCGGAGGATTTGATCCAATTTCTGATTGATCTGGTGAGTCATCATCACCATTAGTTTCAAGCTGCTCATGATGGTGTAAACAAACTTTGCAAACGATACGAAAAATAAGATGACCAGGACGATGAGCACCAAATTGTAAATCAAATTAAAGAATAACATAAAAATTATTACATTTACGAATATTTTTTAATCCTTTATGTTTGTAAATCATCAAAAAGGGGTAATTCTTCTCTGCCGATCGTCAGAAGGGCTGTGAATGATGAAATCTTTATCAAAGGGATTTCGTTCAAAATACATTAAGTGAAAAAATGAAATTTCATCTGACAAGCGATCAATATTTTGAATTTTATAACTCTGCCGTCTCAAGGAAGGAGCCCGTGGAAAGACATGGTCTTACAAACCGAAAATCTTTCGAAAGCTTATCGCGGCCAAATGGTTGTAAACCGGTTAAACATACAAATTGAAAAAGGACAAATTTACGGTTTTTTGGGCCCGAATGGCGCCGGGAAAACAACAACCATTCGCATGATTTTGGGACTTACCCGCCCGACGGAGGGAACGGTCCGGATTTTCGGGAAAGAAATTCACAAACATCGCATTTCCATACTGAGCCGGGTAGGCTGTTTGGTGGAAACCCCCGGCTACTATGGACATTTAAATGGTTACGAAAATTTGGATATCGCCCGCCGGATGCTTAAAGTTCCTCCGTCGCGGATTGACGAAGTGCTGAAAATGGTTCATTTGGAAGATGCAAAACATATAAAAGCCAAAGATTATTCGCTCGGTATGAAACAACGGTTGGGAATCGCCATGGCTCTTCTGAACAAACCGGACTTTCTCATTCTGGATGAACCGACAAACGGTCTGGATCCATCCGGAATACAAGAAATCCGGGAATTGATCAAACAACTTCCGCAGATGTTTAATGTGACCGTATTCGTGTCCAGCCATTTGTTGAGTGAAGTGGAACAAATGGCTTCCCATGTTGGTATTATTCATCAAGGCCGGCTTTTGTTTCAGGGATCAAAAACAAAACCAAAAGCAGTTTAAATTGAAGACAGACCGGTTGGACGAAGCTGAGAAATTGTTGAAGCAACATCACTATTCCATTTCGCGGGATCAAGAGTTTATTTATATCGACTCCCTGCCGACGGAAAAAATTAATTCATTACAAAGATTACTCATCGACCATCACTTTATCATTTATCACTTCCAAGAAGAAGAAAACTCGCTGGAACAAATGTTTTTTCAGATTTTGGAGAATGGAGATCATTGATCATGAATTCATCTGTTATCAACGAATGGATTAAAATCCGCCGTAGTTGGGTCATTTGGCTTTTCATTTTTGTTCCTGTTGTGACCTGTTTTCTCCTCACACTTGCCCTTGGGTACTATTTGCAAAAAGGCCACTCTCCAGAACAGGGTTGGGGATTGATCTTGTCACTTACCAGCCGATACTTATGGCAAATCATCGCTTTCACTGTTCCTGTCTTCATTGCCTACATCGTCAACATGGAACAGTTTTCGAATATGTGGAAGTTTCTTTTTGCCATGCCTTTGGCGAAATGGAAAATCTATGTTGCCAAATTCTTCTGGGGATTCGCCACCACCTTGGTTATGGGGCTTTTGTTTGTTTTTGGCATATACATCATGGCTGAATTGCATGATGTTGAACACCTTGTCACCATCGGCCAATTGTTTTCTTATGTGTATGCCCCTTTTCTTCTGGCCATCCCCTTTGTGGCTTTTCAATTATGCGTATCCATGGCCAGCAAGAACCAATCAGTGCCGATTTCATTTGGAATCGCCTCAATTATTCTTGCCCCTGTTTTTAAAGGATGGGGTTGGTGGACACCGTGGGGATTTTGGTCTACGTTCCTCCCCTCTCCGCCTTTGTCGGTTCAGGCATTGTTCCCCGGGGAAACGAGTGCATTGCTTAACTGGGAAATCCTCTTGTTATCTGTTTTGTTTGGCGCCATCTGGCTGGTGATCGGAATTACTGTGTTTTACCGAAAAGAATTTGATTAATCGACTGAAAGGGAGATATGATTGGGGAATTTGTTCATGGCCGAATGGATGAAAATCCGGAAAACAAATATTTGGCGGTTGATTCTGGTTCTTCCATTGGTTCCGATTGCCTATGGGATCTTCATTTATGCCCGGTTTGTATCCGAAGACCAATGATTGGCTGATGGCTTGGGGAATGGCGAACTACTTTTATCCAACCATCTTCTTTCCAATCCTTTCCGTATTATTGGCAGCCAATCTGTGTAAGGTGGAGCATGAAGGACATAATTGGATTAGAGCTTTAACTTGTCCTGTTTCTTGGAAACAACTGTATTTATCCAAGTATCTGTGGCTTGTCCTCTTATTGGGATTGGCTCAGGTAATTGCCTTGTCGGAGTTTGCTGTCATCGGGGAATTCGCCCGGTTGAATCATCCGTTTCCATGGGCCTTGCTGATTCAATGCCTGGTTCTCGGATGGATAGGGATTTTGCCGTTGGCCGCATTTCATTTGGCAGTATGCGCATATTGGAGCAACTATGTACAATCAGTCATTCTCAATATTTTACTCATCCTTCCGGTTTTTTTGATCATCGGTTCAAAAAAATACACTTGGTTGGGGTATGTTTACCCTTGGGCTCTCCCGGCGGTCGGAACGAACCAAATATTGCTCCGTTCTTTTCACATTCAAGTATTGATCATTGATTTCATGTGGCTGATTCTGTTTTTGATTGGCGGAATCTCACTCTTTATCAAACAAAAATCCAATCATTAAAAACCGGTTTAAAACCCATGGACCATTTTTTGGTTTATGGGTTTTTTATTGGTTTTTGGAACATTTTCTTGTACCGGTTCCCCTTTTTCCATCAGGCTTTTTTCGATCCTCATCCAAAATCAGTCACAAAACCTGTTGACCTGACTCTTAACTACTGTTACACTTATACACATAGGTATATAACCATTTAACGAGATAAGCGTGGAAGTAAGGTGGTGATACACATTGAGCCGGAAGCTGGACAGCCACAAGCCGATCTTTTTGCAAGTCCGGGAAAAAATCGAGGACATGATTGTCAACGAACAGCTGAAGGAAGACGAACAGGCTCCTTCCACCACGCAACTGGTGAACTTTTATAAGATCAATCACGCCACGGTCTCCAAAGGCGTCAACCAGCTGGTTGAGGAAGGAATTCTTTATAAAAAAAGGGGCATCGGCATGTTTGTGGCCAAAGGGGCCAGAGAAAAACTGATTCAAAAACGAAAAAAGGCTTTTGTGGATGAATATGTCGTCCCTTTGGTGCAAGAAGCCCACAAGCTGGGGATCGCGGAAAGTGAAGTGTTTGCGCTGATCAAAAAAGAAAGGAAAGGGATTGAGGATGAATTATAAAGTGGAATTCGACAATGTATCGTTGCGATACAAAGACTTTGAGGCGCTCAAAAATGTTTCCTTCCAACTGGAAAGCGGAAAGATTTACGGTTTGCTCGGCCGGAACGGAGCCGGAAAGACCTCCCTCCTTTCTCTCTTGTCATCTTTTCGCCTGCCGACGGAAGGATCAATCTTGATTGGCGGGGAACCGCCGTTTGAAAACCCGAAGATCATGCCTCATGTTGTGTTGGTTTACGAAAAAGATTACAAGGAAGAGCGGAATAAAGTCTCCACCTTCATTCAGGATGCAGCCAAGTTCCGCCCGTTCTTTGACATGAATTATGCACTTCGGCTGGCTGAGAAATTCAAGCTTCCTTTAAACAAAGAAGTGAGAAAACTGTCAAGAGGAATGAAGTCGGCGATGAATGTGACCATCGGACTGGCCAGCCGGGCGCCCGTGACCATTTTTGACGAGGCTTATCTTGGCATGGATGCTCCGACCCGGGAAATGTTTTATAAAGAATTGTTGAGAGACCAAGCCAAACATCCCCGGACCATGATTTTATCCACCCACTTGGTGTCTGAAATGGATTATTTGTTTGAAGAAGTGCTGATTCTCGATCGCGGAAAGCTGTTGCTCCATGAAGACTATGAAACCTTGATTTCCAAGGGACTCACCATCACAGGAGATGCCGGGGCGGTTGATGATTTCACCAAAGGTCGGAAGATCCTGAACGAAGAGCAGCTCGGAAATACAAAATCGGTGATTGTGTTCGGGGATTTCAATGAAGATCTCCGGTTGGAAGCCGAAAAACAAGGATTGGAAACCGGGACCTGCTCTTTGCAAGATCTGTTTATTCATTTAACAGGCAAGGAGGATGCATATGAAACCAACAGCCGTATTTCCTAAAGTGGCCAAAGACATGTACCTTGAACAAATGAAATGGACGGTTTGGTATCTGGTTTTTGTGTTGGTTACCCAAATCGTACATCTTTATTCCAGTTATTTTACAATCGATGATAACACCGCGGTGAAAGGAATTTTGGTGTTTCTTTTTCAATCGGCAAAGGTTTATATGATCGTGATCGCAATTATTTCCGTCAATGGATTCCTGTCTTATTATGTCGGGCAGGGAGTCACCCGGAGAGATTTTTGGGCCGGCTCGATGCTTGCCGCGCTCGGGCTGACGGCCACGATCACTTTCTCCGCCGTGATTCTCACTTATTTGGAATACGGGATTTTGGAGATGTTCCAGCTGTCTCATTTGCTGTCTGACGAATTTTTGAACGGAAACGGGTGGCTGGTGATTCAATATCTGCTTAATATCTTTTTCTATTACTTGGCAGGTTACCTGATCGGAGTCGGTTTTTACCGGTTCCACTGGATCGCCGGAATCGGATTTGTTGCCTTTTTCCTTCTTTCTGTTTCAGCGCTGGAATGGAGCGAAAAATATTCGCTCGGGCTGAATATATTGAGTTCTGCGGCGGCCATTGTCCTCTTTCTCACCTTATTGCGCCAGTTAACAAAGAATATCGCCGTGAAGTTGTAAATGGATCCGGGAGACTCAGGTCCGCATGTTGCCTGAGTCTCTTTGCCTTTTCATGACGTCTGGGATTCATCCCTTTTTTGCTTTGCCAAGCGTTTTTTTTGAATCCAGACCAGCAATTTAAGGATCAGGAACAACAGAAAGATGGCTCCTGATACAAGAATAATGGCTCCTGATATGATGGACACAGCCTTCCAAAAACCAAAAAAGTTCGCGGCCCGCAAAATGATGAGCAGGATGGTAAAAGGAATGAGAAAGCCGATGACATCCTTCCCTTTCACGAAACCCTCTTCCTCCTTTTTTGTTGGAATATCGTTCAGGTTAACGAGCTTGTCCCTCAGTGTCAATAAGGTGTAAGTGACAACATCCCAAACAAAATTCAGTGCGAAAAAACAAAGCGGGACGGATTGGCCGGAGGTTGATCAAAAGGGCACCCCCTCTAATTCATGCTGGATCTTTCCTTTGTGTTTTAAAACTTAAAGCACCGGATTGCCGGCTGTATGGTCCGATTGGATATTGTCATCACATCGTGGATATCAGTGGATCCGGTGCGATGGATTGCTTCAGGGGAACTTTTAAACACTTGAGTTTGACAACCACTCCTTAATCATTTAAGATTTAAATGAAAATTAAAATAAATCAAAAAGAGTGATTCAAATGAATACGTTGGTGGAAACCCGTTTTGGGAAAGTACAAGGCGGTACAGACGGAGAGGTTTGTTTTTGGAAAGGGATTCCTTATGCGAAACCTCCGGTGGGAAAACGCCGCTTTCAAAAACCGGAACCGCCGGAGAAATGGGATGGCGTTTGGGAGGCCACCCGGTTCCGGTCCATGGTGATGCAGCCGTCCGGCACCACCTTCAGCACCGTGCTCGGGGAAGCGGATCTTCCTGTGAGCGAAGACGGTCTTTATCTGAATATCTGGTCGCCGGCAGCCGACGGAAAAAAGCGGCCGGTGCTCTTCTGGATCCATGGCGGCGCCTACCAGTTTGGATCCGGCGCTTCCCCCTGGTATGACGGGACGGAGTTTGCCAAAAACGGAGATGTGGTGGTTGTCACGATCAACTACCGGTTGAACGCGTTTGGATTTTTGTACTTGGCAGATTGGTTCGGCGACGAATTTTCAGCGTCGGGCAACCTGGGAATATTGGACCAAGTCGCTGCACTGCGCTGGGTGAAAGAAAACATTTCCGCATTCGGCGGCGACCCGGAGCAAATCACCATCTTCGGGGAGTCGGCCGGAGCCGGAAGCGTCGGGGTTCTGCTTTCCCTCCCGGAAACCAAAGGGCTGTTTCAACGGGCGATCTTGCAAAGCGGATCGGGTGCCATTTTGCTCCGTTCCTCTCAGACAGCCTCGGGCATCGCGGAACAAATTCTTACGAAAGCCGGCATTCGAAAAGGAGACCGCGACCGGTTGTTATCCATCCCGGCCGGTGAACTCCTTGAAGCCGCACAATCCGTGAATCCGGGAATGGTTTTTGGTCCCGTTGTGGACGGCACCGTATTGAAAACCCATCCGATTGAAGCGTTGGAAAACGGAGCCGCCGGCGATATCCCGATCATCATCGGGGTGACAAAGGATGAGTACAATTTATTTACACTGACTGACCCTTCCTGGACGACAGCGGGAAAAGAAGAACTGATGGACCGGATCGAACAGGAAATCGGGTCGGTTCCGGAAAAAGTTTTTCCATATTACTTATCTTCCGGGGATCCATCGCAACCGGTATGGCAAAAGCTGTTGCGCGCCATGACCTACCACATCTTTACCCGGGGCATGTTAAAAACGGCTGACGCCCAAATCAAGCAAGGCGGGAAGGTTTGGGTTTACCGGTTTGATTACGAAACCCCGCTCTTTGACGGTCGGTTGAAAGCATGTCACGCACTGGAAATCCCCTTTGTCTTTCACAACCTGCATCAACCGGGGGTCGATGTGTTCACCGGCACACATCCGAAGCGGGAGCTAATTTCCCGGCAAATGCATGAAGCATGGATTGCCTTTGCCCGGACAGGGGATCCGAACGGCGACCATCTCCCCGATGCGTGGTTGCCCTTTGCACAAAAAGACCGGCCGGCCATGGTCTTTGACACCGAAACCAGAGCGGAAAAGCATCTGTTTGACCGCGAGCAGGAACTGTGGGAATCAAAGGCTTGAGTGATTTGCTCAAGCCTTTTTTGCATTTCACGTATGTATTCGGATTTGGAATTAAACAATGGTGCTTTTATCGGAATGGGGAGTGTTTGCTTATAATGAACGGGTTTACAAAGCTTGTTTTGGTACCGGATTACTGAAATGATCAAAAGGAAATATCATGACGTAATAATCAGGGGATCTTGAGAAAGAAATACATGGAGTGTTATGTCCCTTGAAAAACAGAGACGCCGGTGGCATCACCATCACAGGGTCTTTCTTTTCAAATCATGGTTTGTAGTTTATAATGCAAACTAGTTAATCATACATATGGAGTGTGGTTCCATTGATGCCCTTTAAGGAAATGGCAAAACTGAATAAATTGATTCACGAACCGGCCCGACTTGCCATTATGAGCGCGCTGGACGCCTGCACGATGGCTGAATTTTTGTTTTTGCAAGAATTGACAGGCTTGACGAAAGGAAACCTTTCTTCCCATTTATCCAAATTAGAAAAGGCGGAATATATCCAAATCCAGAAACAATTCGTACGCAAAAAAATCCCGCATACCACCATACGAATCACACATGAAGGCCGGGCTGCCCTTCACAATTATTGGGAACAACTGGATCGCATCCGCGAGGTTACCAAAAAATGGAATAATAGTTAGGAAGCGGATTCTCTCAACCTCTTCCCCTCTGTTTTTCAGAGGGTTTTTTCTTCCTTAAAATCCCAACACAAAGAGAGCGATTCCAAGGCCTCTTACAGCTTTTCACCCCCTTTTTCGACCTGTTCTCTCAAAAAGAAATAAACCGCCCTTAAATCGAAAATCAGAAGGCTGTTTTTCCCGGATCGGAAATCCATATTCCATTTATTGGAATGTATTTTTCTCCATCCGGCTGCTTATCTCTTGATTATTTTGTTTGTTCTGATTAACAAGAATATTTGTGGCGCGAAACAGCCGCGGGTTTCCTTCTCCTCCCTCTTGATCCACTCTATTTATGCCCTCTACAGGGTTACAAAACAATTCTTTTGTAACTATATAAAGATAAAATGCCGAAACCCCTTTATTTACAAGGGGTTTGGCGATCGGATATTTCCCACACATTTTTCCGTCTGTCTGAGAGTCAAATGGTCGTCTCACCAAGTTAACTTGTTAATGAGATATCAATCTGCTGCTATTTTCTTCACCATATGGACGTTATTCAAAAACATGTGAAATCCTTCCTCCTCCAGCAAGCCCGTCACCATTTTCTTCTTTGCGGGGCAGTATAAAAACTGGTATCGGGATGCTTCCGCGGAAGCCATCACATGTCGCAACAACTGACGGGCCAGTTCTTCCGCTTCAGGATGCTCCGGGGCTGTCTCCAATTGCAACAAAGTCAAATCTTGCACTCGTCCTAGGTCATCGGTTGTCCGCCTCACCAACGCATATCCGGCTTCCTTTCCGGAAGAATCGGAAATGATCCATGCTTCATCTCCTTGAAACCAATGGGTTTGCCACGGAGCCGGATCGGGATAAAAAGAAAAAGCGGCAACGGTTACCGGATGGGCGCTGCGGATGTTGTATCCGGGAGCCGCTGGTTGTTTCCGGCTGAAGTTTTCTGTCTGGTAAATGAACAAGGAATCATCGATGTCATACCCGTATTGCTGATATAACCGGATGGCCGGCTTGTTTTCGGCGATCGCTTCCAGTGTTGCCAGTTGCACATGTTCCCGTTGATACATCTCCACCAATGCTTCCATCAGCCGGCTCCCAACCCCTTTTCGTCTCCATCCGGGAAGAACGGCTGTCCCTCCGTTCCAAGCGACTTTTTTTCCTTTGATCTCCCCGATAGCCGTGAACACAAAACCGACCGGCCGGCCATCGGCCCAAGCCACCAGGGAATGGGCCGGCGAAATTTTTTCCCGGACCATCCTGTTCATTAACCGGTCAAAAGTGAAATTCATGTTCACAAAGTAATCCGCAAAGGCTTCGTTCCACAATTGCAACGTTTGTTCCCACGTGCACCTGCTCAATGGATGAATCGTAACCATGGCGCTTCCTTTCTTTTTGTTTGATATAATATCGGTGTAAAACGTTTGTGGGGATTAAAACGCGGATTCCTGAAGGACTTCCTCTTCTTCGGAAATGCCTTGTTTTTTAAATTGCAACCGGCACCAAAAAGCCGACTTGGCATAATCCCAAAGATACCGGCTGAATTCCCCGTTTGGATGTAAATAGTTCCACACCTCAGGGAAATATTTCTTTATATCAGATAAAATCTCCTTTTCCTTCTGACTCATCACATGCAAGTTATGCCGGTATTTCAAACCCAGGGTTGTCAGGCAGTCCGTCACCTCCACCGGGACTTTCCGCCAGATTTGTTTCCACTCTTCATAAGGTTCCATCAAATAATGAACATTCAGATCTCCGTCGTTGTAGATATCATAGAGCAAATGCCCCGGAATCGTCTCTCGGTTTTTCATTCTGTCCCCTGCCTTTTCCATGGAATAAATCGGAACCCCTTTATAGTATTAGGAAACACTTGGCAGATTCCCTTTATTTTCAAGATGATTTTTTGCGAAAGAAGGTGCGCACGGAAATGAAAAGAGAAGCGTTATCTGTTTTGTTTCGGAATTTTGCCTTGATAGAATGTCACCTCTCCAGTCCGCTCTATCAACAGTTGTCATTAAAAATCGCCCAAGACGATGAACTTCTCGCTTTGGCATCCCATGCCCGGCGTGGACAACCCGTTCCCAATCTCCTGTTCGGGGCGGTCCATTATCTGTTGTTAAAAGGGAAAGACCATCCCCTGAAAAATTACTATCCGGATCTGGTGAAATCCCCGTGGGAAGCAGACGAGGCCTTTCCCGCCTTTCGCGACTTTTGCCTTATGTTCAAGGACGAAATTATCCCCGTTCTCCGGGAAAAAAGGGTGCAAACCAATGAAACCGGGCGTTGTGCTTATCTTTATCCCGCCTTTTGCTTGATTTACAACCGGGTGAAAAAGCCCCTTTCCCTGATTGAAATCGGAACCAGTGCTGGATTGCAACTGTTATGGGATCATTACCGTTATTCATATGGAGGAAGTCAAACTTACGGGCATCCGTCTTCTCCCCTCCGGATTGAATCGGAAATCCGGGGAACCCGGCAACCCTTCTTGCTCCCGGACAGTCCCCCTGTCGCTTTCCGGGCGGGCGTCGACTTAAATATCATGGATTTAACGGATCAAGAAGATTTTTTATGGATGCGATCCCTCATCTGGCCGGAACACCAAAAACGGGTCAGACTTTTTGAAAAATCCGCACAGCAATTAAAAAAACACCCCCTCCGACTGATTGAAGGCGACGGGGTTGAAATGCTTCCCAAGTTAGCCCGTCAGGTACCGGAAGATACAGCCCTCTGCATCTTTCACACCCATGTCGCCAACCAAATGCCGGATCAAACGAAGCAAAAGCTGAGGGATCAGATCGGGGAGTTGGGGAGAACCCAAACCGTTTTTCATTTATACAACAATATGGAGGACCGGGATGTTCTTCATTTGGAGACATATAGTAATGGGAGAAAAAAACATGAGGTTTTGGCCAAAACGGAGGGACATGGCCGTTGGTTCGCATGGAAATCCCCGGAATGAAAAAAACGGGGTCCGGTTTGGACCCCGTTTTCCCTTCAGGATGCGTCATCCAAAATTTCCACGATCCCTTGGTTTCCGTCCACACGGATTTTTTGTCCGTCTTGAATCCGTTTTGTCGCCTGATCAACACCCACCACTGCCGGAATGCCGTATTCCCGGGCCACCACCGAGCCGTGGGTCATCAGGCCGCCCACTTCGGTCACAACGGCCTTGGCCGACTGAAATAACGGCGTCCAACCGGGATCGGTGTGCGGGGCGACAAGAATTTCCCCTTCATGCAGCCGGGCCTCTTCCGGTTTGAACACTACCCGGGCAATCCCTTCCGCCACTCCGGCGGATGCCGGAACGCCCGCCAAAGCGCCTTCCGGAAGGTTTTCCGTTGCGCGGGATCCGGTGATGCATTCCCCTTCACTGGTCATCACTTGCGGGGGCATTAACGTTTGATGCCGTTCATAAGCTTCCTTCCGCTCATTGATCAGCTTTTTCACATCTTGCCGGAAGGTTCCTTGCAAAAGCAAGATCAATTCATCCATCGTAAGGAAAAACACGTCGTCTTTTTTCTCGAAAACCCCTTTTGCCACCAGCTGTTCCGCTTCTGAAAGAATCGCTTTTTTACACTCATCCAACAGGCGTGTGAGGAAATATTTCGGGTGCTCCCGAAGACCGCCGGCGTTGCGGCAGACAGTGATCAGCCGCTTCAGCCATTTTCTCTTCAGCCTGTTGGAGCCTGCCTGTTTTAAGATCCGCCCGATGGCTTCATTCGCTTCCTTTTCTCCTTGTGCAAATTTTTGCCGGTGTTCCCCGGGCTTGACACTGCGCATGTGCCCCAGGATGGCCGGAACCAACTGTGTCGGCGCTTCCCGCCAGCGCGGCTTGGTGAGATCGATTTCTCCAGGGCAGCGATGGCCGTATTTTTCCATGAACTTAAGAAATGCTTCTTTAAATTTCGCTCCCCCTTCCACCCGATCCAATCCGTCATAAAACGTTTTGTCCTCTGCTTGCTCCAGATAATTTTGCAATGCCGGAAACTCCCGGACGATGTCTGCCAAATCACCGATTTCCAATCCCATTTGGCTGGTGACATTTCCGGACAGCGATTTGTTGATTTCATACAGCTCCCGGGTGTCCCCGACGGACTGTTTTAAGAGCATATAGGAAAGCGGATAACAGATAACGTATGTAAACAAGTTTTTAAGCACATCTTTTCCCAAATGGTTCAATTCATACCGGATGATTTCCAGCCGGTTTTCACCGCTTGCCCGCTGAAAGCTTTGGCCGATTTCATTCCATTTTTGTTCAATGAAGCGTTCTGCTTTCCGACGGGCAAGTTCGGGATCGCGCACCAAAAGGTTTTTCCAGATTTCTTTGACCACCGCAAGGATAAAACGGCGGTTGGACCGGAACAAACCCCGTTTGGCCGGGACATCAAGAAACTCAGGGCGCCGGATTACCTCGCGGATGGCATTGCTCAACGTTTGATCAAAAACATTTTCCATCGCTTTGGGAAAGAGCTTTCTTCCCGGTTTGGTGCGCAAAAGTTCCGTGGGATTCACAAAAAGGCGGTTGCCGGCTTCCACCAGGAAGGTTTTCGGGAAAATGGAGCGCAAAACGGAAATTCCCATTGGTTTCAAGGCATCGGTCATCATTTGCACGTGTCCGAATGAAAACATCACTTGCAACGGCTTTTGGGGAAGATCCGGCAACGGATACAATGATGTGATCGGACGGCTTTGCACGACATAGATCTTCCCTTTTTCCACGCAAAATTCAATGTCTTGCGGAGTCCCGAAATGCTGTTCAATCTTTTTGCCGATTTCCGACAGCTGCAGGATTTGGTGGTTCGTCAAAGCCGGCTGAGACTGCTGTTCGGGCGGGAGGGTTTTCTTCACGGTTCCGCCTTCCGGCAAGGAGAAGATGGCGATTTCTTTGTTTCGGATGTTTTTCTCCAGAATCCGCCCTTCTCTCACTTTATACAGGTCAGCCGACACCATGCCGGAGACAAGTGCTTCCCCCAGACCAAAGCTGGCATCAATGGAAACGACGTTCCGGTTCCCGCTTAAAGGATCAGCCGTAAACAGAATTCCGGAAACTTCCGGATCCACCATCCGTTGCACCACCACCGATAAATAAACCTGGCGGTGGTCAAAACCGTTTTTGATCCGGTAAGAAATGGCGCGGTCCGTAAACAAAGAAGCCCAGCATTTTCGGATATGCCCGAGCAACGCTTCCTCGCACTTGATGTTCAAATATGTATCCTGTTGACCGGCAAACGAAGCGGTCGGCAAATCCTCCGCGGTCGCGCTGGAACGGACGGCATATGAATATTGTTTTCCGGTGGATTCCCAAGCTTGGATGACCGCATTTTTTATTTGCCCCGGAATCTCAAGCCGGGTGAGATGGTCGCGAATGCGCCGGCCCAGCTCCCGCAGGCCGTTCAAATCTTCCGGGTTCAGGCGGTTCAGTTCATCCAAAAGGGAATCCATTTCCCGGCCGGACTGAATAAAGTCCAGATATGCACGGGTAGTGATGCAAAATCCTTCCGGTACCGGAAAACCGGCTTTACAGAGTTCCCCCAGATTGGCTCCCTTTCCCCCGACTTGCTGAATGCGGGAACCATCCACTTCATTCAAAAACAAAACATAGTCATTCATCGCCGGGATCCCCTTTCCTGCTTATGGATTCGGTTATTCAATGGCAACGGGTTCGGCAGGATACTCCCCCTTTAAAAGCGGAATCAATCTTTGTCCCAACTGCTTGGGGAAAATCAGTTCCCCGGTGTTCAAGATTTCATCCACACTCCACCAATGGTGGGCTTGGTAAGTCTCTTTCTCCACCTCTGTAAAATGATCCGTCGAAATCTGCTTTCCCTGCACCCGTGCCACATAATAATATTCAATAAAACGGGTTTTCCTTTGATGGACGAACAGATGAATATCCCGGATCCATACCAACGGCCCCCAATGCACACCGTCCGCCAATCCGGTTTCTTCCCACAGCTCCCGTTTGGCCGCTTCGAGATAAGACTCGTTTTCTTCCACCCCGCCTCCCGGCGGAAACCAAACCGGCTCTCCGGCCGGATTCTCTTTGCTGGTGACGGAAGGGTCTTTCATCTTAAACAGCAAAATCCGGTCTTGTTCGTTGAGTAATACAATACGGGCGGTTTCTCTTGTTTTCACTGTGAAGACTCTCCTTGTTTTCTCAAGATGTTCCATCCCTTCCATTATAATATGAAAAAGCACCGGTGATTGAAATCCGGTGCTTTTTCCCGAAAGCCATAAAATCAGCTTTGGCTTTGCCCTTTTTTGATCCAGCCCGCCACGGTGAGGACGCGCCGGGTTTGATGTTGAACCGCCTTTTCCGCATCATCTTTCCAATTGCCGTTATTGTCAATGGTCACGGAAGTGCCATACGGGTTGCCGCCGGACGCCGGGATGGAAGGATCGGTATATCCCGGTGCAACGACAATCGCTCCCCAATGGTACATCGTTGTGTACAAGGACAAAACCGTCTCTTCTTGCCCACCGTTTGGGTTATTGGCCGAAGTCATCGCACTGACCACTTTGTTGACCGTCTTTCCTTGGGCCCAGATGCCTCCCGTTGTATCCAGGAATTGTTTCATTTGGGACGAGACAATGCCAAAGCGGGTGGGCGTGCAGAAAATAATCGCATCTGCCCAAACAATGTCATCCGGCGTCGCAACCGGAACATTTTTGGTGGCTTCATAGTGGGCTTTCCATGCCGGATTGGATGCAATGGCTTCTTCCGGGGCCAATTCCTGCACTCTCAACAGACGGACCTCGGCTCCTTCTTTTTTGGCTGTTTCCGCAGCGATTTGAGCCATCTTGTAGTTTGTGCCGGTCGAGCTGTAATAAATGATCGCCAATTTCACATTTGCCATGCTCATGCCTCCTGTTGGTTATGGTTAATCCTCACCGGATATTCACCCGGTTAAGGAAGATCAATCAACATCACGAAACAACCTTTACCGGTCTCCGCCGTTAACGAAGATACATCTGTTATTCTTGCCGAGTCCCGGCGCTTTAACACATGATCCCCGTTGAGAAGGACATCGCCTTCGATCACGAAGAAAAAGATCCGCCGGTTTTCTTTCTGCTCAAACGTGATGGATTTGCCGGCTTCCAGTTTGGAAAGATAAATCGTCATATCCTGATGAATCGATGCCGTCTGATCCGATGCAGGATGCTTGGATACCACCGGCAACAGACAGTTTTTCATGTTTTCCGGGTCAAAAGATATCTGTTCATAGGAAGGTTGAAGCCCCCTGGTTTCCGGCAAAAACCACATCTGCAGGAAATTCACTTCTTCCGTTTCTGACGGATTCATCTCGGAATGGATAATTCCCGTACCGGCACTCATGCGTTGCACTTCCCCAAAAGATAATGTTTCCATGTGACCGGCACTATCCTCATGCCTTAATTGCCCTTTCAACACAATGGAGACAATCTCCATTTCCTTGTGGGGATGCATGCCAAATCCCGTCCCCGGTTGGACGGTGTCATCATTGAGCACACGCATGGGACCAAAATGCATATTCCCGGGGTCAAAATATTCAGCAAATGAAAAGCTGAAATAACTTTTCAACCAACCGTGATCAGACACAAAACGGTTTTCGGCAGGATAAATCTGAATCATGGTCCACAGCCTTTCTGATTCTTCTATTCTTTCTTTGCTATGGTTGACGAAAATGGTTATTTTCCCTCTCCCTTCATACATTTGTAATTAACTTACTTTTAATAAGTATAATAGGTTACCAACTGCCTTTTGTCAATCCGTAAGGATCCATCAAATCCAAGTAATTTTAACTAAATAACATCACCGGAGAGGTTTTTATTAGAAATTATCTCTCGTCTTTAAAAATTTATATTCAAGGTTTACAGGCTTTTTATCTTTTTGCTAAACTAAAAATAATTGATATTTCCGATATTCATATAATGGTTTTTGGAGCGCCTTGATGTATCAAAAAGCCCCAGGATTGCTCATAAAAGCTGAAACCCGTATGAAATAGAAAGGAAAGCCACTTTGCTTTGAGCTGATATAAAATATAACCTGAAATTTTCCTTTTAAAAAAGGTGCTTAAAAACGGCGTTGAACCTCAAGCGTGTCAAAGGTTTCCCAGACAAATGCCGTCAATGCGATTATACTTCTTCTGACTAGCAGTAGCGGAAAAATGTGGTGAGGAATTAAAAATAGCTTCTGTACTTTAACTTAGGAACAAAATTGATTGTCATTTAATTTGGTGATTTCGGCATAGAAAGCGCCTACGAAAAAACTAGAGAAACCGTCGCAGCTCTCTGGATGATCTTTACCTTTCAATGAGTTGATTCAACATTACAGACTTCTCCTGTCTCATGTCAAGCAATTCTTTTTCTCTCTCGTTTATCTCCTAAAATGCTGATAAAAAAGTTACGGTCTTATTTGAAGATTATGTAAAAATAGGGAGTGAGATAAATGCTAAAAAAAATAGCCGCCTATATAAATTCGTTAGAGTCTTATATTACAGAAAAACCTCTTGAATTTCTTAAGCTTTATTCCTTGAAAACAGCACTTTTAGTTTTTTTTGTTTGTAAATATACCGGAATAGACGATCCCAAAAAAATGAAAGTTACTATTCAAGAATTATTATATTACTATAAGATTGTGGGTATTTCTCTTTTACTTATAATTTTTCTCTCTATATTCATTTTTCGGGAATCTTATCTTAAAAAGCGCGGGAGTATGCCAGAGATAGAAGTTTTGAAAAAACTTATATCAACTACATTTGTTTTACTTTCTTTACCTATAATTACAGCTTTTATATGGTTTACAGGACCATCGTTCATGGATGTTTATGATTTTCTAAAGGAATATTATCAAGAATTAGGGATAGAAAAATTCATACCATTTAATATGCTAATATTTCTAATTATCTCATTTGCTATATCAATTAGATATATCATCACCATCATATTACTACATATATTTCCTAGATTAAAAGAAATATCATTTGTTAAGTTGCGGTTTGCATTCACTATTTTTATCTTTGTTTCTTATCTTGTTTATTCAATACCTAATATTTATAAATTGCTTTACTCTTTAACAAAAGAAAACTTCAAAAACTATTTACCCTTAGGTAATTTAATAATAATTATTTCTTGCTTTATAACAGCATACATCGTAATTGTGACTAATTTGATGAGAAATATAAAAATGCCCTTTAAAGTTTGGTTTGCTTATATTTATGTGAACGTAACAATTATGGCTATGAATTTAATAAGTTCATTATTGACAAAGGATATTATAATCGCTTCCCTATTTGCCGTTTTAACAGGTTTGTCACCGTTTTTAGTCAAAAATAGCAATAAAACCAAGGCGAAGAAAAAGCCGCTTAAATCTAAGCGTTGGAGCAGTGAGCGTTTGCTTAAAAATCTCGGTGATCGACTGAGGTAGAAACCGAGAAAAAACCACTAAGGCGCCGAAGTCGCACTTATTAAGCACTCTGTAAACCAAGTTGAACCGGTGTTTCAAAAACTATCCAGCTCAGGTCTGGGGAATTATCTAAATATTGTATGAAAAAGGGAAGGGTATGTATCATATCCCCATACATACTCTAATATGTCACAAAAGCAGCTACTTTCCCTAGCACTTTTGCAAAGCTACTTCCTACTTTTCCCGTTATAGATCAATTAAAGCATTAAGCTATATGTAAAGCATTAAGCTATATGTCAACGAATCGAAGGTATCAGATCACTACGCATTTGTTCCAACCAATCAAGTCCCGGAGCCAGATTAATAATCGTTGATTATTGTTGGGCTTGTCATATCTAGTGTTAGGGATCGGTATATCCTTTAAAGGTCAATTGATTACACCTCATTAAGAGGACTGAGACAAAAAAGCCCTCTCCATTACCTGGAGAGGGCTTTTAATTATTGTCCCGGCATGTGGGTATAATGGAACAAATCAGCTAAAATTGATCAAATGGCTTCATTCCTGTCACCACTTTCCCCGGCCGTCGCTGTTCGGACCATCAAGATAAAGGATAAACTGAAAAAATGGGCGGCAAAATGGGTCGATATCCAGAAATCCCTTCATAGGATAAAAAGAAACTTCTTTTTTCATCCGGAGGTGTCATGACATGTACCTTGCTCATTCCCCTGTTGGCGGATATTTGGCCAATCAACCCAATTATCAAGCTTATGCCTGGATCCAAGGCGGTCCGCTCGCGCCGGAACTCAGAGGCTATGTGACATTTACTGAAGTACCGGGCGGCACCGAAGTGTTTATTGAAGTGAACGGACTGCCTCCCTATCAACCAGGAGGAAACGGCCGGCAACCCGTTGGTCCGTTTGGATTCCATCTTCATGAAAACGGCAGTTGTGCCGTTGGAAATCCTGACAATCCGTTTCAAGCGGCCGGTAATCATTGGAATCCGGACAACCAACCCCATGGCAATCATCCCGGAGATTTCCCCGTTCTCTTTTCAAATAACGGGTATGCACGGATGAGCTTTTTCACCAACCGTTTCCGCCCATCCCAAGTGATCGGAAAATCGGTCATGATCCATCAAAACCCGGATGACTTCCGATCCCAACCTTCGGGAAATTCCGGAAAACGCCTGGCTTGCGGAGTCATCCAGGGAGTTTATGGTTCAACGTCTGTATTCCGATAAAAACAGCTCTGAAAACAATAGTTTTATTTGGATAAAATATTTATAATATTGTTAGAAGATAAAAATTTTAATTCGAATGGAACGGGGGTTGTCTGCTTGGCTTCCGGAATCCCAGCGAAGTTTCGTCAGTTATACGGGTTGGTCCCATGCGGACTTTCGCCCGACGGCAAAACACTCATTGCCCCCCGGGATGCCGACTCTTTTCAAAAATACCGGTGTCCGGAGTGTAGAGAACCGCTGAAATTAAGGAAAAGCAACCGCAGAAAAACACATTTCTCCCATCATCACATGAAAGACAGCGAATGTTTGCTGTACCATTCACAGGTCACCTTGGCGAAATGGGTTCTCCGCCATGTTTTTCAGCAATGGTTGGCACAAAAAAACACCACTCCCATTCAAATCAGTTTCTTCTTCCAACCTCCGCATCCCATTCCCTTAAACCCGGTTTATCAGATCAAATGGGATCAACGCTTTCGTGACCACACCTCCCATCTTTCCCTGCATGACGAAGACGGAAAAGCCCTGCTTTATATCGGAATCATTGATGAAGCACAAAGTCCCCGCCTCCCATCTTCCCGTTGGCTTGAGGTTTCAGCAGAGCATGTGTTGTCCGATCCGTATAGGTTGGAATCGTTAAACCCGTCCATGGCTCCACCACCTTTTTTAAAATACGAACAATTGAAACTTGATTTTTAAATCTTCCAGGCACCGGTGCCCCGGTTATTGCTAACGAGGAGCCGGTGCTTTAAATCACAACATCTTCAAGCAGATAAACCTGCGCACAACAGGAGGATCACCGATGAAAAAAAGACTCATATCCAGAAACCGCAATTACCGTTTTCTGTGGTTGGGACAAACAGGAAGCGTCTTGGGGGATTGGTTTAATCAAGTCGCACTGGCACAAACCGTTCTTTTTTTGTCTGATTCCGCCTTGTCGGTCGGTATTCTTTTGATGTGCCGCGCCCTGCCTTCTGCCCTTTTGGGGGTGTTCACCGGTTCTGTGATTGATCATTTTTCCAAGAAAAAAATCATGATTCTCACGGATTTGGCGCGCGGTCTGATTGTATCCTCTTTTATATTCGCCTTTCTTTTCAAGCAAGTTTGGATCTTGTATGCCGGTTCTTTTTTGATTGGATGCCTGAGTGCTTTTTTTAACCCTTCCCGCCAAGCGGCCATCCCTTCAGTGGTGGCCAGAAAAGACTTGGCGGAAGCCAATTCTTTCTCCTCCGCAACCGACAGCATGATCGGGATTCTCGGAGCAGTTTTGGGAGGAATTGTATCCACGGCTTTCAACCCTTTGGTTTGTTTTGTCATCAATGCAATCTCTTATTTCTGGTCCGCTTTTTGCATTTTTCAGATGAAATGGTCCGAATCCGTCTCTCCTTCACATTCTGATTCTTATATCGAATCACTCAAAAAAGGGTTTCGCGAAGCATCCCACAACCAAGTCGCCCGGGCCATTATCCTCATCGGCATCAGTTGGGGCTTTGCCGGCGGAGGATATTACATATTGATCCCTTTGCTCGGTAACGACGTTTATCAAATGCAGGGGTTGGGGATCGGCATCCTGTATGCCGTTGACGGATTGGGCGTTTTGACCGGAGCGTATCTTGTCAAGAAATTCGTCAATCATCAATATCGCCGGGGGATTGTGTGGTACGGGGCTTCGTATCTCTTCCAAGCCGTTTTTTTCGCTTTTCTGGCACATACCGACACGCTGCTCACGGGAATCTTCATGCTTTACTTGATGCGGCTGTTTTCCGGAATCATCATCCCGCTTGACACATACATGCTGCAAATGAATACAACCGAAGCCGTTCGCGGCCGTGTCTTCTCCCTGCATATGGCAACCTATGGCGGAGTGATGCAATTATCCTATATTGTATCCGGATGGGCTTACGAGCAACTGGGAATTTCCGTTACCGGGCTTGTTATCGGGATCATCTCTTTCTTATGCGGCATTCATTGGCTTGTGCAATACCGGCTCGGCAAGTTTGTTTCGCACTCCAATGTCATATAAAAAGGACTTGGAATGCCCAAGTCCTTTTTATACAAACCTTTTGACAAGACTGTTTGTATGTGATAGTTTTTTGTTTTTTATGTTTATTGTTGATGAGTGTTTGTGTTACAAACTGGTTTGGGCATATAATGGTGTTTTATCATTGACATTTCTGGAATCCATGTGGTTCTCACTGCCCTTTGGTAAATGTGATAAATCTGTTTGGATCGAATACCTCTTAGAAAGCAATACAAATAACCAAAAAGCCCCCTTCAACTTTGGACAATCTGGATCAGGTTCCCGCATGTATCATCAAATACTGCCAGGGAGATTCCATCGATGTTGGTCGGCTCCATGGTAAATTTCACACCTTTCTCTTTTAAACGCTCATACTCCTGATGAACATCTGCGACCCCAAACTGAACGGCCGGGAGCCCGTCAGCATATAATTTCTCTTGGTATTCCTTGCCGGCCGGATGATGGGCAGGTTCCAGCAACAATTTTGTGCCATCCGGATTCTCCGGGGAGACCAGTGTCAACCATCGGTATTCACCGGCTTGGATATCCTCCTTTTTTATAAACCCCAGTTTTTCGGTATAAAACCGAAGTGCTTTGTCCTGGTCTTTCACCAACAAGCTCATCACAACAATTTTCATCGGGGTTTCCTCCCTTTTCCTTGTTTAAGATGATTTATTCCTTTGCTTCACTTAATGCGAATGAAATATACTTCTCTAAGTGTGATTCATGTCCTTTGTATTTTGTTGATTCAGTTTGTTTTACAAACTTGTTTTTATTAAATAATGGTTTTTAGAGTCCATTGCCTCCAATTCCGGTTCTTCCTCTGCTTTCAACGCGGGTAAAAATTTTTCAAATAAACCATTGAAGGCATTCAGCGTCATTTATAAGATAAAACCAGTATGATAGTACATAGTATTCGAATAATTCCAAGAACCCCGCTTCAAGCCAACCGAATCCGCTTGATGTCTTAACCCACCTACTTCTCCATGAAAGGACAATCAATATGATGAATCATTTATCCATTGCCAAACCGGCAAAAGAAGATACCCAAGCAGCGTTTGCCGTGTTTGAAGCCTCAATCATTGATGCTTTTGAAAAAGAAGGCCTTGGAGATTTAACCAATGATATGGCCTGTGAGATTGATTCCAAAAAGAACTTGCTCACCTCTTCACTGGAGAATGCCAACTCGGGCATTTCCTTTCTGGTTGCCAAAATGAACGGCCGACTGATCGGAACGATTTCTTTCGGGCCTTGCGGGAGAGAAATCAAAAAATTGACCCATCACAAGCTGGAGTCCATCGGGGAGCTTGGCAGTCTTTATGTATTGCCTGGTTTTCAAGGCAAAGGCGTGGGGTCCGCTTTGATTCATTCCATGATGAAACAGCTTCATCAATCCGGAATTGAACAATTTTGTTTGGACAGTGGCTACATGCATGCTCAAAAAAAGTGGTTAAGGAAATTTGGCAAACCTTATCACATCGCCAAAGATTACTGGGGAAAAAATCGTCACCACATGATTTGGCTGTGCCGGGTCATTGATTATGTGTAAGCCTTGAATAAATGAAGAAAGATGACATTCTTGGAATTTTGGACGGGATCGTTGGGTTCGGTGGTGCACTGTTTACCCTTTTCTTTGGTACCCGTGGATTAAAATGAGGTGAAAAAAATATGATTGAATTTCGGATATTAGAGGAAACTGAGAAACCTGCTGATGATGAATTGGCTGAAGTGGAAGAACATTGTGAAATAAAATTGCCACCAGACTTTGTAAGATTCTATAGCCAATATGACATGCCGGAAAATCTTGAAGGAGAAATATACATAAAGGCAAAAGGTTACCCATATCCCCTTCAACTGGATGGGTTTTATTTGCCAGACCAAATGATTGAAGAATATGACGTCAGATTGGATGAGGATGAATCAATTCAAAGCAAAGGCAAACTCATTCCGTTCGCTTTTGATTCATCAATCAATCAGTATTGTTTCTTTTACCCAGCCAATAACGAAAATGACCCTATTATTGTTTGGGTAGACTCAAATCATGCAGCACAGGATCTTTTCCGTGAAAATAAATTTAATCCGGAAGCTGTTGTAGTGGTAAGGAAAACATTTAAACAATTTCTCGAAGATCTGTATATTTAATACTTAAAAAAACAGTTCATCAATCCCTTAGGTTACTTGTGCTGTCTACCCATTCCAAACTTAAAGAAGGTGCCGAAAAACGGTGTTGACCCTCAAGCGTGTCAGGGGTTTCGGTCACATGCCTGGCCTGATTAAGAAGGGAAAATCGTTGTCGGCGATAAGCAATTAAACGCCAACATGTTTATGGGTGATTCAGTTGGTGGCGAGATTGCAGGCGGTGTCAAACAAAATGGCGTTCTAACTTTCTTGACCAATAATAATGACCGTCTGGACCCCAAGTCAGTCAAAGAAATCAAAATGGATTTAGGCGAAGTGATGTCGTCCGATTTTATGAACACCAAAAAGGTTGAGTTTGAAATCAAAGTGCAATAAGGAGGATAGACAATGAGCCGGACAACAGAATTTGTTCTTGGGCTTATCGGTGGGATTTTCGGTTTTGGTGGTGCACTGTTTGCTATCTTTTTTGGAGCTGTGGATGAGGCTGTTTCAGGCAGCACATCGGAGGTAACCGGGTTAGGTTGGGGAGCTTTCCTTTTTTCCATCTTGGCAATCGTAGGAGCAATTGTAGTAAAGATCAATCCAAAGATCGGCGGTACTTTGATGCTGATTTCAGGGATCGGCGGATTAATTAGCATCGCGATGTTCTATGTATTAGCAACCGTGTTCCTTGTAATTGCAGGATTAATGGGAACCTTCCGCAAGGATAAACAAAAAGAAATGTCAGCATGAACCTAAAGGTGGGATTTTCCTCTTCTGGAGGATTACAAAAACAGCCCTCTCCATTTCCCGGAGAGGGCTGTAATATTAGAACTGAAGGTTTACAAGAATTTTATTTTTTTGTAGACTGATATTAGTTGATATTTTTGATGTTCATACAAGGATTTATCGAGCGCCTTGATATGTCAAAAATCCCCGGGGTTGCTCGTAAAAGCTGAAACCCGCATGAAATAAAGGAAAAAACCACTTCGTTTTGACTTGATACATAAAAAATAACTTAAATGCTCTTTAAAAAACGAAAGTGCTCGAAAAACGATATTGAACCTCAAGCGTGTCAAGGGTTTCAGACGCATGCAGTCAAAATGGTTACACCTCTTCTAGAGGATTGAAACAGTGGTGCGAGCCACATGTTTCCTACCTTTTGAGGCCATGTCAAAATGGTTACACCTCTTCTGGAGGATTACAAAAACAGCTCTCTCCATTTCCCGGAGAGGGCTTTAATATTAGAACTGAAGGTTTACAGATTTTTTATTTTTTTGTAGACTGAAATTAGTTGATATTTCTGATATTCAAGCTTGTAACAGAAGTTCTTTTTCGAGCACCTTGATATGTCAAAAATCCCCGGGGTCGCTCGCAATAGCTGAAACCCGCATGAAATAAAGGAAAAAGCCACTTCGTTTTGAGCTGATACATAAAAAATAACTTAAATGCTCTTTAAAAAACGAAGGTGCTCGAAAAACGGTGCTGAACCTCAAGAGTGCCAAGGGTTTCAGACACATGCCGTCAGAATGATTACACCTCATCAAGAGGATTGAAACTTTTCTGGCTTTCATCATCACTCGATGCGAGCTTTTTGGTCAGAATGGTTACACCTCTTCTAGAGGATTGAAACAAAACGTCTCCGGTTTCTTTTAGCTCTCAAATCGTGGTAGTCAAAATGGTTACACCTCTTCTAGAGGATTGAAACTCACTCGCTTGTCCGGAACTTTGTCCGTTCTGTCCATTCGTCAAAATGGTTACACCTCTTCTAGAGGATTGAAACAAAAAAGCCCTCTCCGGATATGGAGAGGGCTTTTAATTATTGTCCTGGCAATGTGAAGATAGTGGAACGGATTGGCTAGATTTAATAAGTAACAAAAAATCTTACGTTACTTTTCAAAAGAGGAAAGTCCAGATAACCACCGAAACCTCTTGAAATTCAAATGTCGAGTGGTTATGAAAAATACCCGGGAACTTTAATATTGGATCAGCATGTATTTTTGCATGCATAAAAAAGACCGTCCATATCGGACGGTCTTTTTTATTCCAAACTGGATTCAATGAACCGGCTTTGTCTCTCGTCTAATTTTTTCATACGATAACCTCCTTTTTCTTTAGTCAATCTCCTGGCACGCCACTTACACAGTGAACGAAAAATACCACTGTGTCACGTTCGTGCAGGTGGCGGCCACCTCTTCGCTGGCGAAACTTTGACTTATATATTTTTTGACTTGAAAATTCTCACAGCAAAAAATGTGAATGAATGAAGAATTTTTATTTTAACTCTTTTCTCTCTGTGATTGATTTCTTATAAAAAGACTTGTTAAATACACCTTGATTCAAGGCTAAAAAACATTTTGTTTTTTAGCCTTAATTATTTATATTTTTCTTTTTATATTATTTTTCTTTTTATAGTTATTTATTTATTTATAATGTTGTCTGTGTAACTGTGGTTTGAACTGTGAAATGAACTGTGCTTTAACAAAATAAAGAATCCCACAGCCAAAAATGGCCATGGGAAAGGGTTTGATGATTTCAGAGTATCGGCTTTGGAAGTCGTGAAAGACTTCAGTGTATCGGCTTTGGAAATCATCAAAAAGTCTTTTACTCAATTGCTTCTGTGCAATTGGGACGATTAAAAGGGGAAAATCCCCTTCATATATTACGCCAAATATAGCGGAAATGTTTCCACTTAATCATTTTTTTATGCAATCAATCTCAACAATTCTTCTCTCTTAATTTTCCTATCACTGCCTGCCGGATAGTTTTCCAACAGGTATTGCTTTAAGCACTCGGACCATTCTTCTCGGTATCCTTCTACTTTTCTTATTTCTTCCATGAAACGCTGTTCATTGAATTCATCATCTAAACTTTCAAGCTCTTGTGGAAGTTCATTTTCCTTGTTGTTCAAGATATGACCCAGCCATATGACATAACTTACAGCACCAAAGATACACCAATAAGCAGATTCCGCCTGTGAATTTCCTTGAAAAGGATCGATTTCAGCCAAACCAACCATAAAGAACCCTTCATCTTCATCGTTAACTTTCATATAAATATCATCTTCATCCACCTTCTTATCCTCGACCCATTCCCAACACAAATCAAGGGTACTTCTCGCAATTGAATACCAATTCTCATAAGGAGTAAGTTTATCTATTATTTTGTCTGATAACGCTAAAAAATATGCTGCTTTCGCATCTATGTTTACCTTTTCATACCATCTCATACTCTATTTCCTCCTATCTTCCGGATAATCATATTGTTTACCATCTTTTACTATAAAAAAATGACTCTTAGTTACTTTTTGCCCCTCTTTAACTTCAGATGATACAATGATCTCAAGATTTGGATACCACTTACTAAGTTGGTATAAAACCCCTTGTCTTTTAGAGCTTTTTCCAAACCCTGCTTTACATGCTCCACATACACCTTTTGGATTAGATTGATGTAAATATAGTTTACCTTTTACATCGAGGGGGTTTGGATATAAATCATCAACAGCGTCAGCAAACTTATTAACAATCATTTCTTCAGCATGATTGGTGTATTGTTTAAGGAAAGGATTGTTTTCATCATATGGTGCTTTTATTTTTCTATTCGTATCCAAAGGCTCTAATCCAGCTGCTGGTGGTGCTGCTTCTATAACTCGTGTAGAAGCACCTTCAAACACTTTATTTTCCAAACCTTCAATATCCGTTCTGGCGACAGCAATCGTATTTAAATCAGTACCTACTGTTTCTCTCCATTTTTTCAAATCACTTTTTAGTAGGTCTGTTATGCCTGTATCAACACATCCGGGTTTAACCACCAGGAAGAAGGCATGATATCCTCCGGTTTGCCGAGCAGCAATGCAATCGTCAACTTTGGTGAAAAGATTTTTGACAATCGGGGTTTTGGCCAAAACCGGTTCCATTGATGCGACGGCTTTATTGACCGCTGGCTGGGCAAAATGAACCACTACGACAGAACCGGCTCCGAAAAAACCTGCCAAAACGGCATTTTTCCAATTGATCTTCCGCCCATGCAGGATATCGTCTGTCACACTGGTTCCAGCACCCTCGGCTGCTCCGATGAATCCGCCTTTGGTAAACATTTTTTGAATGGGAGCAGGCATCTTGGAAACCAGTTTTTGTCCTCCGCGAAGAACAGGACCCAAGAATTTGGAATTTTTGGCACCCATGATCAGTTTTTGCCCGATGCCACTCGCCAATCCCCGGGAAGCTCCTGCAGTGATGCCTCCTCCGATCAATCCCAAGAGGCCGCCAATGGCTGCTTCCAAGAAGGTCATTTTGTTAATTTCCCAACCATTCAGGGCCATACTGATCACAAATGACAAAGCCATACCACTGAGTACGGCAATCCCTAACGGGGTGGCAAAAATGCACAAGACGATGCCCAAAATCAAGACACCGGCAAACGCTATGTATTCCTTAAATTTGACGATCCAGTCCCACACTGCAGACAGTGTATCGATTACGACTTCTGCTATTTTGGAGCATATTTCAGTAAACCAATCCCAAAAGGCAGCCGCTTTCTCTTTGGTCCATTCCCATGCACCTGAAATTTTGTCCCCTAACCAATCTCCTGCCTTTGACAATGATTCGGTAACAGAATCGAAAAATCCTTTCTCTTCCTTAACCGGTGTAGGCTGAACGGGTTGTTCCTTCTGAACCGTAGTCTTTTGCTCAAATTGATTGAAATCATCATTGATTTCAGGAACATCAAAACCCCCGTCAGCATGAACAAGGGCATGAACCCAGGAACCTGTTCCCACCGTGATGATCATAAACAAAAGGAGAAACCGAACAAAATGTTTTCCCATACCTTCGACGGGTACGAAAATCCGTAACCCCGTTTCCTCCTTTCTTATTTCTTTAAGTATATTGTATAGGAAACAATTATTAATTTTTTAAAAAAATATCCGGCTCCTAGACAATTGAATTTCTAACTAATTTTTAACAAATTGCATTTGATTTTTAATTAAAAAAAAATAAACCTGCTCTTTTGCAGGTCAAGCAATGTGCTTCAGTTTTTGTGTATATTGAATTTTCAGGTGTTCGAGTTTCTCAAGATCCATGTAATCCACTTCAGTAAAGCTTGTGCCCAATCTAACTTTAATGCCTTCTTCGATTTGGTATTGATTCCACAACCAAAGACAATTTTCTGTTAAGTCTTCAATGCTTCCACTGCAGCCGATCCCCAAATAATACATGCCAACTTTTAACTGGTCCAATTTTTCATCAACCCAGGATTCAGCAAAAAATTGTACAGCTTTTGGTGGATACCCTAAAGCACTTCCCAGTACTTTGTGAAATTCTGGTGATCCAGTTTCCACGTTCTCCAGCTTTGCTGAAAAATCCGCCTTTAACTCCTCGTTTTGAAAAAATATGTATGTACCCACTTCCGGATCAGGAATTAAGGCCACTTTCTCCCCTTCAATGTACGGGAAATTTTCAAGCAAGAAAGGCAACTTCTCATTGAACTGCTTATCCAACGTGTTTCGGTAAATTGCAGGCTTTAATCCTTGGACAAACATTTCATAAAAGTTCATACGGGCACCTTCCTTATCCTTTTGTGCTATTTTATATCGTTTGGTGGACAATTACAACTAACAAATAAAAGAGGGAACCTTCACGGGTTCCCTCTTTTTGATTAGCCCCATTGAGGCTGGTCGCATTTGGTGCAGACGATTTTGCCACCGTCTGTCCAAACCAACGCTTCTGCTCCGCAGTATTTGCAACGTCCATCAACTTCACGCCCAAACAGCGAGAGGAAAAAGCGTTTGATGGCTCTTGCCATTGTTCAGCCCTCCTTTCTCACTAATCTTGGGTCTGGTGTTGCAGAAACTGCTAAGTTATGTAATCTGTATTTTGTTCTGTTGTTTGCTCCTTCTAATGATATTATAATTAAATTCTACAATTTGTTCAATGCATATTTTCAGTTTATTTTTCTAATTTAGCAAATCAGTCAAATCCATCTATTTCCTATAAGTACATAAAAAAATAGTTGGTGGCCTCTCCAAAGAGAAACCACCAACTTTAAAATTCGTACATCGGAACATATATGTTTTTCATATGACCTTCATAAGAAATCCGGTAAAGATGGATCATTTTTTCTCTCACCAAGATTTCATTCAGTTTCTTTATTCGTGAACGGTGAATCCCTGTTTTTTCGGTAATCTGGTCATGACTCGGATATGATGTGCCCTGTAGTGCATGACCTGGAACTCGGCAAACCAATGACACATACAGCAGGTAAAGAAGAATTGCATCCCTGGCATCTTGCTTTTTGTATTGTTCGTTTTTCAGCATTTCGGGCAATTTCTTTTGAAAAACCAAAGAAGGAAACATTGAAAAGTTTATATTTCCTTCTCCCAACTTCTTTCTTTGTGCTGCGGACCTTTCCACTGATTGTTTAATTTGTTCTAATTTCTTCATCGTCTATTCTCCTTTGATGTAATATGTTTTTACTGGTTGCTTCTTGTTCAATTCTTCAAGTTCTTTAATTCGTTGCTCTTCTCTTAGCTTCCTTAATGTTTTATCTTGGTTGTCACCCTGGACCGCATCATCAAGGTGTTTCATCCACTGTTCAAAGGCCATTAACACCCGGTTTTTCTGCCATACTCTTTCTTCGGTTCTTTCCTTTCTCCCCAAAATCTCGGATCTGGTAAATTCGACTCCGGTTCGTTCTTTCCTTAGAAGTGCCACATGGTTTAATCGTCTGCATTGATCCGAACAAAAACGAGAATTTTTATTTTTTCCACCTTTTCCTGTGTAGAAAACATTCCCACACCGATAAAAACCGCAAGTTTTAAAGTGCTTCAAAATTCGTTCAGCCCGATTTTCCGTGACAATACCTGCAGTAATAAAACCCTCAAGTAATTGTTTTATATCCTCCATTGTACACCTTGTATTTAGTTGTTTAATTTCTTCAACCAATATGTTATAATCATTTTCGCTAATCTGTACTAGTCGATCTTCAAGATATTTATGTTCAATCACTTCATCTAAATGAATGATCAAGTTTGAAAGCTCTTGCAGTGTGGTAATTCCTGATTTTCTTTTCCTGAATTTAGGGATCGCAACATTAACATTTTGATTTCGGGCAAGTTCTCCCGGCGGAAACTCGCCGAAATATTCAAAATAAAGCTCGGTAACCTTTTTAATCTCATTCAGCAATTCCGTCATTGATATCTTGTTATTTTATACTTTCTGTTTTAAGGTATTGCACAGCTTATTGTACTGATCAATTCGTCCCATGTGACCAAACCCTTTCCCAGTAAATTTCAAAGAAAACCCTAGCCGAAAGACTAGTGTTGAATTAAATATGACATTCATTATATATAATTTATACAATTTATACAGAAAATTCATGAATAGTTTCTCATCAATGTGTTCCATCTATAATTTTTAGCCGACAATCTGTACCCTTGTTTTCCACCAAAAACCCAAATAGAAATTGGGTTTAAGTTCTCTTTAATATCTAAAAGGTCATCTTTATGCATGATTGTATACATTGGATTGTCTGTTTCCCAACCGTTCACCCACAAAATGTTTGCACCTTGTTTGATGTATGAGTTTAATTGATTTTGTTTTAAATGGAAATATTTCAACATTTTCTTATTAAACTTAACCTCCACGGGGATTCCATTGATCAAAAAATCAGCATCTGCAATAACACGGCGATTTTTAATGAGTTTCCCGGAGTTATCACACCCATTATCTTTTACTGTTAGTTTAATTCCTTTCTCCTCTTCAATTTGTCTAATATAAATATTAATAATTTCCCGTTCGATCCGGTGACAATCTTTTATATCCTTCTCAAATTGTTCTTTCGTTCTAAAGTCCATTCTGTATGCTAAACTCATGATGTATTCCCCCATTCATTTCCGGAAATAAAGAAGGACCAGGAAAATTTCCTGATCCTTAATCGAAGTCGAACACACAAGGTTTTGCTTCCAATATTTCTTTAAGCATGAAAAGACCAGCCAAATTAAGCTGGTCTTACAGACTGTTGTAATACTCCTGGACTAGTTCATCTTGATAGTAAAAATCCCAAGATCTTTCTTCACCCATTCCCAGAGTCATTTCATTCCAATATAGTAACTCCTTATCTTTGTTTTCTTTCGTGTAGCATCTTCTTGAGTCATACCATCCTGGGGTATATTGTTTCAAAAACGGAAAGTATGTCACGTCAAGTTCGATCCAAGATGGTTCATGAGGATATAAATTTTCACGGATCAGGTATTTATCCTTAAAAGCTTCAGCTAATACATCCAGTTGAGTTAAACCATCTCCCCATATATCCGTGGATCTTCCCCGGATGTCCCACCCGATATCTTGAACAACAGCCATAAACATTGGTTGTTGTCCCTCAAAAAATTCGGCATCCAGCTTCTCAGACTTAATTTTCTTCACATTCGGTGTTACCTTACGCAAGATTAAAATCTGTGTAGGAACTGTCGTCCCGACATGTTTAAATGTTTCTGGGGGAAGTTGAATATTTGCAATTCCCCAACAGGTGTTATAAATTAGATCCCGTACTTTCTTTGCTTGGCGATTGTTTAAGTTTAAAGGAAGAATTAAAGCCATGTATCCGCCGGGTTTAAGTGATTTGATGGCTAATTCAACAAAAGCAAATTCTGATTTACCTTTGTATGTCTTGGATTTGTTATTGTATTTCAAGGTCTCAAAATTAATATCTTCATTAACTTCTATGGTTTCTCCAAATGGAGGATTTCCAATTACGAAATCATAGTAATCACATTTGATGTGATCAAAAGCATTGCCTTGAATCACTTCAACATGCGGATATATAAGGGATGCAATTTTTGCAGATGTTGGATCAATTTCGATCCCAGTAATTTCAGCATTTTTAGGCAGGTAATCAAAAAACACACCCGATCCACAAGAAGGTTCTAATATCTTTGAATCCTCCGGGATATTCAAAATCTCGACCATGAATTTTGCCAAATGTGTTGGAGTAAAAAAAGCTCCTCCATGATAACCTTTAGGAACTAAACTACCTTTTGATGTGAAAAAATCCTTGAGATATTGAATATCTTCGTCAGTGATTTCTTCTGGATTCTTTTTCACAATCTCCATGCATTTCATGTTTGCCTTCCAACGGTTACGCTGTTCTCTTCCCACATTCAAAACCTCCCTATGATTTTAGAAAAAGAAAATGGCCACCGGAATCTACAACCGGAGGTCTTTTATACAACTTATACAATTTCTACAACAAATGGACTACGGTTCAATGATATTAACAACAAAAAGTTCATCTTCTTTGTTTTGGTACAGGTTTTTATAGTTCTTACGGCACCGAAGTGCTTCATCCCTAGTTGAAAATTTGAATGCAGAATCAAAATCATATTTAAATATGGGCTCAAGATCCACAGGATCAACTCCTGCATAAAATTCTATAGTAAAGTCATCCTCTCTAGTTAATACATAGAAACTATCTTTTACAATCCTGTTTTCTAGATGTTTGTAGTCATGTTCCAAGTAGCTTTGTGCAAGTTTTGCACTCTCAAGCGAATCAAACTCATCATGGGTGATCCAATTACCATCAACTTTGATTTGTAACTTGTACACCTTGTATTTCCTCCCTCTCTAAAATCCCTCTCACTTATTTATATGTGCATGTGATTTCTCATTTACAGGGTATCTGAAAAATATTTTTAGTTTGCTTTTCTCAATTCTTGTTTAGCAATGATTTTAGTGTGTTCATTGGGAATATAGACAACTGGGCGATCCGATGAATTAATGATCAGGTTTGTGTAGTCTTTTTCGTGGTATCCCCTATCTTTAAGTTCTTTCCTCAAAAGCTTAAACAGTTTGACTTCCGCTTTTACATCGTTTGTTGCTCTGTGCAATTTTCCATGTGCAATTTTATATTTCTCGACTAAATCACAGAGTCTGGCACTTTGTGTCGGGTCCAGGAGCAGTGCCATGGTCCGGGTACAAATAAATTTTTCAACTGGGATGTGTTTTGTGTATCTTGAAAGGAACCCTAAATCAAACTGAACATTGTGGCCAACAACTACAGAGTCACCAATGAAACCATCCAGGACCTGCAATGCCAATTGTTCCAGCATTCCAGATTTTAAATCTTTTTCGCTAATACCCGTAAGACTCGTAATTTCCGGCTTCAATTCATTTCCTTCATTCAACATGACATATGTTTGAAAATTAGCGATCTCCTTTAATTCCTTATTTAATTTCACTGCTGATACCTCAATAACTTGATCATTCTTATAGTCCAGCCCTGTTGTTTCTAAGTCAAAAACAACATATGTCTTCTCTCCCATATATGCCATCTCCTTATTATCAAAATTTTTAGATATTTTCCTTAATGCCATTTTTATATCCCGGTGGATTTTCCCTTTTGACAACCCGGTTTTTAACCCAATTTCATAAACACTAAGTTGTTTCATATAAAAGTAAAAAAGCACTTGTTTTTCTGTTTTGGTCAAACCTGCATTTTTGATCGCACATTCCAAGTCAACCAAAAAGTCAACAAGTGCAAGATTTTGATACTTTTCTATGTTTAGTTGGTGAATATCCCTAAGTGCTGCATGAACACCTTGTGGTTTGTCCATGGGATACCGTTTTTCAATTTGATTAGCTTGTTTTTCAGTATTATAACCTGCCGCCATTTTCTTCAACTCCTTCATAATTTCATATGGTTTATCTCATTTTTTCTCCAACACTTCCACTTCTCTCCCCTCTTGAATATAATCTACAATTTTGTTTATAATGTTAAAGTGAATAATTGATCATGAGGTGACTGGAATGGCCATTATCCCGTTTAACAATAAAGACTTCAAAAGCTCAGGTGAAATGGTTGTAACCGTAGACAAGAACAGAAGAATTTACCTTAATCGTCATCTTCAGCGATATTTAAACTCAGAAGATTCACCTATCAAGCTTTATCTGGGATACGATCCGGTTAATAAAAGAATTGCTCTCGCAAAACCAGATGTTGTTAGACTAACTGATCATCGGCCTGTGCAATTTAATAAATCTGGCTTTGTCAGTGCTCGTGCGTTCATTGATCGTTTTAAAATTGAATATAAGGACGGTCCGTACCATTACATCTATGATGGAAATGAAAATGGTTGGCTAACCTTCCGGCTCCAAGGATATGAAGCACCTGACCAGCCAACCAAGAAATAAAGGATTAGACTGCTTTTGAAATAAACTGGTAGTTAGCAAGTAACCCTCTTTGAGCTTCAAGCAAGGAACCTGAATTATCAATTACAATGTCAGAATGCAGGATATCAATCCATTTCTCAGTTTCATGGAAAAGGAGTTCAGAACGTGGTTCAATGCCACGTTTTTTAATTCTCTCCACTCGAGTGTGTATATCACACTCAACTTTTATAACGGGGAATCTATATTGGTGACAAAACAATCTTTCATTTGGCTGTCGTAAGTCAGTAATCACGAACTTTTTATATCCAAGCTTATGGTGTGAATGTAGGTCATAGATCAGACACTTAATCCAGATATCTTCATCAACCTGTCTACAACTTTGGCCAAACCATTGATAAAGCTGCTGCGGTTTTGGTGTTTTGGGTGCTTTTGTGATTTTGTGGGTATAAATCTTCAGCCAATGTCCAAAAGACACCTGGACATGACCATATTTTTCAGATAAAAAACTAGCCAGTGTATCCTTACCACTGGCCATTTTCCCCATAAAAGCAACAACTTCAATTTCTTTCAAGAAATCAAGATGTGGAACTTTTACTTTTTCCCTAATTTCTTCAACCACAGATTTAAAGTCAAGATTGAGATTTTCCATTCTCCAGTCCCCCATCACCACATTGTTTTTTGCTTTCCAAATTTTTTACGAAAAAATTCTTCAATTTCTTCATCCCAAACAGCATCTAAACCTTCAATAACTGTGATGGTATATGCATCTTCTTCATCATAAAAAGCATTATTCACCAACTCATTAAAATATTCATTGCCACCACCAACTTCAAACAGCAGTTGTGAAAAGGTAGTTTTCTTCTTCCTCAGTTTTTTCTGAACGTCTTTCCACTCTTTTGTATGTGGTCCAAACAATTCATAAACGGTTTCCCACAATTCCGGATCAACCTGATGGCACAATGCAAACATGCCTTTTACAGCCTCAACAGTAAGGCCTTGTGCCCCAGGCTCAAAAATCCGTTGAGGAAAAACGGCCTGGATCAGTGTTTGAAAGTTGAACTGTAGTTTGAAAGGATTCATATTTGCATTTACAGGCATTGCTGAGCGGGCGACCTGAGGAGCTTCACCCGCTTCAATTAAGTCATGGTAGTTCTTCATTGATTGCTCAATTTTTTCTATGACTAGATTTTTATTCTTTATTTTATCGGTTGGAAGTGTGTATATCCGAGACCAAGGCACGGTTACCGCCTGCAACCCTCATATTCAAGGTCTTATAGGTCACAAGATGATCATAAACTTGCTTTGAAACTTTGTAGAATTTAAAGGTAGCACTTTCACCACGAAAAACTTCAAGTGCATGACCGAGCTTCATAATGTTTAGTGGCCGTCTAATATTATCCGTGTCGGATTTTCCAAGATATAAGGCCGCAGAATCTGCGAGATTTAACCTGTCCGGATCAGTATACCTAAATAACTCAATTTGAAAGAACCGTTATCATAAACCAAATTTCCGTTCTCGTTCGTTTTAATATGCTTAGCTAGATCTTTAATACTTTGAAGAGTCATATTCATCACCTTCTACATAACCAATTGTGAAATCCAAGTTCTTTAACAGTTGTTTCAAACTGTCCAATTCATTTCTTTTGGATAAGAGGCTTGCTTGTACGATCAGCCGGCATCTTTATAAACCTTAATCTCATAGGTTGATGGCTCCGAATTCACCCAAAACTTTTCATATTCCCGGAGAAACTCAGCTTTATTCCCCTTATTGCTGAACATATTATTTGGCATCGCTATGCCCTCCTTTAAAGTCCCGAACTTCCGAAACCGCCACCACGATTATATCCAGTAAGTTCATCAACAACCTGTATCTGAGCAAATACGATTTCATTCAATACAGCTTGTGCAATGCGGTCCCCATGATGAACAATGTAGATACCATCCCCGTGATTGGCTAGAATCACGCCAATCTCGTCCAGGTAACCATGGTCAATGGTTCCTGGACTGTTTAATACTGTGAGTCCATACTTTAAAGCCATACCCGATCGTGGCCTAATTTGCAATTCATATCCAAAAGGAACTTGGACTGCGATTCCTGTTTTGATCAATGCATAATCACCGGGATCGATAATCAATGTGCCTTCAGGAAGGTAGGCGTGAAGATCAAAGCCTGCACTTCCGTATTTTTGATATTCAGGAACAAATGCATCAGCATATAGGGTTTCACTTCGAGGTTTTTAATTTTCATGGCGGTCATCTCCTTTTGTACGATAGATTTTCTCATAACGATCCAATTTCATATTTCCTCCAACCAAAAATTCAGATTCATCAATTTCTCCCATCTGATAAAGTTCATAAAGTTGTTCAAAGTTTGTGTTTTTCATCTTACGTTTCCTCCTTTTTTACTATTGGTTTTACTCTTTTTCTCCGCATAATGTTTGAGATGTAGTGCAGCTTCTACAATCTCAGGAAGATGAATAGGAAGATCGAAACCACTTGTTGTTTCTGTATAGTATTCAAAGTATTCATGGTATTCAACTTCTTTTGATAGATCAGGAAATACCTTTTGAAGTATTTGAAGATCTTTCCCAAATTGGTCATAGGTAGAATCATCAATGACTGAAGTGTTCAGTCTATAGTAAAGACAACTATGGACCATAATTTGTTTTCTTCGCCTCTTTATCAATTCTTTAATAAGCTCATCCCTTGATGCATTTTTAAAATAGTCCTGCATCTTCTTTAACATGTATTCCAAGTGTTCAGGAAGACGCATTTTATATTGCCTCCTTATAAATACTCCTCAACAAGACCTGTTTTACCAAACTCAAACATGCCGATTATTTTTATGATCTCGTCAGTAGAAAATGCGATATCTAAAGTGCTATCCTTAAATTCCACTACAACGGCCAGTGTTTTTATTTGATCTGCACAGTCTCTTAAACTATCTGCTAACTGTCCTGGGGTAACTACTCCATGCCTTCTTTTTCGAAATTCATTCAGGTCATATACCATCCCCTAACTCCTCCTTTAATAGAAAAAGACGGGAAAAATTTCCCGTCTATTTAACGAACTGGGCAAGCACCATTTTCACAACCATCATTACCAATATCAAAATCTTCTCCTTGGTCCTCAAATTGATTCAGCAAATCAGGATCAAATGGTTTCATCTTGCTTTTCATTTCGTTGTATTGTTCTTCTGTGATTGCTTCGTAAGGTGCCAATTCGTAAACATGACCATCAAGTTTTAAGAATGACACAGCAATCATGGCATCCCAATGGTCATGTACGTATTTAGCGACCTCATCCCATTCACCATCTTTAACGCTGATTGTGTTTGAAGAATTGTGTTCAGTGTAATTTTCCTGAAAACTGAAGTAAGTCTCCAATTGTTCAATTGCAGATACATCATACTTTGTTCTTTTTACTGGTGATGAAACTGGAAACTCAATAACCTTTGTGTCTACTGGGATTAAATTGCCCTTCTCATCTTCTACACCTTGACCAACCTCATTTTTAACAGACCAGCCAAGGCTTTCAGCTACTTTACATAACGGATCGTTTGCATTAATTCGAACACGTCTAATATAGAAAGGTGAATGTGTGTGATGAAGACCAGAGGAAACCCCACCAAACACCTGGGAGATAGTCCCCTCTGGTTTCACAGTTGTAACAAGCAAGGACTTAGGCAGGTCCTGAGAATCTGCATATTCGTCAGCCGCATTTCTAGCAACTTTATGAAGGAGTTTCTGAAGCTCTTGTTCCTGCTCTTTGCTGTAATTTAATGCTTCCATTGCATCCTTCCATCCTGTTAAAGAACATCCTAACAAGCGGTCCCGTTTTTGGATTTCGTTCCACTTTGGAAGCTCAAGTTCCACATTTGCCATGCGATATGCAGCACGTGCAGAAAGTTTTTGTGCTTCCAACAGTTCCTTCAGTTTAAGTTTTCCGTTCTCAACAAATCCCATGAGGTTCACCGTAACTAGGTTACATAATCCCCTGGAATCAAGTAAAATCTCAAAACAGGGATTAACTCCTTTAAAATTAGGTCTTCTTTTACTCGCAGATTCTTCATTCAAGAAACAGGGTTCCCCTTCATTCTTGAGAACCTCAAATTGCCACTTTATCTTGGACCAAGTAGGCTTAGATCGATAGAAAATGCTGTTGTTAGACAAATATCTGTGGGATTTGTCCGGATATTTGTAAAGATCTTTTTTTGCAAGAATCGTTTCATCATCGTTTTCGTCAATCAATGTATTAAGTGCTGTTCTGCGAACTCCACCAACCACAACATTTTGTCCGATGATTGTAATGATATCCAATACATGAATGGGTCTTAATTTTCCATCAACAGGTTTTGGTGCAAATCGATCAGTAGTCAGTAGTTAACACATCATAGATTTTTTCAAACATAGTCTTAATTGACTCATGACCTGAAGCACGGCCGCCAAAAGTGTTCAACCGCTCACCTTTTGGACGAACATTGTTATAATTAATTACAATCCCTTCAATATTTCGATAAAAGGGATCGTAGAACATCTTCAGGAACAGTGACAAAGCTTCAGTCCAACCTTCCTTACTGTCCCCAATTGTCAACTCAGCAACGTTTCCAGTAAAGGAAATTGATGTGTGATCCGTGCGTTTGTGTTTCGGAACAGGATTATAGGGTTCATGAACCACTTGAATGTTGGTCCGAATTGCTGGCAGCTTTTCAACATCAGATATTAAAATTCGTGCTCCCACGCCGGTCCCCAACATCAAGCAATAAAACAGTTCCTTAATGGCCTCAAACTCATCAATCACAATGAAAGCACAGTTGAAATTTGCCATCGGGAACTTTTTAGATACCTCGGTTCCACCAACCCAAAAAGTACGTCCCGAAAGTGCTTGCTTGAGATTAAAAATGTTATCAAACAGTTTTTGTGCTTCTGATCTGGAGGTTCCAGGAATTAATGAACAATTATACTCAACTGCACGGGCAACAGTTTCCTTCCAAGTTTCCCGTCTTTTTAGCTCAGGCATCCACCTGGAATAGGTTCGGTAATAAATAAATTTCCCCAACTCAGTCATGTGGTCGGGGAAATCAGGATATTTTGCGAGAAATTGTTCAGTTAAAAGTTTGTTCATAGCATCAACCCCTTATTTATTCAATGATATTTTTTAGGATCTTCTGTATGTTATCTTCAACTTCTCCAGTAAGTTTAAATTCTGGACATTCGATAAAACCGTCATGTCCAAAATCACCAACCCAAAAGACCATTTGTGTATCACTAACACGACAACGTTTTGAAACAAGGCTATAAAACCTGTCCTTGTATTGAAAAATGACTTGTCTTGTCTCGACATCGCCATTTTTTACCCACTCAGTGTGTCCGACTTCTTTCAGATCTGTTGATTCTCCCCAACACATTTTTTCAAGCTCTTCTTTTGGGAATTTCATTTTCTTATTCCTCCTCATGAAGTAAATACTCAGCTTTAACCAGCTTAATAAATTTGCTGATCGGCATGTTTTCATTAACCCGACCATTCAACAAAGCATCTTCTAAGCACTTTGCAACTTGTGACACAGTAGGTTCTTTTTCTTGTTCCTTGTCAAATTCAATTTCAGCCTGGAATTGAGCATATCCCCAAAGTTCAACATAACCCTCATACTCTTCATATTGATAAAAATTAGCATCTTTTAAAGTGATTGATTTGTTTAACCGGTTTTGAAGGTGCTCTTCGATGATTTTAATCAAGTCATTCTCTGAAATGCTAATTCTCACTTTCAATTCCTCCCAAATATTTATTTTCAATTGCCCAAGCTAAAGCAACACCGCAAGCATCACTTTCATCATTTGATTTAAAAGAAAAATCTTCTGCCAGGTTTAACAGCTTCCTAACAGAAGATTCCACGTCATTTTTTGACTTAGCTTCACCCAATAACTTTTTAATTTTCTGTGGTGCAATTTCTTCAATTTCTACATCAAATATATGATATACAGCCCCAACAGTCCGTTCCAATGCTTTTGTTGCTTTATTGAAACGAACAAAGGAGTTTTCCCTTACAATCATATCAATTTCGTGGTCCCAATAAACCCTTTGTAAATGACTTGTGATCCGTTTTAATTTTTGATTCAAGTTATGCTTTGGATTGGCTTTAACAATCCCAGATTCTAAAAGCTTAGACTTTCCATTTTGTACTTCAACCACTGCATACCCTGAACAATTCAAAGAAAGATCAAGGCCAAGTATTGTTAGTTTGTCTTTTTCCACATCTTATTCACTCCTTTAATAATTGTATTCATCGGGTCCATATTTAAATTGTTTAAAAAGCTTGGCTAAGCAGCCATCACAAAGATCCCAATATAAGTTAGTGCAATCAAACTGAGAACCATATCCTGGACTCAGTTCGAATGAATGGAAATCATCAAGATCAGGGTTTTCTTGCTTCTTTCCACACATATTGCAAATGAGTTCAATTTTTCTCATTTTCCTTAACCTCCCTGATGTAGGTCAAAACAGACTCTAGGTTTTCAATATGACGCTTTTCTTTTGTTGACGGATTTACAATTTGTAAATACTTTTCAAACTCAAGTTCAAGTTCTCTAATTTCTTCATCTGTGACCGACAAAGCAATTGACCGTTTGAAATTATTGAAAGCCCACTTATCAACATCAATTTTAGGTGGTTGGTTATTCTCAACCGCTTTTACTACTTCTGCAAATTCATCAAGAAGTTCATTTTTATCATCTTCATTAATTTTGATATAAAAAACCCTCAGATCCTGGTATTTAATCTGTTCTTCTTCGGTTAGCTCCCATGATTTTTTAGCTAAGTTCACATACACAATCAAGTATTCATCCAAATCATAAAGTTTACCATATGCATGGCATTGTTTAATATGATCCTCTTGCGGACCTCTCATGGAAAAATCCGAGGTCTTATTATAACTAGTTTGTTTTGTCTTGAATTCAATTCCGATTTTCTTACCGTCTTTATAAAGTAGAATGCCATCGGGTTGGCCTTGAATTGGAATATCCCAAGCACCATGTTTATAGGTCACTTTCTTAGATACAAAACCTTCCCAAGCGGGAACCATTAACCCATTCATTTTTACAAAAAGCGGTTTAAAAGGTGGTTCCTCACCCGTCAATCTTTTATAGTGTTTCTGGATAAATAACAGTTTTCGTTGCATCATTTCACCTGTTAGGGTGCCTAACTCTTTCCACCTGGTTTGATGTGGTTGCTGCATTTCTTTATCTCTGCGGTCCCCTCGTAACTTGTGATAAAGTTCCCGTTTACAAGAACTCGCTGAAGAAGGAGTAAATCCAATAAATCTTTCTTTGGTTTTGTTCATTTCTTGTTCGAGAAGTTCCATTTCGATCTTCAACAAGTACAAATCAATTTGAGGATCTCGAACTTCAGGGAATGAATCAAATCTGTTAATCATATGGATAAAGTCATTTTCTATCTGAAACTTTCTTTCCATCGCCTTTGCCTCTTGTCGCTCCTGGCGGATCGTGGCTGCAGTTTTGAACATTTTACCTCCTCCATTCTTAAAAATACCCTCCTACTATTTATATGGGCATGCAATTGACCATTTACAGGGTATTGAAGAAAAAAATATTATCTTTTTCCCTCAAACCATTCATGAGGCTTAATATTATGCTCCCACCTGGGCATAATCGCAACATCTGACTTAAGTGGTACGGTTAAATAATCTTTAACTGTCTCGCACATAATCTTTTGGATCAGGTTTATATTTTCTGGAGTAACGTCTTGTTCAGGAACAGAAATAATAATTTCATCGTGAATAGCTGACACTAGTTGCCATCCCTTCGACTTACACAATTTAAGCATCTCAATTTCATTCATCTTGATAATGTCACTGGTTGCGGAACCTTGGATTCTGGCATTAAAGGCTTCACGTTCCATCTTGCTGATACGGCCACGCAATTTATAAATTTCCTCAATCTTTTCCTCAATCTCCTTTAGACGTCTTCTGTATATTCCGTCATTCATGAGTTTCTTTTTCTCTCTGTACAGTTTAAATAACTCTGGTTCTTTCCTTGCCAATTCCATTTTTAAAGCTTTGTACTGTGGAAATCGGCGTTTTCTGCCAAAGATTGTTTCTACATATCCGTGAACCCTCATAAACTCAATGGTATCTTCCACCATTTTATTAAAGGAAGGAAACGACTTGTTAAACTTTTCAAATACCATATGTGCTACCTCATTTGTCACCTTCATGGATTCAGCAAATTTTTCTTCAGTTTGACGGTACCCTAAAGCCAAGATCCCTTGTTTCATCATCTTCCGTGGATAGAATGCTGTTGCAGGTGCATCATTGGGATTTTCTCCCCCAGTATTTGAAACCGGATCATACCACACATCATCAAGACAATATTCCTTAGGCAAATCAAACGCTAACATGGCCATTGATGTATACAAGTCTTGGCCACTAACAAAGATTTGTCTTAACGAATTATCATTATACTCTGTGTACATAATATGTGCTTCAACCCGTGGTTCAGCTTGGGATAAGTCAGCACCAATCAATACATGACCTTCAGGAGGAAGAAAACACTTTCTGATTAACTTCCCTTCTCGGGTTCTGGCAGGGATATTTTGTAGGTTTGTTCCCTTTTGTATCAGTTGATTATCAAGCACCAACTTACGGACCACATCATGATAATTATCATCCGTAATATTAAAGGTTGGTTTAAACATTAATTTTCACCCTCCAACCAATCACATTTTGGCAGTTCATTTGGCTTTTGACCAATCATTTCACAAACTTCAAAATAAACATCAAGTGGCCGTCCATCATATCCTTTAGATGCGTACCTTCCGGTATCCGTCCCAACGTTGTCATACCTGGAATGAATCTTTCCATCAGCATCAATTGCCATTGGAAATTTCTCCACATAAGTATTCATCAATTTCTGGATTGCTGAGATATTTTTTAAAGGTTTTAATGCTGGTTCCTTTTTATAGTACTTTTCAAGTATCTTTGTTGATGTGCTACGTGTTTTTCCTTTCTCAAATTTAGGTGTAATATCTTCAATCTTTAAATGATCGTATACCAAATATGCAATATGATTGTGATTCGTCAGTGTAAATTCCTTAATCCTCTGATCATCTGGAAAGTTTTCAATCGTTGCAGGTACTGGTTTTTCTTTCAGGAGTTTTTCCAGTTCTTGCTTTGTGGTTTTGTATGATTTTAGATGTGTCTTGCCTTTTGCTTCCCATTCTTTTAATTTGGCCTTTTTCTTCTCTACTCGCTCTTCCCATTTTCTTATTCTCTTCTTTTGGGATTCAATCCAGTCTTTGATGCTTTTGTCTTTTAACTTCAAGGTCATCTTCCACAGAAAATCATCATCAATGTTGTATTCCCGGATCAAGTTCATCTCTAGTTGCTTCAATTCAGATGAAAATTGATCATACAAACTTTTCAACATATCAAAATCCAGGTGTGAACCATTTCTTTGCAAAATAAGGTCCACTTCAGGCAAATTCTTATCAATTAAAGTGTAAACATCATACAATCGATTTGTCTTTTTCATTGTTTCAAATTGCCATTCAAACAATTTCCAACCATAGAAAACATCCTTCACAGCATAAATGCCCACTAGCTCAATATCAAACGGAGCAGGTGAGCAACTACCAAAAAGGTCTTCAAATGTGAAAACTTCCTCCTCAATTCCAAAAAAGCGACCATATTTTCTAACCAGCGGTTTCAACCCGTATTGTTCCTCGTGTTCATTCATCACCTTCATAGCATTCAAAGTATCCCACATATCCATCATTAATTGCCATATGCATGTCAAGCAGTGTTGCTCCCATGTGGAAAGTCTTGCCCTCAGAAGGTGCTTCCATGAACGGTTTGATTGCCTCAATAACTTTAGACCGTGTTAATTGCGGATCGTCTTTCTTGTGCTGAAATTCATATGGAATTTTCATCTTGCCAACCTGGTCCACTCCGTGTATGTGGCCATATGGCAAGTAATATCCTTCATTCAACAAAGGTAGCCAAATTGAAATGCCTATGGATAAATCAATAAAGGAATCAACCCCGGTTGTTTCCATGTCTCCGGCAACCATTGATTTGACACCAAGATCAACCCAACGGTTTCCCCAATGTTTTCTTTGCAGCTTGCATTCTTTCCGTAACTGGTCCACAAATTTAGGAATTTCCGAGTCATGCCGGAGTATATGAAAATTATCCGGTTTGTTTTCAATCACTTTTCTTGCCCGTTCACGTTTCATTTCCATTTCTTGTTTCTCGGAAATTTCCCGTCCCAACTGGACCAATTCAGATTGCGAAATGGCCCCGTCTTTTTTCCTTTTTGCCTTTCCTTCCAAAAGTGCTTTCTTACCAACATTAAACCAATTCAATTCACGTTTAGCTTTTGGTGGTTCAATTTTTTCGATTTGATCTGCAAGGGGTTTTTGCAGATCTGAAACTTTTTTCAACCGTTCTTTTGCATCCCGAATGTTAAACGAGGAGTTTTCATTCAGGGAAAGTTTGATTTGCACACGTTTCATCTCCTTTGATTAAACTTGGTAGCTATTCGTTTTCTCCAATTCAGACATTGGAATAGCGAACAACCAACCATCTTTACGTTCAGCAAATGAAAATCCCGCCTTTTTCATTGATCGTGCCACTGCTTTGTCATTGGTCTTAACTCTTATAATTTCATCTTCAACCCAGATTTCAGTTGATTTTTCCAATTTCACACATCCTTTCAATTACTTAACCACATCCATTTCCAGTATTTATTACCTAAATGTACGTAGAAAAATTTGGATCCGGTCACACCGGAAAACCCGGTATTCTTTTCGCAAAAAACAATAAGCCGGACAATACCATTTTCCGTCTCTGGCATAAACCCCGACCGGTTGAATCTTCCGGCAACTGGTTTTTTCACCCGTTTGATACCGGATGTTTAACACTTCCTGCCGGACCGCCGCTTTCAGCAATGGTTTCAAAAAAGGGATCTGTTCTTGTTGATGGACGGTGACAAAGTTCATCCGGTCTTTCATCTTGTCAATGGTGTCCCGCAGGTCTCCGGAGAGATTTAAATAAAATTTCTTGATGACGGATTCATACTCCACATCAAAAGGAAGAGAGAGATAATGCCTCAATGCGTAAATGGCAAAAAAGACCGCAATCACTTCTTCCCCGGTAAATGCAATGGGAGGGAGCACTCTTTCCTTTAAAACCCGATACCCTCCGTTCGGCCCGGTTTCAGAATACAACGGCACTCCCATCGCGCTCAACTCTTGCAAATCCCGCAAAATGGTCCGTTTGGAAACCCCGAATTCCTGAGCCAATTCCCGGACGGTAAATCTTTTTTCCGGTTTACCAGCATGATCATTTCATTCAATCGTCTCGCCTTGGACATGGAAACCTCCAAATTCTTTGAAACGGTGACAAGGGTTGTCACCATCATAATATATCATGGTTGGCGGATAAATAATAACAGCAGTCAATCAACAATGGAGGAATGAGGAAATGTACGTAACCGTGTCAGACTTCATCAAAGAGTGGAACCGGGAAGCCTTTTTGACACAAAACGTATTGGACGGGCTGACCGATGCTTCCTTAAAACAACAAGTTTATCCCGGAGGCCGCACACTGGGGAGAATCGCGTGGCATTTAACCACCTGCATCCCGGAATATTTGGCTGAATTCGGCTTGAAAATCGATCCGGTGGAAAATGCCGATCAAGTTCCGCCATCGGCCAAAGAAATCGCCGAAACCTTTAAAAACGTAAGCGCCAATGCCGCCAAAGCCATTTCGCAGCAGTGGAATGACGAGACATTAAAAGAAGTGCAAACCGCTTTCGGAAGAGAAGAGACCAATGCCCAAATTTTAATGGGACTGATCAAACACACAATCCATCATCGCGGCCAATTGACGGTTCTGATCCGGCAAGCCGGATTAAAACCTTTTGGCGTTTATGGTCCGCCCAAAGAAGATTGGATCCGTTTGGGCGTGGAAAATCCCCCTCTGTAAAACTCTTCTGTGTGCCCGGGATTCAGGAGAAAAAAACCGGCTGTGAAAAGTACAGTCGGCTTTTTTGGAAAAGATCAAAGCCATTCCTCCGGATGATCCGCCCATTCCTGAACGGCGTTCATAAACATCTCCGTATGATATCCATCACAACGCCGGGAAATTAAACACATTCCGGAGTTTGAGGGGTATAAACCGTTGACAGTTGAGCAATTTGCGGAAGCCCGGATGGAGGAGTTTTATAATGCTCTCCGGCAGCTTGGGGTACCAGCTGAAAATCAGCATATTGAATATCTTGATGATCCGAACAGCGACGGCGGGGAAAGTGTAACGGTGAATGAAGCGAAAAACATAATTCAAAAGTATATTGACCTTTATCCGGATGCTGACCACTATACCTTGAGTTATCACGATATCCATCCAGGACCATGCAGCATGTGGACAAGCTTTGCAGGATCTCTATGATGAAGGGGCAATTCAATATTATGTCCGCTTTATCATCAGTATGGCCACAAGGGATGACTATGAATCCCGTGGCGCAGCGATTCCTGGCGGCGGTTGGAAAGATACTCCCACGGATAACACTATCAAGCAACGTGTCATCAATGCTTGCCGGTGTTATGCTGCCTGGGCTCCGAGGCTCGGTGCATATGCGATCGGATATCATTCAGTCAGCCGTCAATTTGATAAATTATTGGCCGATCCGTTCCATTATCTCCATATGCCTGGGCAATAATTAAAAGCCCTCTCCATATCCGGAGAGGGCTTTTTTGTTTCAATCCTCCAAAAGAGGTGTAACCATTTTGACAGTGTATCAGGGATGTAAGAATCTGAACGAGGTTTGGGTGTTTCAATCCTCTAGAAGAGGTGTAATCATTCTGACCTGAAGAAGGCCGAGGAACACCAAAAAGCCGGCAATGGTTTCAATCCTCTAGAAGAGGTGTAATCATTCTGACGAAGAAGCGCACGGCGAATCTACACAAGAGGAAGAGGTTTCAATCCTCTAGAAGAGGTGTAATCATTCTGACGGCATATGTCTCAAACCCTTGACACGCTTGAGGTTCAATATCGTTTTTCGAGCACCTTCGTTTTTTAAAGAGCATTTAAGTTATTTTTTATGTATCAGCTCAAAACGAAGTGGCTTTTTCCTTTATTTCATACGGGTTTCAGCTATTGCGAGCAACCCCGGGGGTTTTTGGCATATCAAGGTGCTCGAAAAATCCTTGTATGAACATCAAAAATATCAACTAATTTCAGTCTACAAAAAAATAAAATTCTTGTAAACCTTCAGTGAATCCCGTGGCGCAGCGATTCCTGGTGGCGGTTGGAAAGATACCCCGACGGATAACACTATCAAGCAACGTGTCATCAATGCTTGCCGGTGTTATGCTGCCTGGGCTCCGAGGCTCGGTGCATATGCGATTGGATATCATTCAGTCAGCCGTCAATTTGATAAATTCTTGGCCGATCCGTTCCACTATCTTCACATGCCAGGACAATAATTAAAATCCCTCTCCATAACCGGAGAGGGATTTTTTGTTTTTAATCCTCTTGATGAGGTGTAATCATTCTGACACAAAGCAAAGCGACTGAGGATACCTTGCGGCTTTTTTAGTTTCAATTCTCAAGATGAGATGCAATCATTCTGACGGAACAGCGGCTTTCGTGATGGTGTACATTTTCGAGTCAGTATTCGTCTTTTGTTCGATGTTTCAATCCTCTAGAAGAGGTGTAACCATTTTGACGCAGTAGAAAGTGAGAATCCCTGCATGATGAAAGTTCTCGTTTCAATCCTCTAGAAGAGGTGTAACCATTTTGACTGCATGCGTCTGAAACCCTTGGCACGCTTGAGGTTCAATATCGTTTTTCGAGCACCTTCGTTTTTTAAAGAGCATTTAAGTAATTTTTTATGTATCAAGTCAAAACGAAGGTGGCTTTTTCCTTTATTTCATGCGGGTTTCAGCTATAGCGAGCAACCCCAAGGGTTTTTGACATATCAAGGTGCTCGAAAAAGAACTTCTGTTACAAGCTTGAATATCAGAAATATCAACTAATATCAGTCTACAAAAAAATAAAATTCTTGTAAACCTTCAGTTCTAATATTAAAGCCCTCTCCGGAAAATGGAGAGGGCTGTTTTTGTAATCCTCCAAAAGAGGTGTAACCATTCTGACAACAGAAATTGTATGACGAGTATCAATATCAAAAGAGTTTCAATCCTCTTAATGAGGTGTAGTTATTCTGATTAAAAAACAGTCATTCTTTCATTTTCACCTTTTTAAAAATAAATTAGAGTAGCTCGTAATCTGTGATGATCGGTTTTATATGTGGGCGCTCCCCTTCTGTTTTGATATAGATCCTGGAAAAAATCATGTTTAAAATCTCTTTTTGCTCTTTCCTGGATAGGTGATACCAGATTTCTTTCAAATTCTTGAGTGCATCGATGATTTCGTCTTTACTTACATCAGTTTCATTGGGGACCGTGTTGAATGCTTCTAACTCTTCCATCAATGCTTCTTCTTTTTCCTTTTCCTCGTTCATTCTTTCTTTCAGCTCTTCCAAACTAATCGCATCGTTTGCAAATGCTTCTTGCCATTTGCGGCGGCGTTTTTTTATTCGTTGCAGTTCTGCTTCAATCTGTTTTAGTCGAAACTCGTTGTCAGTCTCTTCTTTTTCTGATTCCAGGGCCACTTTACTTTCTTCAATAATCAGATTGATTTTGTTTAGTAGTTCATCTACAAGTCGTTCTTCAAGAACAGTTGAAGCCTGGCAAATTCCCCTGGCGGTTCCATTACATCGATAGTAATATGTAACTCCGCTTTTGTTTTCCTGGCGTGCTCCTGAGTATGGAGACCCGCATCTGGTACAGAAGAGTATTGTGGAAAACGGATAGTCGCTTGTATGAGCTTTTTTTCTTCCACCGTGTCGCTTTTTTAGGATCTCTTGAACCTCATTGTATTCTTCTTCACTGATCAAAGCCGGGTGGTTACTGTCGATGGTTTCTTTTTCCCCGTAGCCGTTCCGGTTGACTAGATAACGGATTTTCCCGGTGTATGTAGGATTTCTAAGCAAATATGCCACTTTGCTACCGGTCCAGTTGCCCCCTTTTGGGGAGTCGATCCCCTGTTTGTTGAGTATTTTCGCGATCTTATTTATGCCCATCTTTTTTGCACTGTTGAAGATCCATCTAACGATTTGCGCTTTCTCCTGGTCAATCACCATCTTTCCATCTTCGTCTATCCGATAACCAAACGCTGGCCCTCCTATCCTCTTCCCTTCTAAAAACTTCCGCTCCAAGCCCATTTTCACCCGTTCTGATAAGTTTTCCCTTTCCCATTGGGCCATAGCCCCAACGATTGAAATAAATAGTCTCCCCATCGCCGTTGTGGTGTCAAAAACTTCTGTAACGGACTTAAACATGATGTTGTGTTCATCAAAGATGTTCAGAAGTTGATGAAGATCGAGCACAGAACGGACCAGGCGATCCAAACGATAGACGACCAGGACATCAAACTTTTTAGATTTTACGTCTTGTATAAGCCGTTGCATAGATGGTCTATTCAAGTCTTTTGCAGAGTATCCGTCATCTTTATAAACTTCACCAAGTTCCCACCCTTGGGACTTGATAAAGTCGGTGCATCGTTGCTGTTGAGCGGCCAGGCTAAAACCTTCTGCTGCTTGCTCGGCTGTCGATACCCTGATATAGATGGAAGCTTTCATATAATCCATCCTTTCAAAAAACGCCAGGGGCAAAAAATTCCCCTGGCGAAAAAACATATTAGACACACTATTATCTTACTTTATATTTCGCTAAATTTCATGATGTCTGTTAATGCTCAATTGAACACCAATAAAAAGGTTTATATTGCCCCTGATTCCTAATGTACCGATCGCCTTAAAAAATGATGAACTTATATACCTGATTTGTATATCAGTTCATATTTTTTATGTTATAATGAAACGCTCGTCCGCGAACAAATGTTCTTGATAAGGACTTAAAATAGACATTTTTACCGAATAAGAATAATAGGTAATTAGTCAGTGAAATCTTTCTTGAAAGAGGGATTAACATGGCTATATGTATACAACAAAACCACTGCCGATTCCCCAAAAACGACAGTGGTCAGAACTTAGAGTACGTGTTGAAGGAAATATGGGAACTTTTAAGCATAGACTCATCCTCCATGGACTTGGACTGTAAAAACTTGGCCAATTACCTTTATTCAAACGGCTACATAAAAGAAATAGAATTTACATCTATGCTAAAAGTTCTATACTTTTAATCAGTTTTTTTCCCTGGTAGAATCATTTTCATCCTCAATTTTTTTTTCTTCTTTAATGCGATCACGGATCATTGTAAAAAACTCCGTTAGAATTTCGCGCTGCTCAGGTGTTAGCTCCTGGCCACCCCAGGTGGCTTTTTTGTTTTCAAGTGCTTCCTTGATGTCAATTTGAGCCCCAGAATGTTGTTCTCTTCCCAAAAGATAATCAACACTTACTTCAAAAAAGTTAGCTATCTTAGTAAGTGTTTTAATATCAGGTTCCGCCTTGTTTGTTTCATATTTAGCTAATGCAGATCTTGTAATTTCAATTTTTTTAGCAAATTGTTCTTGAGTTAGTTTATGTCTTTTTCTAAGACTTGATATTTTCTCACCTAAAGTCATTTTAAATTGCACTCCTCCCCGCTTTGTTCGCTTTTGGCACTTTAACTCCAAGTTTAATTATATACTTTTTTATTGAAATATACACCACCTTCTTGAACCTACTTATATCTTCTATAGTATTTATTTATGTGATTTTATTTCACAAAAATAGTTGACATGTTCACAATACGAACATATAATATGGTTAGAAGTTGTTCCTTATAGGAACAATCAATTAAGGAGGTAAACGGATGAATGTACGACAGAAGATAAAGGAAAGAAGAAAAGAATTGAACTTAACACAAGAGCAAATAGCAAGAAAATTAGGCAAAAGCCGTTCCTGGTATACAAAAATCGAGATTGGTATTAGAAATATTAAACTAGATGATTTAATCAAGCTGTCCAAGGCATTAGAAGTTGATCCGGTTTTTTTTATAGATTTTTGTGAAGGAAATTCACAAATGAGAAGTGATAAAAATGAACAACAAGCCTGTTGATCAAATTGTCGTTCCGCCTGAAACTGTACAAAAGATTGTTCCCATCATTTATAAGGCATTAAAACGGATCAAGGAAGAGGAAGTAAAAAAGGAGGTTGGTTGATATGGCAGATCGCCATTGAAAGGAGGTGAAACAATGGAAAAACACCACAGATACATTGGTGAAGCGGTTGAGGTGACTGATGATGGCCGATTATTACTGAAATTCAAGATCATGCAAGACGGGATCTGGTATGGAACGCTAAATCCTATAGGCGCGGAGAAATGGGGAAAGTTTCGAGGATTGAAAATGCCCGCCGAATCAACGACGGGCACTAAACAAAAAACACCTAAAAAAATTATAACACAAGCGAGGAGTGATGAGAATGGAAAACCATTTGCAAGTGATTGAAAACGAACAGGAACCGAAAGTGATCGAATATGTCCCATCTGTGGCACAAAGTGTGGATCTTGCATCGCAAAACCTCAAACAAATGTATGCACTCGCCAAAAAAGTAATGCGTCACGGTATCGACTACGACACGATTCCCGGCACTCCTAAGCCGTCTTTGCTCAAACCTGGAGCTGAACGTCTCCTGCAATTTTTCGGATTGGGCCATGAGGTTGAATGTGTGAACAAGGTTGAGGATTGGGAGAAAGGGTTTTTCTTCTACCACTACCGGGTGAAAATTACTCATCCAAATCATCCGGGATTCGTAGTAGCCGAATGCGAAGGGTCCGCAAATAGCAAGGAAAAGAAATATCAGAATCAGGACCCCTTCACAATCGTTAACACACTCCAAAAGATGGCCATCAAGCGGGCGCTTGTGGGAGCTACTCTCTAGGCAACCGGGGCCAGCGGGCTCTTCACTCAGGATGTAGAGGATATGGATTTGCAGCAACCAGCAGCACAGCCGGCCCGGCAAACGCGATATCAACAATCAAGCCAGGTAATCAGCGATAAACCAGCAAGCCAAAAACAGATCAATGCCATCTGCGCGATCGCATCTAGCAAAGGGATGACTGATGAAGAGCGTGACAAAGTGGTGAAAGAACTAACCGGCAAGGATAGCAAGAAAGACCTTACTTCAGCAGAAGCAAGCCGGGTGATTGAGTACTTGCAAGGAGGTGGGAACTGATGGATATGGACACTTTGTATCAACAGATGGAACAAGCACTTTTGCTTCATGATCTGGAATGGGCATATAGCATTTTGCAAGCCATGAAGGAATTAAAGGAAGAACAAAACGGGGCTGCATAAGCCCGATCAAAAGGGGAGGAGAAAAAATGGCAAAAGGGTTCTATTTCGAATGTGATTTTTGCGGTGAGATTGTAAAAACGGATATGTCTGCATCTCTAGACACTGAATCTTGGGATGTGGATTTGCCTGAGGGATGGTTAACAATGCAGACACCATATTACAATGGCGGGTCCTATTACACAGACATGATAAGAAAACATTATTGCTCAATAGATTGCGCCGAATCAGCACTGACTGAATGTAGAAAAAAAATCGAGATAAGAAAAAAAGAATGGGAAGCAATGGTTATCGAAGATGAGGATGCATTTTGAACAAAACGGGGCTGCAAGCTCAGCCCCGAAGAAAGGAGCAAACAAAATGGTCAATTATACTTTTTATTCTACAAAACCGGCTGGGAAAATCCAAGTTGGTGACCTTTTGAAAACTGAGAAGGGGAAACAGACGAAAATCACAGACTTGTACCGTCATCAGGGAGAAACGGTGTTTGTTACCGATCGCTTTGGTCTTGTCTTCGAAAACGAAATTGAAGTGAAAGGAAAGATGCAACATGTTTAAAGTCTACTGCAAACACCCGAAATTCGGAGCAGTATCGCTAAGGAGTTTTGAAACTATGGAGGGTGCTCTGAAGTATACCGATTTTATGCGGAAAATTTCCCCTGAAATCACCGTGGTTGATGAGATGGATTTGACCGTCGTTGAAGTGAAGGATCACAAATACGTATTCCCGGAAGAATTGGTGGTTCAAAACAAATAATCGTCGGGGCTTAACTGCCCCGGTTCCTGGTTTGAAAGATGTAGGGTAGCCTATCCGGCTTTCACAACGGAACTGATGGGGGTTTAAACGTGAAAGGATGGATCAAAGATTATCGTCAAGAACTCGACAGTGATATTTGGTTAATGCCGCCTTTATATCATCGAGTTTGGCAATGGATTAAATACAAGGTGAATCATGAAGAAAGCCATATACCAATGAGGGATGGCGGCAAGCAAAAGATATTAAAGGGGCAACATATGACATCTATCAGGCAAATTGCACAAGGAGTCGGCTGGTATGAGGGCCGCAAGTGGAAGGAACCAAACCCGAAAACGATTCGTTCTATTCTAAAGTGGTTGGAACAGCAGGAAATGATAACTATAACAGCACTTAGGGGTAACAATGGTTACACATTAATAAGCGTTATAAATTGGGAAGTTTACCAATCAAAAAACGAAGAGGGTAACAATGAACACCCATTTGAGAAACAATCAACGGACATAAACAAGAATGATAAGAATGAGAAGAAAAAAGAAAATCCTCGTAAACGCGCAAAACGCATTTACGACGACGATAGCCCTTATATGAAAATGGCAATCTACTTCAAAGACAGGGTCCTTTCTTGGAAGCCTAATGCAAAAGTTCCCAATGATCTGAACAGATGGGCTGATGATTTCAGAAAGATTCATGAGCTTGATAAGCGCACCAAACAAGAGATTAAGGATGTCATTGATTGGTCTACTTCCGACAGCTTTTGGCAGGCAAATATCTTATCTCCTGGCAAGCTGAGAAAACAATTTGACACCTTGCAAGCTCAGATGAACCGGAAAGTTATAAAGATGCCAGAAAAACCGATGTCTTACTGGGAAGAAAAGCAAAGGCGGGAGGAAGAACTTGAACGGAAACGCTTGGCTGAACGGGACAAGCAAATGAAAGTACAAAGGTTTATAGAGGTGACGGGTCTTCATCCTATGAAGCACAAGGATTTACTTAGGGATTATCTGGAGGGTCGTGTTACCCTGACTGAACTGAAAAAAAGAAGATGGGGGAGCTAATCAATGAGTATGGAAGCGGAAAAAAGCGTCATCGGTTCAGTTTTGATGGATTCGATGGCCATCGACAAAGTCCACTGGTTGGAGCCAAGAGATTTTAAGGACCCGGCTCACTCGCTTATCTGGTCCGCAATAAAGCACATGTACAAAAAAGACCAAAAAATAGACCTGGTCACGCTGACAACGCAGCTTGATGAATATAAAAGACTGAACGAGATCGGTGGTGTTCTTTATTTACGCGAGTTGTTAAACACGGTAATCACAACGGCCAACGTGGAATATCACGCGAACATCGTTCGGCGAAACGCAATCAAACGCCGTGCGACAGATATCGGTCATCAAATAGCAGCCTTGTCCGAGAAGCCGTATGACGATTTAGAACAGATGTTTCAAGAAGTGGAGAGGTTAGCCGGGTCCATTCGCCCAGAGAGCCAAACGGATCTAATCCATTTAGAAAATGCAGAAGACGAGTACTTTGATTATCTGGATCAGGAAGATGATTTTATCAAAACAGGATTCAAGAATTTTGATGAATGGATTGGTGGTCTTGGGCGCGGTTGGCTTTATGTCTTGGCTGCTCGGCCATCGGTTGGTAAAACTGCCAAGATGCTTCAGATGTTGAGGGGGATTGCTTCCCAAGGCAAGGGTCAATGCCTAGTCTGGTCACAGGAGATGAAGAGGACTGCGTTAATTAATCGGATGATGGCGTCCCTGACCGGGATTCATATGAATACATTTCGCTTAAAAAAGCTGACACCCCATGAAAAGAAAATTGCTCGTGAGGTTTACAGAAAGGAAATCGCTCCTTTGCCGATCCGAATCGCAGACAGCAAAAACGTAACAATTGAGGAAATTGCAGCCACAGCACGCCAGGCAAAGAGGGAAAATGGCCAAATTGCTGCGATCTTTGTTGATTATCTTGGGATCATGAATATCCCCCAGCCGCCGGGGATGAGCCGTCAACAGGCAATTGGGCAGGTTACACAAGCGGCCAAGCGTTTGGCGATGGAACTGGATTGTGTTTTTGTCCTCCTGGCACAAATGAACCGTGAAGGAAAAAAAGCAATTGAACCTTCGCTGGAACACCTTCGCGAATCGGGAGACATTGAACAGGACGCTGATGTTGTGGAGTTCCTTTGGGAGGACCCAGAAGACACAGATCCGGGACCCGATGCATTAGGAGCAAAAGTCATCCAATCCATCATTGCCAAAGGGCGTGACGTTGGAGTAAATCGTTTCCGTTACGGATTTTTTGGCGCTTACCAGCATTTTGTTGATCTTCCGAAGCTTGATGAGGAGTGAACAACATGGAAATTGAAAAAGAGTATTTCGCTCTTTTGGAGCGGATCGTTAAAGGCGCTGAATACCTAGAAAATCCTTTGATAAAACCTGAAGACTATGCAAAAGGGATGAGACTTTATAACGAGCTTTGCAGGAGGGCACATGAGTTAAGGAGTGAGATTCATGAATAGAGCAGCAAAACGCCGGGGCCGTCCCGCTCAAAGTGAACCTAACTATATTGCTTGTCTTGACTGGAATTTTGGCTGGCAACATCCGAGGGATTTCGAAGAGTTAAAACGCGCTTGGGAGCAGGGGTACGGATACGAAGACATCGCCAAGGCGCTTGGACGGCCAGAAAATGAAGTGATCATGTATATCATGGACCAATGGGTGAAAGGAAACTTACCCGAACGTCCTGGAGGCATCTGGGGAAGGAGAAAAAGAAATGAAATTGTTTCTAGCAACACATGATGCTCACTTTATCGGACCAGGTATGACGTTAGTTTTGGCAGAGTCAGAAGAGATAGCCCGTGCGATGGTGGCGGAAGAAATCAAGAAACACGGCCTTTCTCCTTTTGAACAGCCCATCGTTTTAGAGAAAATCAAAGTGGATCAGCCTTTTGCTAAGGTTATTTGGGACGGGGACTATTAAACGAGGAGGCGGAGAGGATGAGTTTCCGATTTGAGCAAGTTGAACGATTTGAGATTTGGTATCAGGGCGAAAAAATCGGTGAAGCGGAGGACTTGTTGAAGACGGAAAAGCTTATTGAAGAACTTGAGGCAAAACTTAAAATCCATGCAGATCAGATGGTTGTAAAAACGATATATCGAGAAGGGGATGAAGAGAGAGGATGAGCTTGCCGGCAGGATTTGTACAAATCGATTTGTTTGGAACTGAATCTAAAGAGGACCCGATATTGGCTAAACCAAAACGTAGGAAAAGGAAGAAAGGCATTGTCTATCGTTGCCCTCGATGCGAGAAGACGATTGAAATAGACATCCCGGCTGTAGTCGTCATTTGTGGTTGTGGGCGGCTGATGAAGAGGGAGGAGAAACAATGAAATTCACAGTACCTGGGCATCCGATCCCGGCTGTAAGGATGACCCGACGCGGAAAGTTCGTCAAAAAGGCAGCCGGCAGGTATTTGGCATATAAAAACCATATTGGATGGTGCGCAAAAGCGGCAGGAGTAAAACAGATAACTGGAGATGTTGTTGTGATTGGAACTGCCTATATCTACGGGCGATCTGGCGATATTGATAATTTGGCTAAGGCTTGGCTGGATGGTTTGAATGGAATCGCTTGGATAGATGACAGACAGGTGAAGCGATTAATTGTTGAAAAACGGAAGGTAACAACTAAAGAAGCAGAGCGGGCAGAAATAGAGATCCAGGAGGCGAAATTAAATGAGATTTGACGGGGACCTGGTCACTATCTATACCGAAAGCGAATCGGAAATGGAACAGATCAAAAACGCGGGCTACAAGACAATCCGAAAGGGCAATGGGTGGTTCTGTGAAATAGATATCTCTTTTTTGCGGGGGAAGAAGTGAAGAGCATGAGCAGATACAGAACTGAAGAGTATACAACCAAAGAACTTGCGTATATCTGTAAGTTCTATGAATATGATGGACCATCCCGTTTAGGTATGGCCTTAAATAGATCGTCAAAGTCGTTATCGCAAATAGTACGAGAACTTAAGAAGAAAGGTGAATATGAGTTTTATAAAAAGCTTTGGGATAGGTTGTGTGAAAAAGGTGCATAAACAAAAAGAGCAGCCCAAAACAACGGGCTGCACTGTAGTTAATCCAATAACCATTATAACATATCAGGAGGGGTCAGGATGGGAGCAGCGGCAAGAAAATGGAGAAAGCCTGAATATCGGAAAAAAGTTGAAGAGCTTTTAAGTGAATATATACCTTTGAAAAAATCGCTACAAGGGTGGGAACTGTTCCCATCCTGTGTCCCGATTTATGGGGAAGAAGGGGTTATGTCCTCAGCCAATGGATCATCTACAGAAAGTTACGGTCTAAAACGGGCAGAACGAAGAAAGAAGATCGATCAAATAGAAAAGGCATTATCTGTTTTAAACGAGGATGAAAAGGAGGTTATAAGGAAAACTTATTTCGAAGAATTAAGTGTAATTATGGTTTGCGAAGAATTAAGTATTAGTCCGGCCAAATATCGAAGGATTAAAGCAAAGGCAATTGACAAGATCGCTATAGTTTTAAATTTGATTTGAGGGAGGTTTATATTTTGATATCATATGATCCGCTTTTTGCTACATTGGAGGAAAAGAAAGGGAAACTTATTGATTTGGTCAATGCAAAAGTGATATCAAAACCAACTGCGGCCAAATTTAGGAAAGGCGAATCGGTCCAGCTTTCGACGATTGCCGGCATATGCAAATACTTAAATGTGCCCATTGAAAAGGTTGTAAGGATCGAATGAGCGTTTTTTGAGCGTTTTTTGAGCGTTTTTTTAGGGTAAAACGTGGTACTATGATAGTACCTAATAAAAGGTACATTAAATGGATCAGTTTGAATCTATTCCATTCCAAAACTCCTCCCCCAATTTGTAAGTCATCTGCAAAGGGGAAAGCGGCCATAAGAGCCGCTTTTTTATATCGCTAATAACCGGGAGTAACTAAAAAATATGGAGGTGCGTCCCCTCTCTTCTCTCTCTATATGTAGTTCTCCCGGTTTTTTTATAAAGAAAAAGCCGCCTTGTTGGGCGGGGTTATTGCTTTTGGCGTTCTAGGTTTTCTTTAGCTTCTTCTGCTGATCTCTTAGAGGCTTTGGCTTGCGAAAACGCAAAAACTGCAGAGATTAAGGCGACAGATGCACTTAAGATAGATATGAAAACATATTGGTTCATAAACATTCGCCTCCTTTAATATTAATTTCGTATATTTTCGTGTTATCCCTCTTGAAAAGAAATAATGTACCTCCTCGATTTTTATGTACTATAATGTAGATTATAGAACGTAAAGAGCCGGGGAGGTATATAAATGGAAAATGAAATCATGCTGGCGGATCAGTCAAAGCTTTCTACAGATGTGAAAGAAGTTCCGCTGACCGATCTGGCTTTGGAGTATATGCAAGCCAGCAAGTCAGAAAATACATTGGCCAATTATCGACACAGCATGAAATTGTTTAATGAATATATGATTGAACAATATGGACTGGATATGCGTCAGACTGATCACTGCCGACAAGTGACACAACAAATGATCTGCAACTATCTTTCTTATCTCACTAGTGAGGAAAGAGCAAAGAAAGGGAAGAAGTATAAGCCGCTGAAAGCCTCGTCGGTGTTACGCCATTTGTCTGCTATTCGGGATTTTTTTGGTTATATCCAAGAAAGAGCCGAAGAGCAAGGGGAGTTGATACCAAACCCGACAAAAGGGAAAAGAGTGGACGATACTGTAAAAGGAATCCAGCGACGTTTGGGGACCGCGCCAATGCAAAAAAGAGCCATAACTCCTGAAATTGAAATGATGATATTAAGTGAGATTAAAGGGGAAAGATTGGCAGATTATCGGGACGCGGCAATTATCAGCCTGGGCTTTGCCGGAGCGCTCAGACGCTCGGAAATAGCGCAAATCAACATAGAGGATATACATTTCAAAGATTCCGGACTTCTCCTCTATTTACCAAAGTCGAAAACGGACCAAACAGGGGAGGGGAAGTGGTTACACATAGCTTATGGGAAGAATCAACATATTTGCCCAGTCCGCCTGGTCGGGAAGTGGATCAGGAAAAGCGGGATAACAGAAGGTGCTTTGTTTCGAAGCATTGGGAAAGGAGATAAATTAGGCGAACGTATTCATCCAGCTTCTATTGCCCGTATTGTTAAGAAAAGAGCAAAGCGAGCTGGTTTGGATGAATCGCTTTTCTCTGGTCATTCAATGAGGAGAGGCTTTGTTACTCATGCCCGTGAACAAGGATTAGATGCACTTGTTATTATGGAACATACCAGGCATGAACGTGTTGAAACCTTGAGGCGTTATATTGAAATGATCGACGTTGAAAAGAAAAGCATAACTAAAGGATTATATTAGGTTGATTGCACAAAAAAAGCTACCCAACAGAGGGTAGTTTTTTGTTTCGGGGAACGTTAATTAGTTGTAGGTGCTTCAATTATATATTCGCAGAAAATGATGAATTAGTGTCAAAGTAAAACAGGAGTAATCCTGTAATTGTTTGACAGAATGTGATTGTATTAAATGTGTGTGCTTAACACGCAAAATATTGCCCTCTTACCGAATAATTAATAGGGGGGATAATTTTGGAACTTGAATCTCAAATTAAAGCATTGCGTTATGGCCGTTGATCGACCTTTATGCAACTATTGTGATATAAGTAATGGTGTTAAGCAAATGGTTGAAGAAGTAGGTTTAGATGAGTTAAAGGTTATAACACCTGATGGAGTTAGAATAATAAAACCCGATCCTGTAAAAAGAAGAACTTCTTGGGATGTTATAAGGTGAGGTGGGTGTTATTATGAGTAAATGGGAACTAACTATTTTCAAGCCAGGTGGCGGGAAAGAAAAGATTAAAAATCCGGATTGGAAACAAATCAAAAGTTACTTGGATCAAGTTGATGGAGATCAAGTGGGTCGTGATTACTTTGATACTTTATATTTAACCAACCCGGATATTGGTGATATGACCGTCACCGGGGGAAATGAAATCGATGGCCGTCGACTGTACGCAGTAATATTTTTCCCAGTAGAATTTGATTATCGTAAACAATATTGTTTGGCAAATCCCGAGGTTCAAACACGAGATGAAGAATTTGAAATGATCACGAACCAAGGAGTGGGGATGGATTATAATAAGGAATTGTTGGTGGAATATGATCCTATGATTCAAGCTTTTAAATATTTCTTTGAAACAGGAAAACTTGATGATACATTGAAATGGGATGAGTGGTAGGATACTAGGATACTTATGGGTTCGTTTCCGCTATATTTGGCGTAATATATGAAGCGGGATTTCCCCTTTTAATCGTCCTAATTGCACAGAAGCAATTGATTAAAGAGATTTTGATGATTTCCAAAGCTGATATTCTGAAATCATCAAACCCTTTCCCATGGCCATTTTTGGCTGTGGGATTCTTTATTTTGTTAAAGCACAGTTCATTTCACAGTTCAAACCACAGTTACACAG
>NZ_JAECVV010000006.1:0-232969 GCF_016055145.1 Thermoactinomyces sp. CICC 23799
CAAGAGAAGGAATTCATCCGGTTGATTATGCAGGGGTGATCATTGCGGAATCCCTCGAAGATTTTTTACGAAAGCTGGATGCTAAAGAAAATTATTATTTATACGTTGATGACGAATAGTTCTTGAATAATGTTTCCTTCCATTATATAGTGGGGGGATTTATTAGAGGGGATGACTGCGAAAAACATCACTCTGATTTGCAGCTGATATTTTATGAAAATATCTGGTGAGATATAAGATTCAACGTGACAACCCCCATGGATCGGAGGTGATAAGAGATGGAATGGTATAAAAAAGTAAATATGGATGCGAAAGCGGCATTTTTATTAACATTGACAGAGAGAGTTCTTGATCCAATAGAGAATTATGATTGGTATCCAATAGTGAGGACATCGATGGATGCTTGTTGGGAATGGGTGGAAGAGAAGAAGAATCATGGTGATGATCTTTATGAGAATGTGGAGAACGAAGATGAGGAAGGATTGATTTTTATTGAAGGGGTGGCATATGAGAGCGATAAAGTATATAGTCCCCAAGTAAAATTAGTCTGGGCATGTGTATTGGATGCAGTGTGTTATACGTGCTGGCAAGCCTATCAATATGAAAAAGAATATCTGCCGCAATCTCTTGAAGGTGAAAGTGATAGGACGATAGATGAATTTATGGAAAAAATAGTAAAAACAGTCGGGTATCAAGAAGAATGGGCTAAGTGTTTAAAGGAATACCTGCTGAAACATTATCCGGCAGGAAGTGACAAGAAGATGAAGAGAGAAGAGTTGTTGAACTTGATTGCATAAAAAAGGATTCAATGGGTCATTTGTTGCACCATTTCTTGTCTTTGTAGAAGCCCGCTCCGGTTGAAAGGAGCGGGCTGTTTTCTTGGGTTTCTTGATGTATCTTTGTTCCATCATGGGAGGTGTGCCGTGCTCAGTGATATGGCTTTATCATTTGTGATCAGCATGGCCCTGAATGGAAGGGAAATTAAAACAAAATGACCTTCTTGGAAGCAGCCATTGGTAACCTCTTGGGATTAATTGCATCTGAAATCTCAGAGGGAGGAGAAGCTTAAAGAAAACATTTCTTCATAGTAAAAAGATAGAGAAATGGTATAAATATTATCATTGTTTGATACGGAGGGTTAACGAATGCATTGGTATAATTATGTAAATGACGATGCGAAAGTGGCATTCGTATTAACATTGACAGAGAGAGTAATTGATAAATTGGTCAATTACCGATGGTATTCTCAAATCAGAGAAACGATGAATATGTGCTGGGAATGGGTGGAGGGAAAGAAGTATCGTGGTGACGAACTGTATGACCAGTTAGAAGACGATGAAGATCAAGGGTTATTTGTTGTCTATATTGAAGAAATCGACTGTGAGATGCCGGTTTCAGGTGATCCCCAAGTAAAGCAAGTGTTTGACTGTGTATTGTATGCAGCAGCCTGTGCCACAAGACAAGCCTATGTTTATGATGGTGAGTTAAATCATTGTCCTCAAACCGTTAATATCGCACATGATGAATTTATCGATGAGGTGTTTATGGAAGAAATAAAAAAAGTAGACGGCTACCAAGAAGAATGGGCCGAGCGATTAAAACAATACCTGATGAAAAACCATCCGGCAGGCAGAGACAAGAAGATGAAAAGAGAAGAATTGTTGAACTTGATTGCGCAAAAATGATTCAGTGGAACATTTCCGCTATATTTGGCGTTATATATGAAGGGGATTTCCCCTTTTAATCGTCCCGATTGCACAAGATGAAAATCAAATGTTTATACAAAAGGCAAAGGGAACTTCCCTTTGCCTTATGCTTTGGTCAGATGGATTGCAAGGCTTGTTTGACATCGGCTTTGAGGTCTTCGATATGTTCAATGCCGGTTGAAAAGCGGACAAAGTTTGGTTGGATGCCGGAGGTCCGCATTTGTTCTTCGGTCATCGTTCCTGCCCACATGGCGGCCGTATGGACGACCAGGGAGTCGACACCGCCCAAACTGACGGCATGCCGGGAGATTTTTAATGAAGAGACAAAGCGCCGGGTTTCTTCATAACCGCCTTTGATGGAAAAAGCGATGACGGCCCCGAAGCCTTTCATTTGCCGCTTGGCGAGTTCATGTTGCGGATGGCTGGGGAGGCCGGGGTAAAACACTTTTTCCACTTGCGGCTGGTTTTCCAGGAACTCAGCCAAAGCCAGCGCATTGGCGTTGATTTGTTTCATCCTCATCGGAAGCGTGCGCAGTCCCCGCAGCAGAAGCCAGGCATCCATGGGGGACAGCACGGAGCCGAGGGAAAGGTGGGTTTGCCAGATTTGTTCCGCCAATTCGTTGCTCGTACAGATGACCCCGGCGGTGAGATCATGGTGCCCGCCCAAATATTTGGTGGCGCTGTGCACAACCACATCCACCCCGTAATCGTGCGGCCGCTGATTGATGGGAGAAGCAAAGGTGTTGTCACAAACGACAAGTATGCCGCGGGACTTGGCCAGTTTAACCACCGCCTCAAGGTCTGTGACAACCAAGGTGGGATTGGCGGGGGTTTCCACCATGATCAGTTTGGTGTTGGGCCGGATGGCTTCTTCAAAAGCGGCGGTGTCTGCTTGTTCCACCACGGTGACCTCCACCCCGAATCGCGGCAGCATTTCATCCATGATTTTGGCAGTGCTCATATAGTGCCGGGTTTGTGCGATCACATGATCTCCGGCACGGACCAGCGAGAGAAGGGTGGTGGCAATTGCTCCCATCCCGGAGCCGGTCACCAATGCGGTTTCGGTTCCTTCAAGCTCCGACATGATCTTTATGACCCGTTCGTGAACCGGGTTGCCGTAACGGGTATAGTACCGGGGATGGCGGGGGGTGTTTGCCATATCGGCAAATGCTTCGGCGTTTTCTGCGACGAAGGTGGCCGAGTAATAAATGGCCGGAGAGACGGTTCCGTCATTTGTGATGCTGTCATCGGAATGTGTGACCAAGGTTTCGTGTCGAAGGTTGGAATCCTTGCGATCGTGTTGATTCATACTCCCACTCCCTCTCTTTTTTCAATTGAGCTTGGATCGATTTTATCATAATGGTGAAAGGATTCCAGTAAATTTATGAATTCGAAAATGGAGTTGATGGAATATAAAATGTTTTTTGTTAAAATGGCATGGGTGAATTTTTAGAAGAGAGAGGGGTTGGCCAATGGCGGAGACGCAGAAACAAGTCGTGATGGATCCAAGCGGGGAGCGTGCGGTGATGATCTTCGGTTTCCCGGTTGAGCCAAAGAGAAGGGAAGTGAGCGTGCGTCCGGCGGAGGATGTGGCCCGGCGGGCTTTGGAGCTTCATTTGTTGCAGGGCGTGATTTTTCATCATGCGCCGGAAGAGGTGGTGAAATGGGCACACGAAGAGGGGTTGTGGGAACATTTGAGCCAGCAGGAGAAAGAGATTTTCCGGATTCCGGTTTCAGGTCTCTCCCCGGAAGAAATCCGGTGGAAGCAACAAGCCCTGCAATCGCATCTTTTGACGTGGCGTATCGAAGGTTTGCTTGCGATGTTATGGAGCCTCGATTTGGTTGAATCCCTGGAACCGCCGGTCGACCGGTGTGACGGCACCGTGATGCAGGATGTGTTGCCGATGCCGGGAGATTCCCTGGAAGCCTTTATCAGGAAAGCCCGTTTGCGCCCGGTGGAAGAGATTGTACAAATGCTGGAGCGGCATTTGCAAATTTACCACCAACAGGCCGAAGCTTATGAAAAAGGAGAAACGCTTCCATTTGACCTGTTGGTCGCTTATGAACGCATCCATGCGTGGAATTGGGTTTGCGGATGGGTGGATGAATGGGATGATTAAGGGTATGGATGCTTATATGGTTCAATATCTTATTTTTCGGGTATATACATAGCGGTATGATGGTTTGGTATATTTTCCATTGGAGGTAACAACATGACCAAAGATCAAAAGGACCAAGAGAACAAAATGGGAAAGTCAATGGGTTTCGGCATGGCGATTGGCGTTGCCATCGGCGTCGGCATTGGGTTGGCCATGGATAACCTGGGGCTTTGGATGGCGATCGGGGTTGCCATTGGCGCCGGCTTGGGCGGAGCCGGTTATGCATTCAGTAACGACAAAGAAGAGAAAGATTAATGTTTGCTTGCAAAGCGAACGAAAACCAGGGAAACCATCCCTGGTTTTTTATGTTTGCTGGGGCTTATCCCTGAACAGCCGGTTCGATGAGGGACGGATCATCGTTTTTGGGGGAGTTGACCCGTTGTGACACGGGATAGGATTCCATTTGTTCTTCCGGATAAGGTTCAAGCAGTGACTGCAAAACAACGGGGTTGTTCATTTCCGGATCCAGCCAGGTTTCATAGTCGTCTTCCCTCAGGATGACTGGCATCCGGTTGTGCACCTCTTTGACGAGGGCATTGGGCCGGGTGGTGATAATGGTGCAGGTATACAAAAAGTCTGTTCCTTGTTTCCATTGGTCCCACAGCCCGGCAAAAGCAAACGGTTCCCCGCCCTTGATTTGAAACCGGTAAGGCTGTTTGGTTTTTCCGCTTCTTTTCCATTCATAAAAGCCGTCCGCCGGGATCAAGCAGCGTTGTTTGCGGAAAGGATGCTTGTAAGCAGGCCTTTCGTCCAAGGTTTCCGCGCGGGCATTGATCATTTTGTAGCCGATTTTGGGATCCTTGGCCCAAAAGGGAACCAGCCCCCTCGCATGGGTTGTCCGACACGGCGGTTTCCCTGTCGGGTCACTGTGAGGACGGGTTGGCTGGGAGCAATGTTGTATCGCGGGTTCCACTCATCGGGAAACGTGAACCCGAATTTTTCTTGTAAAAGGTTGAAATCCATGGCCAGCGAAAAGCGTCCGCACATAAGATCACCCCATCCCAAGCGGGAGTTTTTCTTTTTCCCCATCATAGAGAAAGCGGGTCTTCGGGTCAACCCGGACGGAGGAATCCCGGGAAGACAAGTGTGATGGATTTAACGGAAGGGCACAATCCATTTAATTAAGATAAAGGCAAAGGACACCTCCTGATCAAGGTTCAGGAAATAAAACGAGGTGAAAAAATGCCGGCACCAACAGCAAAACTGCCCGGGCATCTGTTTCTGGCAAGTCTGGGAAAAACGGTTCTCCGGCCCGGGGGAAGAAGGGGAACACAGAAAATCATCGATCATCTGCAACCGGATGAACATTCCTGTCTTTTGGAAGTTGCGGGAAACATGGGAACCACGGCGGTGCATCTGGCCAAAACATACGGTTGCCGCATTGTGTGCGTGGACCTTCATCAAGACAGTTTGAAAAAGGCGGAAAAGAATATCAAACAGGCGGGGGTGGAGCATTTAATCACCCTGCAAAGGGCCGATGCCAGAGATTTGCCGTTTGCGGATGAAACGTTTGATGGTGTGATCAATGAGGCCATGCTGACAATGCTGCCTGATCAGGATAAAATCAAAGCTTTGAATGAGTATTACCGGGTTTTGAAAAAAGGCGGCAAACTGGGAACCCACGATTTGTTGATCAAACGGCAGCCGACCGAAGAAATGTTGAAAATGGTGAAACATATCATGGATGTTCCCTTGCCGGACAACCCGGTTGTTGTCAAGCTGTTGCATCATGCATTGAATTTGATCGTCAGACCATTGGACCGGAAAAAATGGGAGGGCATCTATGCCCAAACCCCCTTTTCCAAGGTGGAATTCAAAGAAGGGGAGATGACCCTGTTAACCCTGGATGGTCTCCTGTATGACGAGGGGTGGGACCGAACCATTGAGATTTTGCAAAATGCGGCGAAGTCCGGGGAGGCCAAAGAAAGGCTCTCTTTTATGATTAAATTGTTTAACCAAACCGAAACGTTCGGGCATATCACCATTCACGCGGAAAAATGACAAAACCCAATCCAAACCATACGCTTTTAAGCGTATGGTTTTTATTTGTCTTTTGGATGATAGATCAGTTGCACCACACCGGAAGAAAACGTCCGGGTTTGCACCAGTTTTAAATTCAGCCGCTTTTTCAAATCGGTAAATAACGGTTTTCCTTCTCCCAAAACAACAGGGTGAACGGACAACCGGAATTCATCCACCAGCCCCAAATCGATGAACGAGGCGATGAGATCGGCGCCGCCATACAGCCAAATGTCTTTGCCGGGCTGGTTTTTGATTTTCATGACTTCTTTATAAAGAGGGCCATGGATGAACGTTGCTTGCGGGCCGGTTTTCGTCCGTGTCCGGGAGAAGACAACTTTCTTTTTGCGTTGAATCTGTTGCCAAATTTCTTTTTCCATCTCCGGTGCTTCGGCGTGCGGGCGGTATTGTTCCCAGATTTCATAACTTTTTCTGCCAAACAGAATCGTGTCGATTTGATTCAGGAAGGAAATGAAGTCCATATCCGGTTCCATGATGCACCAATCAATTTCTCCATTTTTCCCTTCAATAAAACCATCCAACGTCACGGCCAAATCCAAAAGGATTCTTCTAGGGTTGGTGTGATCGGACATCCTTGTTCTCCCTTTCTGCCAAGATTTGATTGGAATACATGTATGATACATGAAGAGCCGTCGGAGTCAAGACGATGTTTATTGGTGGACGGACTGTTTAAAGGAAAATGGGGAGCGTTTGCGGAAGATCATGAAATGGAGCTATAGGAAGAAAAATGAACCATGAGCCGGAAACAGCCGGATTTTGAACAGGAAAAGGAACACATCATTGAAGGTGGATATATTTTTATTTATATTTAGAATATTTTTATGATAAAATCACATTAGATCATCGATGGACAAGCAGGAGGTTCATGGATTGAAAAAAATCACCTTTCTTTTGCTTCTGGCTTTGACGGTGTTTTTCGGCTTGTTTCCGAGCGGATATGCAGCTCATTACATTGACTCGGATTCGGTGAAAAATGGAGCGATTCGATATAAAAATTCTTCCCGGTATCTGAAGGCGGTCGATCATGCGGATTATGCCTGGAACCAGCTGACGACGATATCCATTTATCCGGCAAGCTCACCGGATTTGATCTTTTATGATGCCAATTACTCCACGGCAAGCTGGGACGGGCTGTACACGCCGAAATCCGGAGCGGATACCATTCATTTGAATATCTATTACATGGACAAGTATACGACACCCGTTCAAGCCCGCGTGGCCGCCCATGAAATGGGGCATGCTCTGGGTTTGGGGGATCATGAAGAATACAGCTACCGGAAAATCTTAATGTATAAATGTTCCACCTGTAACCCCTATAACACACCGACTCACCATGACCGGCAAGATTATTATGCCAAATGGAGGGACTAAGATGAAAAAGCGCTATGTCTTCGTGGCGGCGTCACTGCTGTTTCTTTTCACCGGTGTGATCGTCGCGTATCAACATTTTTCCAAACAGGAGCCCGAAGTGATCAATGCGGCCGCTTCTTATGTGACGGATATCGATGACCCGCGAAAGCTTTCCGGGTTTACCAGCGATATTTTCATCGGCAAGGTGGTTGAAAAATCCGGGAGCAACCCAACGGGCGCCATTCCTGAAACCCGGTTTGACGTGCAAGTGATCGAAACCCTCAAAGGAAAAGCGGTGGGCCAAGTAACGGTGAACCAACAAGCCGGATATGATGAGAACGGGGATTTCTTTACTATTGACGGGGACCGGATGTTGATCCCCGGGAAAATCTACCTGTTTGCCACAGTTTACGATTCGGTTCACGATTGGTACACCCTTGTTCCCAATGCCGGGGATGTTCCCTTGACCGTCAAGGAAGAGGTTTCAGCCTCCGGTGACGGGGACATTGTCTTTGATGAATCATCACAAAAAGCCATTGAAGAGATGAAACGGGGCATTGAAAATGAAATTCCGTTTGAACCGGGGAACCGGTAGCATGGTTTCTCTGATGAGAAAAGGAGTCAGGGCAAGTTTCCTGACTCCTTTTTTGTTCTGCCGGCCGGTCGGTTATTTCCTCAGCAGTTCTTTCATTTTCAGGTATTCTTCTTCGCTGATTTCATGATTGATCAAGCGGAGTTTTAAAATTTCTTCGGCTTCCAGATGGATGCCGGTGGAATGAGAGCGGCAACCGGAACGGCGGTTCATGAACCGGAAGATCAAAATCGCCGCGATCAGCAGGCAGAAGAATGCAATGGGAAAAATGAAAAAAGGAAAAAAGGGAGCATGGGTTGCCGGGTGTACGGTTAAAAACATAAGATCACCTCTCTGATTGAAATGGTCAGATAAACTACCTTGCACGGGTATAAGATACATTTTTTTCATCACAAATAAATTTGTGAAAAAGTCACAGACCGGTCACGAATCCATCAGGAATTGCTTGTCTTTTCAAACGGGCAGAGTGGCTGTGTTAAGATGAAGTTGATTTTTGGATGCATGGAGGTTCGCCATGGACAGGAAAGAGACCATATTGGTAGTGGATGATGATAAAGAAATCGTGGAATTGATGCAGGATTTTCTGGAAGATGAGGGTTATCGGGTGGAAAAGGCTTTGATGCGGGACAAGCGCTTAAACTGTTGAATCAGGTGCCGGTGGATTGCATCCTTTTGGATGTGATGATGCCCGGGCAGGACGGCTTTGAACTGTGCCGCGAAATCCGGAGAAACAATGATGTTCCCATTTTGTTTTTAAGCGCCCGCAACGGAGACATGGATAAAATCAGGGGGCTCGGAATTGGCGGGGACGATTACATTGTCAAGTCAGCCACGCCGGTGGAAGTGGTGGCCCGGGTCAAAGCGGTTCTTCGCCGTTACCGGAAACAAGCTTCCCCGCAAAAAGCGGTTCTCCGGTATGGCCCGCTCCGCTTGGATGTCTGGGCGCATGAGGTTTTCGTAAATGGCAAACCCGTTTCCCTGACGCCGAAAGAGTTTGACATTCTCCTGCTGTTTGCCGAACATCCCCGTCAAGTGTTCACTTATGATCAATTGCTTGAGAAATTTTGGGACGGGGTGGGGGACAAACATACGGTGGTTGTGCATATCAGCAGAATCCGGGAAAAAATCGAAGAAGATCCCAATCATCCCAAATGGATTGTCAATGTTTGGGGAGTCGGGTACCGTTTTGAAGGAGCATAAACCATGAAAACGTTACGAATCCGCCAGTTTCTTTTTTCCGGTTTGTTGGCCATGGTGCTGTTGCCGAGATTGTTTTACACCATCACGGATTTTGTGCTTCAGCCGGTCGTGGCGCATCAAACCGAGTCCAAAAGGGCTTTGGCTGACCAAATGATGCGGGACATCACGCAGCATGCGGATGATTGGAAAGATCCCGCGTGGCAACAAGCCTTTCAAAACCAGTATGCGTCGTCAGGGATTCCCGTCTTCATCGCCGATCCGTCCGGCCAAAAAATCTTTCAAACGGGCCGCCTGCATCCCAACCCATGGAACAGCCGGCAAATGACCGTGATCGAAAACGGAAAAGTCCGGGGAGTGGTTCATCTGTATTTGTATGACCACCAGCAGGTGTTTGCGGTTTTATCCGCCGTTTTTGCGGTCATTGCCACGATTTTTCTCATTGGATGGCTGATGGGGAAATATGTGTTGAAGCCCCTTTCGGGCATGAGTTTGGCCGCCAAACAAATTGCAAAAGGGAATTTGGATTTCCGGCTGCCTGCATCCCGGTTGACGGAAGTGGCAGAAGTCCGGGCGGCATTTGAGAAGATGGGGGACAGCCTCCGGGAGTCGCTGAACCGGCAGGCAAAATTGGAAGAAGAACGCCGCTTTTTTATCTCCTCCATCGCCCATGACCTGCGCACGCCGCTGTTTGTTTTGCGGGGCAGTTTATGGAGGATGGAGCAAGGGTTGGTCCGGTCCCCGGAGAAAATGGAAAGATATATCCATGTGTGCAGGCAAAAAGCCGAACAGCTTGAGCGGTTGATCTCGGATCTGTTTGCTTACGCAAAGACGGAATTTCAGGAGCCGTCGGCCGCGGTTCGGGGCGAGACGTTTGATTTTGGTGATTGGATGGACGAAATCATGGATCATTACCGGCTGGTCGCACAAACCAAAAACATTGAGATTCGCGTGCAGCGGCAAACGGAAAAATGTTTGGTGTGGGGGGACAAACATTTACTGGAACGGGCCGTGCTTAATCTGATGGACAATGCGTTTTATTACACGCCTTCCGGAGGCGAAATCTGCGTGCAATGGCGCAAGGAAGAAAATCAAGTCGTTTTTACGGTTACCGATACCGGACCGGGGATTCCGGAGCAGGATTTGCCTCATGTTTTTGAGCCCTTCTACCGGGCGGAAAAATCAAGAAATCCCAAAACCGGGGGAACCGGCTTGGGACTGACGATTGCAAAACGGATCCTTCATGCCCACCAAGGGGATCTGTTTGCCGGAAATCAGCCTGGAAAAGGGGCTGTCTTTACCGGGTGGCTTCCGCTTCACGGATGTTCTTGAAAACAGCTTATGGTTTATCCGATGGAAACCATTCTTTCAATGGCCCGTTTGGCCTTTTCGGAAATGTCCTTCGGCACGGTGATCACATGTTTGTTTTGGAATCGGAGTACAGTGAGGCCGGGGAGCTCCTCAAGAAAATGAGAGGTTACCAATGGGTACACACTGCCGGAAGGGGCGTGCCGGACATATGCACTGACCTTTCACATGCTTGAGAGGTTGGAAGCGGATTTGTTCCAGCACATTCATTTGGAAAACAACATTTTGTTCCCGCGTTTTAAAAGCGAAATGAAATAAAAACAAAGAGCCCGTGAATCTTGAATTCACGGGCTCTTCTTTGGCAGAAGTCATCCGTTGGCCGGTTCCGGCTGTTCGAAGAATTGTTGATGTCTTTTCCCTTTCCAATACTTCCGGTAGTAGATGTATTGTCCGAGGAGTGTGGCGAAATAGGAAACGGGATAAGCCATCCAGACCCCGTATAAGCCAAACAGCCGGGAGAAGACAAACGCACATGGAATTTCCACCAAAATGATGGTTGCGATAATGATGGTGGTGGGCCAGAAAACGGTGCCGCTGGAGCGCATCAATCCGGATAAAATCACCGCATGGCCGAGCACGGTGAACGCCCACAAGGTGAAGAACAGAGATTTTTGCGTGATGTCAATGGTGGACGGGTCCGTCAAGAACATGGACAGGATCGGGCGGCTGAACACATAGATGAGAATGGTCAAAAAGCCGCCGACCACATAGTTCAACCATACGGTGGTTTTGATTAATTCCGTCAGTTTTTCTTGAAGATTGGCCCCGATGAGTTGGGCGCCGAAGATTCCCACGGCGATCGACAAGCTCATGGACGGAATGTGCACATAGTTGATGACTTGGTTAATGACTCCGTAGGCAGCCGTGGCTTTTGCCCCGAAATGGTTGACAAACGTGACAATGGCCAATTCCGAAACGGAGATGACAACCATTTGGATACTGGTCGGCAACCCGATTTTTACCATCAATCGCAAAATTTGCGGGTTCAATTTCAGCATTTTCAATGTATCTCTGTCCAAGGCAAGCGGGTGTCGCACTTTGAACAAATAAAGGATCAACAGGATAAACGTCACCAGGCTGGCGATGATTTGAGCCAGCGCCGCTCCTTCCAACCCCATCTGCGGAACGCCCCATCCGAACAAAAACAGGGGGGTGAGCAAAATGGTCAGGGATGTGCTGATGATCAAAAAATAAAAGGGCGTTTTCGAATCGCCGGTTCCCCGCAACAAGGTGGTGTAAATCACATAAGGAAACAAAAAGGGCAATCCGAGAAAAAGAACATGCATGAATTTGGAAGAATCGTTTTTAATCTCCTCCGAGATTCCCATGAGGGAGAGCAATTGGTCCGAAAATAACCAACCAATGATTAAAGATATGACTCCCAAAATAAAACTAAAAGTGAGTGAAGTGCCGACAGTTTCTTTCATTTTCTCCGTGTTCCCGCTTCCGAAAGCTTGCCCGATGAGCACGGAGCTGGCACTTCCCAGGCCAATCACAAAGGAGATCAAAAAGAAGGTCAGCGGAAATACCGTACTGGCGGCTGCCAGAGCATTTTCGCCCAACTGTTTTCCGATCAGAACGGAGCTGACCGTTCCGCCTAAAGATTGCAATGCATTGCTAAAAATTAACGGGATCAAAAACGGGATCATCGTCTTCCAAATCGGTAAAGAAAAATCTATGGAATGCTCTTTTTTGGTTTCAGGGATTTTCTTGGCGGATATGGCTTGTTCTTGTTGAGACATGTTGATCCTCCTTTCTTTCAGGTCATTTTATGAAGGGATTCTCAAAAAACCCTTTAGCATCATAACATATTGTTAAAAGAAAATCTTTATGAAAATGATAATCTAATTTTATTTTTATTGTTAATAAAAGTAAATGATTGGCAAATAAAAAATGCCAGACGCTGTGTCTGGCATATTTATTATAAGCGCGAAGGCTCGGGAAGCTTGTTTGCGGGATTCACAGGGGAGTGGGAAGATGCGGATGATTCGTTCCGGCAGGGTTGGGCAGTGTCCATGATTTCCTTCAGGATACGGCCCGTCAGGGAAGAGAAACGCGCATCGTCCCTTTGGCGGGGTCTGGGAAGAGTCACCGGAATGTCCGTTGCGACTTTGCCGTCTTTCAGCAAGATGACCCGGTCTGCCAGAGTCACCGCTTCTTCGACGTCGTGCGTCACCAACAGAGCAGTAAATTTTTGTTCTTGCCACAGTTCTTCAATCAATTTTTGCATTTCGATCCGGGTGAAAGCATCCAAAGCGCCCAAGGGTTCATCCAACAACAAAAGGCGGGGGCGGCTGACCAGGGCACGGGCCAGCGCCACCCGTTGCCGTTGTCCCCCGGAGAGAATACGGGGCCATTCATCTTTATACTGATCGAGTCCCACTTTTTCCAACATCAATTCGGTTTTTTCTTTTCGATGGCGCTTGTCCCGGATGCCGAGGGCAACATTTTGGAAAACTTTTTTCCAAGGCAACAGGCGGGATTCCTGAAACATCATGCGGGCCGCTGAATTGATTCCGGTCAGGAATTCTCCGTCTTGAATGATTTTTCCCCCGCTGGTTTTTTCGATTCCGGCAATCAATCGGAGCAATGTGCTTTTTCCGGTGCCGGAGCGGCCAACCACGGCGATGAATTCTCCCGGGGTGATTTGAAGGTTGATGTGATCCAGAATCAAACGGCCGTCGTATTGTTTTTGCAAGTCTTTCAAGTTGAGCCGGGTTCCGAAAGGTTGACGGTTCAGGTGAAACACCTCCTGCGATTGCATATGGTTATTGGGTTTCCCGCCACTTCAGGCAACGGTTCTCCAACATTTTCGCCAAAAGGTCTGCCGCTTTTCCGAGCAGAGCATAGAGCAGAATGCTTAACACCACGACATCCATTTGCATAAATTCCCGGGCATTCATGGCCATGTAGCCGATGCCGGAATCAAAGGAGATGGTTTCGGCCACGATCAGGGTCAGCCACATGATTCCCAGGGCATAGCGGAGCCCGATGAGGATGGAAGGCAACGCATTGGGCAAAAGAATGTGCCAGAAAAAATACCCGGGGGTGAGTTGATAGATTTTGCCCACTTCAATCAATCCGGGATCAATGTGGCGGATGCCGTGAAACGTGTTTAAATAGACGGGGAAGAAGACCCCGAGGGCAACCAGAAATAATTTGGATTCTTCCCCGATGCCAAACCACATGATGGCAAGCGGAATCAAAGCGAGATGAGGAATGTTGCGCAACATTTGCACCGTGGAATCCAGAAGCTTTTCAGCCACCCGGGAGATTCCGTTTAAAAATCCCAGCAGCAGCCCGATTCCGCCGCCGATACCCAATCCCAAAAGAGCGCGGACCGTGCTGTCGGCAATGTGCTGCAGCAATTCCCCGGACCGGGTTAAGCGGACAGCCGCTTCAATCACCGTGAGGGGTGCCGGCAAGGTCCGGTCGGAAATCCAGCCGATGCTGCTGAATAGTTGCCAGAGCACAATCAGCAGGGCCGGAACCAGCCAAGACAGGAGAAAGTGAAATTTGCGTGCATGAGGCCTGATGGTTTTGGTGTTCATTTCACCTCTCCTTTCTTTTGCGGAAGATGATGATTGGCCACAATTTCCCCGAACGGGCTCACGGCGTGCGGCCGGGAGTAAAGAGAACCGGCCGGAAGGGACAGTTCCGGGAACAGCCATTCCGCAACCCGGTAGGCCTCTTCCAGATGGGGGTAGCCGGACAAAATAAAGGTTTCGATTCCCAAATCGGCGTATTCCCGGATCCTCTTGGCAACCGTTTGCGGGTCCCCGACCAGCGCTGTGCCGGCGCCGCCCCGGACCAGTCCGATTCCGGCCCACAAATTGGGGCTGATTTCCAAATTGGATTTTTTGCCATGATGAAGCCGGGTCATGCGTTGTTGGCCGACGGAATCAAAGCGGGAAAAAATACGTTGGGCATTGCGGATGGCCTTTTCATCCAAATGGCGGATCATTTCTTCGGCCGCTTTCCACGCCTCTTTTTCGGTTTCGCGGATGATGACATGCAAGCGAATGCCAAACGTTACGGTTCTTCCTTGTTGAGCGGCAAGCTTGCGGACTTGCTCAATTTTGGAAGCAACTTGGGACGGGGGTTCTCCCCATGTGAGATAAACATCCGCGTGTTTTGCGGCCACTTGCATTCCCGCAGCAGAGGAGCCGCCGAAATACAAAGGCGGATGCGGATTTTGAACCGGGGGAAACAGCAGGCTTCCGCCTTTGATATGGAGATGGCGCCCGTGAAAATCCACTTTTTCCCCTTGCATGATCCGGCGAAAGACCGTTAAAAATTCGTCGGTCAATTCATAGCGGGTGTCATGGTCGAGATGAATGCCGTCCCCGGCCAGTTCCACCGGATCCCCACCAGTGACGACATTTAAGAGCAACCGTCCGTTGGACAAACGGTCAAAAGTGGCGGCCATGCGCGCAGAAGCTGAAGGGGAAATGATGCCCGGACGAACCGCGACCAAAAATTTCATCCGTTTGGTGACCGAAAGCAGAGAGGACGCCACAATCCATGCATCCTCACAGGATCGTCCGGTGGGGACGAGCGCCCCGCTGAATCCGAGATGATCCACGGCTTGAGCCACTTGGAGCAAATAAGGATACTCGGTGGCGCGCCCTCCGATCGATGTTCCCAAATAACGTCCGTCTCCATGGGTCGGGAGAAACCAAAAAAGTTTCATCAATCTCATCCTTCCATTTTATTTAGGTGACCAAATCACATCGCGGACTTGGACGGATTGGGGGATCAGGCCGGTTTCATGGAAAGCCCGGGCAATTTGTTGCTGGTCCTGAACAATGTCCGGGCTGACGGGTTCAATCCCGTATTTCGCCCGCCGGATGGCGATATCGACCGGCTTCAAGTCCATCCCGATTTGTTCGGCGAGCAATTTGGCGGTTTGATCGGGGTTTTGGTTAAACCATTCGGCTGATTTTTGCAATTCATCCAAAAGGATTTGGATCTTGTCCGGATTCTCTTGTGCAAAGTCTTTGGACGAGAAATAGTAGGAGCGGTTGGATGTGTATCCCTTTGCGTCCGTGAGGATCCGGACATTCAAATCCGTCTGGGCATCGGCAAAATAAGGATCCCAAATGACCCATGCATCCACGCTTTTTCTGATAAAAGCCGCTTTGGCATCCGCTGGCGGCAAATAGACCGGCCGGATATCCGAATACGAAAGCCCGGCTTTTTCCAATACTTTAAGCAACAGATAGTGAACATTGGATCCCTTGTTCAAAGCGATTTTCTTCCCTTTCAATTGCCCGATGTCATGAATGGGTGAGTCATGATGGACGACAATCGCTTCAGCCTCGGGCCGCGGCTTTCCGGCTCCGATATACACCAGCGGGGTGCCCGCCGCTTGCGCAAAGATGGGAGGGGTGTTTCCCGTCTCCCCGATGTCAATGCTTCCGGCATGAAGGGCTTCCAGAAGTTGGGGTCCGGTCGGGAATTGGACCCACTTTACCCGGACCCCTTGGGATTCGAAGCGTTTTTCCAAGGATCCGCGGGCTTTCAAGATGCTTAAAACCCCGAATTTTTGATAACCGATCCGGATTTCGTTTTTATTTGCTTCACCGGGACGGCAACCGGCGGTCAGAAAGAGTAATGTGATGAGTAGAGCAACAGGAATCAATCGCAGACGCATGAAACGTTTCACCTCTTGCTTAAAAAATGAAAAAAAGCCCCGACATCCCTGAGTCCAAACAGGGTGTGGGGCCTCCAGTTTTCTGGTCGGCTGTTAAACGCTTTTTTGGTTGTGATTTGCCCGGTCCGGGGAGGGACGGGATTTTTTCAAGGAGAAACGGTGTTTTTCCGTGCGGTCGATCTGCACAATGTTGGAATCATGGACTGTGATGACGACGGTCCCGTATTCGAGCCCTTCCAATGATTTTTGAATGCGCAGCATTTGTTCATCCGAAACAGCAGACGGTCTCATCTTGGTTTTCACGCCCCTTTGACATTCGGAATTTGACCTTCCAGCAAGTCTTTTAAAGTGGTCTGTTCCAAACACCGGGCAACGGTGTCCCGGATGAAGGCCCATAAAGGTTTCAACAAACAACCTTCCTCCAGTGGACAGGGATCATAAGCGGTCACGCTGACACATCCCATGGGGGCCAATGGCCCTTCCAGCTGCCGGATCACTTCTCCAATGATGATTTGCTCGGGCGGTTTATGCAAAAAATAACCGCCCCGGACTCCCCGCTTGCTCTGGACATAACCAAGGTTTTTCAGCTGAAGCAGGATCTGTTCCAGATAATTGAGAGGCACCCGGGTTTTTTCGGAAATTTCGGCACCGGGGATGACCGCGGGATGCTGTGCGAGAAGAATGAGGGTGCGCAAGGCGTATTCGCCACGGGTTGAAACTTTCATTGTTCAATCCCCTTTGCAGCTGAAAACAAGCCAAAGAATTCTTGACAATCTTGAGTGAATTTGTCGACTATTCGGCAAAGGCATGGAAATGGGTGAAACAATCCATTTTTGAAAGAATTGTTCGTCTTATTATATTCTTTTGAAATTAATGTATTACAAATCTTGATCCGGGTCAATTGTTATTTTCATAATTTCTCATCGATTTACTATGATTTTATTTTCTGTGATCCGGACAAAATTCATTTTATGAAGCAGATCAGCCGATTTCACAGCCTGGAGCGGTTTTTTGTTAAAATGAAATTAGTATTTTCTGAATTTACCGGGAGGAGAGTATGATTCGACTGCAGGAAATCTTAAAGAAGGTGGATGTTTTTCTTTATCCGGAGGATAGCGTGTTGGATGCTGCCGAAAAATTGCTCTGTTCCCCATCAGAGGCCATCCCCGTGGTGGATCCCCGCGGAACCTTCCTGGGCGCCGTCACCCGGGACCATTTGCTGCAAATGGTTTTGCGAAAGCTGCCGCTTCATGCCCCGATCCAAGATCATTTTCCGCAGGATGACTCGTTTGCTGTTTCCAATCCCGCTTGGGAAGAAATCTTGGAAAAAATGGTTCACAGTCAGGTGGAAACGGTTTTTGTGTTGAACCGGGAAGGACAAGTCACCGGTTCGCTTTCCCGGTCGGACCTTCTCAGGAGGGCGTTTTCCTGGTGCCGGATGATGGAGAGGATCCTGGAACAAGGAAGTGACGGCTGGTTTTTGGTGAATGAAGAGGAGAAAATGGTTTTTGCCAACCAAAGCCTGCTCGAACTCATGGCTTGTTCCGGGGAAGAATGGCTGGGAAAACCGATCGGCCAAATGCTTCCCGGATTGAAGCTGACAAACACGATGAAAACGGGAAAGGAGGAGGTGTCCGGATGGTTGGAAGCCAACGGCATCCGGTATCTGGTTCACTGTTACCCGGTTTTTGAAAGCGGGAAGGTGGCGGGGATGGCCGGGAAAGTGATATACCGGCATTGGAATCAAATCAAAAAGCGGTTGGAACAGCTGGACGAGGGGCAAAACGCGGAAACCGGAAGAAAGTGGCAGGCCAATCCGTCCCTTTTTACTTGGAAACAGGTGATTGGAAGCGATCCGGAAGTGAAGCGGTTAAAGCGGTGTGCCCGAAAAGCGGCGGCCGGGGATTCAACCATCCTGATCCGCGGGGAAAGCGGAACCGGGAAAGAGCTGGTGGCCCATGCCATTCATGGTGACAGTCCGCGCAGAAACGGACCGTTTGTCACCGTCAACTGTGCAGCCGTTCCCGAACATTTAATGGAAGCGGAATTTTTCGGATACGATGAGGGGGCATTTACCGGAGCCGGAAAGAAAGGAAAGCCCGGAAAATTGGAATTGGCGGATGGCGGCACGTTGTTTTTGGATGAAATTGGCGACATGTCCTTGAAACTGCAAGCCAAACTGCTTCGGGTGCTGGAGGAAAAATCATTTTACCGGGTCGGCGGCACCAGACGGATTGAAACCGATGTACGGATCATCGCCGCGACCAATCAAAGCCTGGAAGAGATGATCCGAAAGGGAACGTTCCGGGAGGATCTTTTTTACCGGTTGAACGTCATTGCACTACACATCCCGCCGCTAAGGAAACGGAAGCAGGATATTTTGCCGTTGTGCCGGCACTTTGTCAAAGAACTGAATCAAAAGCTGATGACCGCCATCACCGGAATCGATCCCGAAGCAGAACAAATTTTGTTGAATTATCATTGGCCCGGCAATGTCCGTGAATTAAAAAACACTTTGGAACGGGCGATGATTTTTGCCGGGCACGGTTGCATCCGGTGGCAGGATCTCCCCTCTCCCCTGCGGGACCTGAAAAAAACCGCATGCCAAAAGGAGGATGGTTTGCTGAAACAAGCAGAAAAAAATGCAATTTGCCAGGCGCTTTTGGAGACGGGAGGCAATAAAGTGAAAGCGGCCCGTTTGTTGGGAATCAGCCGCTCCGTCTTATACGAAAAATTAAAAAAATACCAACTGCCGAATGCGTTTTGAACGAACGGGCCCGGGGGAACCATCCTGCTGTCCGGAAACCGGACACCGACCTTTGACAAGTGTCCGGTTTTTCGGAATCATCCCGTTTCGGGAGAAAGGGAGTAAAGGATTTTCCGGCCCTTTTTTCCGCACACCGTTGGCATTGGATTTGCTTATTGTTTGGATGATGGATTACAAGGAATCTGGGGGGGATTTTAAGGAATGCGTGCCACCATGATGAATTTTCCGCTGACGCTTTCGCATTTATTGGAAAGGGCCAATGATTTGTATGGTTCTGTTGAAATCGTCTCCCGAATGCCGGACCGATCATTGCATCGATATACTTACGCGGATTTTTACCGGCGTGCCCGGATGTTGGCCGGGGCATTGGAAAAAGCCGGCTTGAAAAAAGGGGATCGTGTGGCCACTTTGATGTGGAATCATTATGTTCATTTGGAAGCGTACCTTGGCGTTCCGGTTGCCGGCGGGGTTTTGCACACGCTGAATTTGCGCCTTCATCCCACGGAAGTTGCTTATATCATCCGGCATGCGAGGGACCGGTTTCTGATCGTCGATGATATCCTCTTGCCCCTTCTGGAAAAATTTCGGGATCAAATTGACGTGGAAAAAATCATTGTTGTCCCGCTCACCGGCCAACCGGTTCCTTCTTTCGGTGAAGATTACGAACAGTTCCTCGGGAGCGCCGGCGACACCTTTTCTTATGCCGGGCTGGACGAAAATGACGCCGCGGTGATGTGCTATACTTCCGGAACGACCGGAAAGCCGAAAGGCGTGGTTTATTCCCACCGGGCTTTGGTGCTGCATTCCTTTATGTTGGGGCTCAAAGACGGGTTGGGGATTTCAAGTGAGGATGCCGGGATGCCCATTGTTCCCATGTTTCATGTCAATGCCTGGGGGCTTCCTTTTGTTTCGGTGATGTTGGGCGCCAAGCAAGTTTTTCCCGGTCCGTTCCTGGATGCCGAAAACCTTCTGGACTTGATGGAAAAAGAAAGAGTGACTTTTGCGGCCGGGGTTCCCACCATTTGGTTTGATGTGTTGAACAAGCTGGACGAAAAGCCGGACCGGTGGGATCTGGATCCGGATCTCAAGCTTTTGATCGGAGGGGCTGCCCCGCCTGAATCGTTGATCCGGGGATTGGAACGGCATCGCCTGCAGGCGGTGCACGGATGGGGAATGACCGAGACCACGCCGGTGGCAACTGTATCCCATTTGAAGCCCCATTTAAAAGAAAGGCCTGCCGAGGAGCAATTGGCATACAAATTGAAACAGGGAACTCCTGTTCCGTTTGTCGAGATCCGGGTGATGGACGGGGACCGGGAAGTTCCTTGGGATGGGAAAACGATGGGAGAGCTCCAAATCCGGGGGCCTTGGGTGACGGCCGGTTATTATAACCGTCCGGATGCCAAAGAGGTGTTGACAGACGATGGCTGGTTTCAAACCGGGGATGTTGCAACGATTGATCCGGAAGGTTACATGAAGATTACCGACCGGACGAAAGATCTGATTAAATCCGGGGGAGAGTGGATCAGTTCGGTGGATTTGGAAAATGAACTGATGGCCCATCCTTCGGTCAAGGAAGCCGCGGTGATTGCCATGCCGCATCCCAAATGGCAGGAGCGCCCGCTGGCGGTCGTCGTGCTGAAAGAAGGAAAAAAAGCCGGCAAAGAGGAATTGCGTGCGTTTTTGGCTTCGAAGTTCAGCAAATGGTGGCTGCCGGATGAGTTTGTTTTCACGGACTCTATTCCGCGCACTTCGGCAGGGAAATTTTCCAAAATGGAATTGCGGAAGAAATATATCAAAGGTTGATTCACTTTTTTAAAGGGGGTCCGCTTCGTTCATGTACCCAACCATCGGGAAGATCCTGGAGCAAACGGTTCAAAAGTATCCGGAAAAGGAAGCGCTGTTTGATGCGGAGAAGAACCGGCGCTGGACTTACCGGATGTGGGACCGGGAAGTGAACCGGCTGGCCCGGGCTTTCTTGGCAGCCGGGGTGAAAAAGGGGGACCGGGTTTCCACATACCTATACAACTCCGTGGAGTTGGCCACTGCTTTTTTTGCCTGCGCCAAAATCGGCGCGGTCTTCAACCCGGTCAATTTCCGTTTGACGGCCGAAGAAGTGGCTTATATTTTGCATGATGCCGAACCCAAAATCGTTTTATTTGAAAAAGAGCTGGAAAGTCATATCGCAAAGATTCACGGGAGATTCCCCCGGATCTCGTTTTGGATGACGGACGGGGACCCTCCTTGTTATGCGGAAAGCTACCAAAAACGGATCCGGATGGCTCCGGATACCCGGCCGGAAGCGGAGGTGTCGGAAGAGGACCTTTGCGGCATCATGTACACCAGCGGGACCACCGGCCGGCCCAAAGGCGTGATGCACCGGCACCGCGACATGATTGAGCAAAGTCTGATCATTTTGGCGATGATGCGTTTGACCCCGAAAGACCGGGGGCTGGTGACCGCTCCCATGTTTCACTGTGCCGAACTGCATTGTGCGTTTTTGCCGAGAGTGCATATCGGAGCCGGCCAGGTGATCATGCGCCAATTTGATCCGAAACGGGTTTTAAAACTGGTGCAGGAGGAGAAGGTCACCGTTTTCTTTGCCGCTCCCACCATGTGGAACATGTTGTTGCAGGAAGATTTGTCCCGGTACCGTTTGTCGTCGTTGCGGCTGGGATTCTATGGCGGGGCTCCCATGGCTCCGGCATTGATTCTACGTTGCCGGGAGAAGCTCGGCATCGGTTTGGTTCAAGCCTACGGAATGACGGAAATGGGGCCGGCGGTCACCTTCTTGTTGGAAGTGGAACAGATCACCAAAGCCGGTTCCGCCGGAAAGCCTTGTTTAAACCATGAAGTCCGGGTGGTGCGTGTGAAGGAAGGAGTGCCGTCGGATCCGGAGGACGTGCTCAAACCCGGTGAGACCGGGGAGATTCTCGTCCGGGGATCTTGCATGATGAAAGGATATTACCGGAAAGAAGAGGAGACCGGCAAAGCGCTGCATCAAGGGTGGTATCATACAGGGGATCTGGGTTATCTGGACGAAGACGGATATTTGTGGGTGGCCGACCGTTTGGATGATATGATTATCAGTGGCGGGGAAAATATTTATCCGCGGGAAGTGGAGGACGTGCTGTATGAGCATCCCGGGGTGTTGGATGTGGCGGTGTTGGGGGAACCGGATGAAACTTGGGGGGAGCGGGTGGTGGCGTATGTCGTTAAAAAAGATCCGGGGGTGACGGCGGATGAACTGGAACGGTTTTGCTGGCAAAGCGAAAAACTGGCCCGTTACAAACGGCCGAGAGAATACCGGTTTGTCAAGCAGCTTCCCCGCAACGCCAGCGGGAAAATTCAGAAGTTTCTTTTGCGAAACCAACACAAAAACCAAGCCTGATGAAACGTGAAAAAAGAACAAAGGAGAGATAGACCATGCGGGAGGCAGTTATCATCGAAGCAGTTCGTACGCCGATTGGGCGGCGGAACGGCACTTTAAGCGGAATCCGCCCGGACGATTTGGCGGCCATGGTGTTGAAAGAGGTGGTCCGGCGGGCCGGAATCCCTCCGGAACTGGTGGAAGATGTGTTGATGGGGTGTGTGACGCAAACCGGCGAACAAGCAAGAGATATCGGGAGATTGGCCGCATTGATCGCCGGATTTCCGGTGGAAGTGCCCGGGGTCACCATCGACCGGCAATGCGGTTCCAGCCAGCAAGCCGTCCATTTTGCGGCCCAGGCGATTTTGAGCGGGGATATGGATGTGGTCGTGGCGGCTGGCGTGGAAAGCATGTCCCGCGTGCCGATGTCTTCCAATTTTCAAGGCGCCGTCTTCAGTGAAAAGCTTACTTCCCGGTATAGATGATCCATCAGGGCATTTCGGCGGAGCGCATTGCCGACAAATGGGGGTTTTCGCGGGAGCAGCTGGACGAATTTTCCCTCCGCAGCCATGAAAAAGCGGTACAAGCACGCAAAGAAGGGCGTTTCAAGCAAGAGATCATGCCGGTTGCCGTCCGGTTGCCCGACGGAAGCGAACAGGTGATTGATCAGGACGAAGGGCCGCGGGAAGACACTTCCATGGAAAAACTGGCCGCTTTGTCTCCTTCCTTTGTGGAGAACGGAAAAATTCATGCCGGCAACTCCAGCCAAATCAGTGACGGCGCGGCGGCTATTTTGTTGATGTCCCGCGAAAAAGCGGAACAGCTGGGGTTAAAGCCCCGCTTTCGCATCTTGTCCCGTGTGGTGACCGGGTCCGATCCGACCCTGATGCTGACCGGACCCATTCCTGCAACGGAAAAGGTGCTGAAAAAAGCGGGATTGCAATTGGAAGAGATCGATCTTTTTGAAGTGAATGAAGCCTTTGCGCCGGTGCCGCTTGCTTGGCTTTGTGAAACGGGCGCTGATCCGGAAAAGCTGAATCCCAACGGCGGGGCGATTGCACTTGGACATCCGCTTGGAGCTTCGGGAGCCCGGTTGATGACGACCCTGGTGCATGAATTGGAACGAAGCGGCGGCCGGTACGGACTGCAAACCATGTGCGAGGGATACGGCATGGCCAATGCAACCATTATTGAAAGGCTGGATGAATAAAAGGGTGAATATGAGAAAAGGACGGTTGAACCCGCAGCTCAACCGTCCTTTTTATTTGATCAACCGTTGGCGCAGGGCTTTGGCAACCGCTTCGGCCCGGTTTTTGGCGTGCAACTTTTTAAAGACCGACCGGATATATTCGTTTACGGTGTGTTCGCTGATTTTCAGTCTGGCGGCGATCTGTTTGGTGCTTAATCCGTTGGCGCTGAACCGGAGAATTTGTTTTTCCCGGTGGGTGAGCGGGGAGGAGAGTTGAAGGGGAGACGCGTTGGCATAAAGTTTGGTGCGTAAATTCCGGGACACGCGGGTCAACAGGGAGCGGATGATTTCGATGGTGGTTTGTGAAACGTCAAATTGTTGTCCGTTCTGGTCCAACAAAAGCACGCCGGTGACATGATGGTGTTCTTCATATAAAGGAGCGACCAAAAGGGAAGTCAAACGGAAATGCCGGATGTGATGTTTTGGCAGCAGATGGTGTACCTGCCGGAAATACACGGGGCGTTTGACATCGAACAATTTGGAAATCCCGGGCACATTTTGTTCGGACTCATGAATCCGTTGGATTTCTTCCAATGGCACATTATACGAGCAGATGCCTTCCACCTTTTTTAATAAGGGATAGTACCAAAAAAAGGCGCTGCGTTGAAAGCCGGTCAGGCGGCAGATTTGTTTCATGCTGGTGAGCAAGGTTTCCTTGACGCCGCTGGTGGAAAGCAACGTGTCATCAAATTCCAGAATCGCTTCATATTGCCGGAGGGTGTCATATAACGGGCCGCTGGTATATTGTCGGGAAAACCGCAGGGCGTGCCGGATCCAACCCGCAATTTCCCGGGCATAAGACCGGGACAAAGCATTTTTGCTGCCCGAAATGGCCAGTGAGAGATGTTGGTTGACGGGTTCGGTGAATCCCCGGTCTTTTCCCTGGAGGATGCGGCGGACAAATAAAGTTTGTCTGTCCGTGGGGTATGCCGCAACCCAACGGTTGTTCCGCGGGTGGTGAACGGCCAGGTCCAGGACTTTTCCTTCGGAAGTGAGCACCGCTATTTTGTTCCACCGGACATCCGGCCGGATTTTTAATCCTTGCAGCAGTTCAACCAATGGGGAATAAGACCGGATGCGGGGAGAATCGAAAGCGCGGAGTGTCAAAAACGGCCATTGCATCAGGGCCAGGTTGATGTTCATGCACAGTGTGTGGATCTTGTGAAAGGCCTGTTGGACAAACGAAGAATCTTGCGATTCCATGACGAATTCCATGAGGATTTGTTCCAGGGATCCGACGGCAAAAAACCAATGGTTCGGATCAGCGACCGGCGTTTCATCCATCATCCATTGTTGCAACCGGCTCATCAAAGCGCTTTCGTCGGAAAGTGCGAGATCCAGGTGATCAAGCAGGAAAGAGAAAAGACGGGACAGAGCGGCTTTTTCTTCATCCGGGGCATTCCACTTGGATAATTTCAAATGCCAACGTGCCAAACCTTCCGGATATCTGCCGGAGATCAGATCGAGCAGTTGCTCTTTTTTCATGGCCAACCCCCTAAAAACCTTGGTTTTAGGGGTATTATAACCCAGAATATCAGGGATTGTCCAAATATTTCAAATAAAATAACATTTAATTGAAATGGTTGGATGCGATAAGGAGGGGCGCGAAGGCTTGTTGTAAGCGGTGACATCTTGTTTGACTCATTGAGGGGGGATCGATCATGCGGGAACTGAAAACAACCGGTGAAAAGGGATTGGATCATTCGCTTTTGCCCATGCGGTTATACCACAAAGCGAAGAAGCTGGGGGTGTGGGATCCGAAAGACATTGATTTTACCCAAGATAAGGAAACATGGCAAACTTTCACGGATGAAGAAAAAGAAGCGAGTCTGCGCTTGGGGGCGATGTTTCAGGCGGGGGAAGAAGCAGTAACCCGGGATTTGCTTCCGCTCATCCGGGTGATTTCCATGGAAGGGCGTTTGGAAGAGGAATTGTATTTGACGACATTTCTGTTTGAAGAAGCGAAACATACCGAGGTATTCCGGAGGTTTTTGGATGAAGTGGTCGGCGGGGCCGGGGATTTGACGATTTATCATCAGAGCCACTTTAAGAAAATTTTTTACGAGTACCTGCCGCAGGCGATGGAACGTCTGATTGATGATCCGTCACCGGAAGCGCAGGCGGAAGCTTCGGTTACTTATAACATGGTGGTGGAAGGAATCCTGGCCGAATCCGGTTATCATGCATTTTATACCGCTCTCCAGGGACAACTGGCCATGCCCGGGATGTTTGAAGCCGTTACGAATTTGAAACGAGACGAAGCCCGGCATATCAGTTACGGGAGCTATCTTTTGCAGCGGCTCATTTCAGAGCATGATCACATATGGGATGTGGTTGTCAAACGGATGGAGTTGCTGCTTCCGCATGCAATTGGTGTGGTGGATGAAATCTTCGGCACGATGGATCCGTTTCCGTTTGATCTCAAAAAAGATGACATTGTTGCTTTTGCAATGAAACAGTTTCAAACACGCATGGAAGTGCTCCGGCGGGCGCGCGGAAAAACGCCGGATGAAATTTATTCCATCAGCGAAAAAGATGTCGGCTTGACGGATGAATAATTTTGCATTGGATCAGGCGGACCCGGTGTCCGCCTGTCTTAATCTTTGGAAGGGGGGATGGGTGTGTCCGTCGTGTCGGCGAAAGAGGTTTCGGATTTGGAGTTGGATCAGGCGAGGCGGGAAATTCTTGAAATGCGTTTGAAAATCACGAGAAGTCAACGGTATCGCACCATTGCCGGAATCTTTGCCAAGCACGGGTTGCTTCACTTGTTGGAAGACCGCGGGTTGTTCCGGCTGTTTTTTAAAAAGCGGACCCGGGAAGAAGAAGAAAAACTGCACCGGTTCGGACGCCGGCTGCGGATGGTTTTTGAGGAACTGGGTCCCACTTTTATCAAACTGGGACAAGTTCTTGTTTCCCGGCAGGAAATCATTCCCGAGCCGGTGACGACGGAACTTTCGGAGTTGTTAAACGAAGTTCCTCCCATGCCTTTCCGCTATATGGCCGCGGTGATGGAAGACGGGCTTCCGGAAGGATTAAAGGAGTTTGAGTGGATTGACCCGGAACCGGTCGGATCCGCTTCATTGGCCCAAGTGTACCGTGCACAATTAAAGGATGGACGGGTTTGTGCCGTCAAAGTGGTCCGCCCCATCGTGGACAAACTGTTTGAAATCGATATTTCCATCATCCAAAAATTTGCCGGCCGGTTGCAAAAAAGGCTCCCTCCCCCATACGCAGCTTCAGTGGATTTAAACGGGTTGGTCCGTGATTATTACAGCAGTTCGACCAACGAACTGGACATGCTGGCCGAAGCCCGGACCATGAAAGAGCACCGGGAGATGATGAAGGATTTTGAGACCATTTCCGTCCCCGAAGTGTACAAGGTTTCAAAAAATGTCCTGGTGATGGAGTATGTGGACGGTTGGAATCTCAAAGAATTTCCGGTGGATTTTCTCACGTTTGAAGAACGGTTTATGCGGATGGTCGATTTGGCCCATTATTATGTCAAAACGTTTTCCGAAGGATATTATCATGGTGATCCGCACGGTTCCAACATCATGATCGATAAGCACACGAAAAAGGCGTATGTGATTGACTGGGGAATGGTTGGGCGGGTGGATTCCCTCCATACCGAAGCCATTTTCCGCATGTTGCTTCACACCCGCTTGAATCAGGCGGAAGATGCGGCGGAAGCCGTTTTGGATATTATCCAACCGACGCCTTACACCGATCCGATCCGCTTAAAAGATCAGTTGCGTTCCCATTTTGTGCACTATGTGAACAGTGATCAGGCGGGCAAATACAATTGGGGGAATCTCTTGATCCAGGCGATTGTGATCGGGGTGAAAAACCATTGCCGCATTCCCAATGCCATGGCTTTGTGGGCAAAAGGATTCACGGCCGCAGAAGGGACGGCACGGTGGTTGTGCCCGGAAATCAGTTACCACACGGTTGTGGAATCGGCCGATGTGCAAATCTTGAAAAGCTGGTTGTCGCGGAGGTTTAACTACCGGGCCAATGCCAGTTGGATCAGTGAAGTGGCGAAGCTGACCGGCACTTTGCCGCGCAGGCTGAACAAAATCCTGGAGCGGCTTGCGTGGAATGACTGGAAAGTGGTGGTGGAAAACCGGACCGATGATCATTTGGTCCGGCAAATGAACAAGATGGTCAACCGGATGGCGTTGGCTTGGCTGGCAAGCGGCTTATTCGTGGGATCGGCAGTTTTTCTTGCTTTTGGAAATGAATGGATGCAGTCAGTCCAGTCGATCAAATGGTTGATGCAAGGAATGCTGTGGGGGGCATCGGCGCTGAGTGTTTACCTGTTATGGAGAGTGTTCCGTTCCAAAAGAGCTTGACGGGATGACGGGAAGGGGGATGGCGTTGAAAGAGCGCAAAATGACCATGGAAGAGCGAATCGAAGCTTTCTTCCGGCAATCCGGCGGCCCAAACAACAGCAAAATCGAAAAGCTCTTGGATGAACATTTGCGAAACGGAAAAGACCACGGAATGCCGGGAAGGAAAGAAACGTTTGAGGATGCGGTCATCTGGACGGTTATGCATGATCCCAGCCTGTTGCTCTTGTTTGAGCGGATTCAAAAGTGGAGGACGGGGCGTTCAGAAAAGCAACAACAGCTTTTACAGTTGGAAGAAAAGATCAAAAACTTGGAAACGGAAATTAAAAAATTGACAGAAAAAATAAAACCTTACGTTTAGGCTGAAATTATTTTCAGATTCGGGTAAGATGTAGAAGAGGAGGCGATGAAACATGCCAAACTTGGAACAATTAACTTTGCCTGTGGTTGCAGCGCCGATGTTTCTGGTATCCGGCCCGGAATTGGTGATCGAGTGTTGCAAAGCCGGAATCGTCGGTTCATTTCCTTTGTTAAATGCAAGGACGTCCGAAGATTTGGATGTTTGGATGAAAAAAATTACGGAATCCATCGAAGAATTGGAAAAAAACCAAACCGTGGCCCCTTGGGCGGTCAACCTGGTGGTGCACCGGACCAACCGGAGATATGAGGAAGATTTGAAAGCGATCCAAAAATACAAGCCGCCCATTGTGATCACGTCCCTCGGCAATCCGGCGCCCGTGGTGGATGTTGTGCACGAATACGGCGGATTGGTGTTTTCGGATGTGAGCACTTTGCCTCATGCCAAAAAAGCCGCGTCTGCCGGTGTTGACGGATTGATTCTGGTTTGTTCCGGCGCAGGGGGGCATGGCGGGACGATCAACCCGTTTGCGTTCATTGGTGAAGTGCGCAAATTTTGGAACGGAAAGACGATTCTGGCCGGAAGTATTTCCAACGGCCGCGATATCCTGGCAGCCAAAGTAATGGGAGCGGATCTCGCTTACATGGGGACGCGTTTCATTCCGACGGTTGAAAGTTTGGCCAGTGAAGATTACAAAAACATGCTGATTGAGTCAGACTTGGATGATATCATCTACACCGACGCATTCAGCGGTGTCAATGCCAACTATTTGAAACCGAGCATCGAAAGAGCCGGTTTGGATCCGGAGCACTTGGAGAAAAAGGGAACCGTCGATTTCTCCAAAATGAATGAAACCGGTCCCAAAGCATGGAAAGACATTTGGTCGGCCGGCCACGGAGTGGGTCAGATCCGGAAAGTCCAAACCGTTCAGGAAGTGGTGGCGGAGCTGAAGCGGGAATACGAGGAAGCGGTTGGAAAAATCTCTTAAAAGACGGAAAAGGGACGACCCGGAAAACCGCGGTGATTGGCGTTCATTCGTTGCCATCCGGGCCGTCCGGCATTTTTTGTCCCGGGATCACGGATAAAAAGAGGAAAAAGAAAGGATGAAACGAATATTTATAGTTAATTGTTGATCTTCTTTACAAGATGAGATCACATGGTTTAACATAGTGGCTGTTGGTATGGGATACATAATGATGAATAGTAAGTTCCCCGGGTTTATAGGGGCTTTTTTCCTGTTCATGGATGTTTGATGTTTATTGAAAAGTTGCTTTACTGTGTTATAATGAAGTGGTTATTGCGGGGAGCGATACTAGTGAATCGGACTGATCATACCATATGATAGATTTGTGATGCAGGAGGTAACTGTGTAATGAAGGCAAGCTGGGAAAAAACAGAAAAAAACAAAGGTATCCTTACGGTCGAAACAGATGAGCAATCGGTTCAAGACGCACTGGACCAAGCGTTCAAAAAAGTGGTCAAACAAGTGAATGTCCCCGGATTCCGCAAAGGGAAAGTGCCGCGTGCCATCTTCGAAAAACGGTTTGGCGTCGAAGTGTTGTATCAGGACGCTCTCGATATCCTGCTGCCCAAAGCTTATGAACAAGCTGTGGAAGAAACGGGAATCGTGCCGGTGGACCGTCCGGAGATCGACATCGAGCAACTGGAAAAAGGCAAATCGTTGATCTTCAAGGCGACGGTGACCGTGAAACCGGAAGTGGAACTCGGTGAATACAAAGGATTAGAAGTGGAAGTGGATGAAGAACAATTCGCCGTGAAACCCGAAGATGTGGAAAAAGAACTCGAACGCATGCAAAAACAACAAGGTCAATTGGAACCGGTGGAAGATGGAACCGTGGAAAAAGGCGACCGTGTGATCATTGACTTTGAAGGATTTGTCGACGGAGAACCTTTTGAAGGCGGGAAAGCAGAACAATACACGCTGGAAGTCGGTTCCGGAACGTTTATCCCCGGTTTTGAAGACCAGCTGATCGGCATGAAGGCCGGAGAAGAAAAAGAAATTCAAGTCACCTTCCCGGAAGAATACCATGTTGAAGATTTGAAAGGGAAACCGGCCACCTTCAAAGTGAAACTTCACGAAATCAAACGGTTGAACCTGCCGGAGCTGGACGACGAATTTGCTCAGGATGTCAGCGAGTTTGACACGCTCGAAGAATTGAAAGCCGACATCGAGAAAAACATGAAAGAAAAAGCGGAAAAAGACAAAGAAAACTTCATCCGCAATGAACTGGTGGAAAAAGCGGCGCAAAATGCAACAGTGGAAATTCCGGAAGTGATGATTGAAAACGAAACGGAAAACATGTTGCGCCAATTTGAACAACGCTTGATGTACCAAGGCTTGAACCTGGAAACCTATGCGCAATTCACCGGCCAGGATCAAGAAGCGTTAAAAGACCAGTTCAAAGAAGATGCGGAAAAACGCGTTCGCGCCGATCTTGTTTTGGAAGCCATTGCCAAAGAAGAGCAAATTGAAGTCAAAGATGAAGAAGTGGAAGAAGAAATCAAACAAATGGCTGAAGAAATGGGCCGCGAAGCGGATGAAGTGCGCCGCATTCTGGAAAATCAAGGTGCCCTTGATTCCGTGAAGGATCAACTTCGCATGAAGAAAACGATCGATCTACTTGTATCGAACAGTAAAAATAAGGCATAATGATGATAGGAGATGAAGTGAGGCACGTGAAAACGTGCCTTGTTTTTCAAATTTTTCACTCCGAAATGAGGTGTTTTTAATGCCTTTGGTGCCAATGGTGGTAGAACAGACCAATCGGGGAGAGCGCTCCTACGATATCTATTCCAGACTGTTGAAAGACCGCATTATCTTTTTGGGAGGGCCCATTGATGATAATGTGGCCAATTTGGTTGTTGCCCAATTGCTGTTTTTGAGTGCGGAAGACCCGGAAAAAGACATTTATTTGTACATAAATTCACCAGGTGGTTCCGTAACCGCCGGTATGGCGATTTACGACACCATGAATCATGTTCAGCCGCAAGTCTCCACCATTTGCGTCGGGCTTGCCGCCAGCATGGGAGCCTTTTTGCTGGCCGCCGGTGCGAAAGGAAAGCGCTTGGCGCTGCCAAACAGCGAAGTGATGATTCACCAACCTCTGGGAGGCGCCCGGGGACAAGCGACAGACATAAAAATTCATGCAGACTGGATCCTGAAGACTAAAGAGAGAATCAACCGGATCTTGTCTGAACGAACGGGGCAACCGATTGACAAGATCGCCCGGGACACGGATCGCGATTATTTCATGAGTGCCGAAGAGGCCAAGGAATACGGCATCGTGGACCAGGTGATGGCCATCAATCGTTGAAAGGGGTGAGAGAGAAGATGTTTAAGTTCAATGAAGAAAAAGGACAATTGAAATGTTCTTTCTGTGGAAAATCCCAGGATCAGGTGCGCAAGCTGGTCGCCGGACCTGGTGTATATATCTGTGACGAATGCATTGAATTGTGCAATGAAATTGTGGAAGAAGAATTGGGCAATGAAGAAGAAATCGATCTGCAAAACTTGCCCAAACCACAAGAGATCTGCGCTATTCTGGAGGAATACGTCATAGGTCAGGAAGAAGCGAAGAAAGCTTTGTCCGTTGCGGTTTACAACCACTATAAGCGGATCAATTCTTCGCAGAAATCCGATGATGTTGAACTGCAAAAAAGCAACATCATGATGGTGGGACCGACGGGGAGCGGGAAAACCCTTCTTGCCCAAACATTGGCCCGCATCCTGAATGTCCCGTTTGCGATTGCGGACGCGACTTCGCTGACGGAAGCGGGTTATGTCGGGGAAGACGTGGAAAACATCCTGCTCAAATTGATCCAAGCGGCGGATTACGATATTGAAAAAGCGGAACGCGGGATCATCTACATTGATGAGATTGACAAAGTCGCCCGCAAATCTGAAAATCCGTCGATCACCCGTGACGTGTCCGGTGAGGGTGTCCAACAGGCGTTGCTGAAGATTTTGGAAGGAACCGTAGCCAGTGTGCCGCCGCAAGGAGGGCGCAAACACCCGCACCAGGAGTTCATCCAAATTGACACCAGCAACATTTTGTTTATTTGCGGGGGCGCCTTTGACGGATTGGAAACGATCATCAAACGGCGGATCGGCAAGAAAGTGATCGGTTTTGGAATGGACCAGCAAAACGTCAACATGACACCGGGCGAATACCTGAAGCTGGTGTTGCCTGAAGACCTCTTGAAGTTTGGTCTCATTCCGGAATTTGTGGGAAGGCTTCCGGTTATTTCCACATTGGAACCGCTCGATGAGAAAGCGCTGGTGCGCATCTTGCTCGAGCCCAAAAATGCACTGGTGAAACAGTACAAAAAACTGTTGGAAATGGACAATGTCGAATTGTCCTTTGAACAAGACGCGCTGGAGGCCATTGCCAAAGAAGCCATCAAGCGCAAAACGGGGGCCCGGGGACTCAGGGCGATCATCGAGTCCATCATGCTGGATGTCATGTTTGAATTGCCTTCGCGCGATGATATCGTCAAATGTGTCATCACCAAGGACACGGTGGTGCAAGGGGGAAGCCCGAAACTTTACACCCGTGAAGGGCGCGTCATTACAACAAAAAAAGAAGAATCTGCTTGAGGAAGAATGGGATTTGGGCATCTGCTGGAGAAATAGCAGATGCTTTTTTCTATGGTTCATGATATGTTAAAATGTAGTAGTTTCTGATCGAATTAGAAGCAGTTCTACGTCGCGGGTAGAGCTGCTTTTTCGATTAACAAAGGGGTGAGGAAATTTGTTACAAATCGTTTCAGTGGAGCGAGAAAAATTTTTGGATTTCGTTGAGACGCAACCTTACAGAAATTTCTTACAGTATCCGTCTTGGGCGGACTTGAAGTCCGAATGGAAATGGTTACATGAATTTTTGGGATGGGCGACGAAAGACGGCAAATTGGTGGGCGGAGCTGTTGTATTATACAGGAAGGTACCCGGATTAAATAAATATTTGGCATACATACCCCGAGGACCGATGATCGATTGGTTTTCAAGTTATTCCCTGACCGATTGGTTCCATCCTTTGTTTCACCACTTGAAAAACCGTAATGTATTCTCCGTGAAAATGGATCCGCCGCTTGTCAGCAAAAAGTGGTCTGCGAACCGGATTTCCCAAGCTGTTCAGGAATTTAAATCCCATGGATTGAAAAATAAACGTTTGACAGACATTTTGCCGGATCAGGTCTTCAATGCGGTGGAATATGTGAAACAGGAATTGGCGGAGATGGGATGGAGACAAAACGGCGGGGAAGACAGTTTCGACACCGTGCAACCGCAGTTTGTCTTTCGCCTGAACATGAAAGGAAAATCGTTGGAGCAGATTTTTTCGGGTTTCCATCCGGACTGGCAACAAAGGATCCGGGACGCGGAAAACAGCGGAGTGCATGTTTACCTGGGAACAGAAAACGATTTGCCGGAGTTTCACGAGTTGCTCTCGCTGACGGCCAAACGGGAACAATCCAATGTCCGGGATGTTTCTTATTTTGAAAAAATGTTTGAAACATTGGTATTGGAAAATCCTTACCGGATCCGGCTTTATTTGGCACGGAAAGACAATCAGTTGTTAAGCGCCTCGCTGGCGGTGAGAGTGGACGGGCATACATGGGATTTGTACAATGCCCGGCGCAGTGATTCATACGAAGATCCGTCCGCGTACCTGCTGCGTTGGAAGATGATTCAGGATGCTTACCGGCATGGCGACACCATATTTGATTTCCGGGGAATTTCCACGGTTTTGGATGAAAACAACCGGTTATTTGAATTGCTGCAATTTAAAATGGGTTTTGGCGGTGAAGCCTGTCAATTTATGGGAGAATGGGATTACCCGGTCATCCCGATGCTGCACTGGGCTTTCGACATGTACATGAAAAGCCGTTGATGCCACGATTTTGGTGCTTTTTGGCTATTGAAAAAGCATGAGTATCCCTTTCCTCCTGCGGTCATAATACAGAAAAAGCAGACGGTGTCTGTCCAAATTGCAGGGAGGAAAGGAAGGGGCCTATGAACTGGACTTCTTTACTTATGTTTTTACAAGTGTTTTTCTCCATCATTATCGGGATTTATTTCTGGAGTTTGTTAAAAAGCCAACAATCCAGCCGCAGTGCGGTAAATAAAGAATCACGCAAAGAATTGGAAAGGCTCCGGTCCATGCGCGAGGTCTCTTTGACCGAACCCCTGGCGGAAAAAACCAGGCCGGCCAAACTGGAGGACATTGTCGGACAAGAAGAGGGCATTCGTTCGTTAAAGGCGGCGTTGTGCGGACCGAATCCGCAGCATGTCCTGATTTACGGGCCGCCCGGAGTCGGGAAAACAGCGGCTGCGCGCCTGATTTTGGAGGAAGCGAAAAAGAACCGTTTCTCTCCCTTTAATGAAAAATCCAAGTTCATTGAAATCGATGCGACCACGGCCCGCTTTGATGAACGGGGCATTGCCGACCCTTTGATCGGTTCGGTGCATGATCCGATTTATCAGGGAGCCGGAGCCATGGGAATTGCCGGGGTTCCCCAACCCAAACCGGGAGCGGTGACCAAGGCGCATGGCGGGGTTTTGTTTATCGATGAAATCGGGGAATTGCATCCCGTGCAGATGAACAAACTGTTAAAAGTGTTGGAAGACCGCAAGGTGTTTTTGGAAAGTGCCTACTACAATGAAGAAGACACCAATACCCCCCGGCATATTCATGACATTTTCCAAAATGGTTTGCCGGCTGATTTTCGCCTCATTGGTGCAACCACACGACCTCCTGAAGAAATTCCTCCGGCCATCCGGTCACGCTGCATGGAGATTTTTTTTCGACCGCTGTTGGCGCATGAAATCGAGAAAATCGCCACCGATGCCCTGGAGAGGATTCATTTTGATTACAGCCCGGAAGCCGTTCAGGTGATCATGCGTTATGCGATGAACGGGCGCGATGCGGTGAATATTGTCCAAACCGCAGTGGGCGTGGCGTTGAGTGAACAGCGCAACCGGGTGGAAGCCCGTGACGTGGAATGGGTTGTAAACAGCAGTCAGTTAAATCCGCGCCCGGAATTGAAAATGCCGGAAAAAGCACAAGTGGGGCTCGTCACCGGATTGGCCGTGCTCGGCCCGCACATGGGGGCGACTTTGGAAATTGAAGTGTCGGCAACCCGCGCGGCAAAAGATCAGGGAACCGTCCGGATTACAGGAGTGGTCGAAGAAGAGGAAATGGCCAACCGGCAGCGGACATTGCGAAGAAAAAGCATGGCCCGGGGTTCGGTGGAAAATGTGATGACGGTTCTGCGAAAAATGGGGTTGCAACCGGATGATTACCATTTGCACATCAATTTCCCCGGCGGTGTGCCGGTGGATGGCCCTTCGGCGGGAATTGCCATGGCCACGGCGATTTATTCCGCCATTAAAGGCATTCCGATGGACCCCAAAATGGCCATGACCGGAGAGTTAAGCATTCACGGATATGTGAAGCCCGTGGGAGGCATCATTGCCAAAGTGGAAGCGGCCAAGCAGGCAGGAGCTGAGAAAGTGTTGATTCCCAAAGAAAACATGCAGTCGATTTTTATGCAGTTGGAAGGGATTGAAGTGATTCCTGTTGAACGCATTGAGACGGTTTTTGAACTTGCTTTTGGCCGGGAAAAATCCGTGGAAATGCCGGTTCTTTTTTCACCCACTTCGGCTCCGGTATAATATAGGAATGCAGAGTCCACTTTTTGTTCCGGCTGCGGGCCGCTGCCGGCGGTTGCCCTCGTGTCGTAGACAAAAAAGAATGAATAAGATAAAATCGTACAAAGCTGGCATCCTGTTCCTTGTGTTGACAGCAACGGAGGTGCATGTATGGCTGTAAAAGAAGGGGAACAACATGTATTGCCTCTTTTGCCATTGAGAGGCTTGGTTGTATTTCCCACCATGGTTTTGCATTTGGATGTAGGAAGAGAAAAGTCGGTTCAAGCATTGGAAAAGGCAATGGTGGACGACCAAAATTTGATTTTGCTTGCAACGCAAAAGGAGCTTCAGATAGAGGAACCCACCGAAGACGATATCTACCGGACCGGTACGATTGTAAAGGTTCGTCAAATGTTGAAGTTGCCAAACGGCACCATCCGGGTGCTTGTGGAAGGTTTGAAAAGAGCAAGCATCATTGAATACCTCGATGATGAAGATTGTTACATCGTCCGGTATGAAGAATTGGCGGAAGAAGAAGAAGACGGTCTGGATACGGAAGCGCTGATGCGGGCGGTGTTGGAGCATTTTGAACAATATCTGCGCTTGTCCAAAAAGCTTTCGCCGGAAACGTATTCGGTCGTGGCGGATATTGATGAACCGGGACGGCTGGCGGATGTCATTGCATCACATCTTCCGCTGAAGATTGCAGACAAGCAAACGATTGTGGAAACGTTGAACGTTCAGGCCCGTCTCGAAAAATTGTTGTCCATGATCCATAACGAAAAAGAAGTGCTGGAGTTGGAGAAAAAGATCAACTCCCGGGTCAAAAAACAGATGGAAAAAACGCAGAAAGAATATTATCTGCGTGAGCAAATGAAGGCCATTCAAAAGGAACTGGGAGAAAAAGAAGGGCGCATGGGCGAAGTGGAAGAATTGAGGCAAAAACTGTCCGAGTTAAAAGCGCCGGAAGAGATCAAAGAAAAGATTGACAAGGAAATTGACCGTTTGGAAAAAATCCCGACCAGTTCCGCTGAAGGCGGTGTGGTTCGCAATTATATCGATTGGTTATTGGATTTGCCGTGGCTTCATGAAACCGAAGACGATCTCAGCCTGGAGAAAGCGGAAAAAGTGCTGGACGAGGATCATTACGGATTGGAAAAAGTAAAGGAACGGGTGCTGGAGTACCTGGCTGTGCAACAGATTGTCAAGAAAATGAAAGGCCCCATTCTTTGTCTGGCCGGCCCGCCGGGAGTCGGAAAAACTTCCTTGGCACGTTCCATTGCCCGTGCGCTGGGACGGAATTTTGTCCGTGTCTCATTGGGAGGCGTGCGGGATGAAGCGGAGATTCGCGGACATCGCCGCACTTATGTCGGTGCCATGCCGGGCCGGATCATTCAGGGAATGAAACAAGCGCAAAGCACCAATCCGGTCTTCTTGCTGGATGAGGTTGACAAGATGTCCATGGATTTCAGAGGCGATCCGGCCTCTGCGCTCTTGGAAGTCCTGGATCCGAATCAAAACCAGGCATTCAGCGATCACTACATTGAGATTCCGTATGATTTGTCCAAAGTGATGTTTATCACCACGGCCAATGTGATTCACAATATTCCCCGTCCGTTGCTCGACCGGATGGAGGTCTTATACATTTCGGGTTATACAGAAATTGAAAAAGAGCACATCGCCAAAGACCATCTGTTCCCCAAACAGTTAAAAGAACACGGTTTAACCAAAGAAAACATGCAAATCCAGTCGGGGGCATTGTTGAAATTGATCCGGAATTACACGCGGGAAGCCGGGGTCCGGAGTCTGGAAAGAACGATCGGAACCTTGTGCCGGAAAGCGGCCAAGCAAATTGTCTCCGGCAAGAAAAAGAAAGTGGTCATTACATCCAATAATTTGGAAAAATATTTGGGACCGGAGCGTTTCCGTTACGGACGGGCGGAAGAAAAGGATCAAGTCGGGATTGCAACCGGCCTGGCCTGGACGGAAGCGGGCGGGGACACGTTGTCCGTGGAAGTTTCCTTGTTGCCCGGAAACGGTAAGCTCACATTGACGGGGAAATTGGGAGACGTGATGAAAGAATCGGCCCAAGCCGCATTCAGTTACATTCGTTCCCGCGCCAAGGAATTGAACATTGATCCGTCTTTCCATGAAAAACACGACATTCACATCCACGTTCCGGAAGGAGCCATTCCCAAAGACGGCCCTTCAGCCGGAATTACCATGGCCACCGCTTTGGTTTCCGCATTGACCGGAATTCCGGTTTCCCGTTTTGTCGCGATGACCGGGGAAATCACATTGCGCGGACGGGTGCTGCCCATTGGCGGATTGAAGGAAAAATCGTTGAGTGCCCACCGGGCGGGTATCAAACATGTGTTGATCCCCAAGGATAATGAAAAAGATCTTCAAGACATTCCCAAAAGCGTGCGGAAAGAATTGGAGTTTACAGCGGTGGAGCACATGGATGAAGTGTTGCGGTTGGCGTTAGTGAGGGATCCTTATGCTGGTGAAGAAAGCTGAGTTTGTGATCAGTGCGGTGAAACCGGATCAATACCCCGATGACGCCCTGCCGGAGATTGCTCTGGCCGGGCGTTCCAATGTGGGCAAATCATCGCTCATCAATTGTCTGATCAGAAGAAAAAATCTGGCGCGTACCAGTTCAAAACCCGGGAAAACCCAAACCATCAATTTTTACCGGATCAATGACCTTTTTTATTTTGCGGATGTTCCCGGTTACGGATTTGCCCGCGTTCCGAAAGCGATGAAAAAACAGTGGGGAAAAATGATGGAAACTTATCTGCTGGAACGGGAACCGCTCAAAGCGGTGATCCAAGTGGTTGATTTGCGACACCCACCCTCGAAAGATGATCAGAATATGTACGAGTTCTTAACGTATTATTCCATCCCGACATGGGTCGTGGCCACCAAGGCAGATAAAGTTCCGAAAGGAAAATGGCAAAAGCATGCCAAGATCATCAGGGAAACTTTGAAAATGGAAAAAGAAGATCCGTTCCTTCTCTTTTCCGCGCAAACTGCATATGGTAAAGAGCAGTTGTGGAACTTGATTGAGGAACAAGTGAACGCAAATCAGGAGTAGACGGAAGAAAGGGTGGGAGAATGGAGAAAAAAGTTCGTGTTGCGGTTTTGTTCGGAGGAAGATCCGGGGAGCATGAAGTCTCTTTAAATTCGGCCGCATCCGTGATCCAGGCGATTGACCGGAACCAATACGAAGTGATTCCCGTTTGGATTTCGCATGAAGGACAATGGCATTTCGGGGAAAAAGCGATTCCGGCCATTGCCGGCTTGCTTGAGAAAGAAGTTTGCGAGCAATTGCAAACACATTTGCCGGCGCTTGTGTCCAAAGGAAGCGGAACCTTGCCTGCATTTGCCCCGCATGAAGTGGATGTGGTGTTTCCCGTTTTGCACGGCACATACGGTGAAGACGGGACCATTCAGGGCATGTTGGAAATGGCGCAGATCCCTTATGTCGGAGCCGGGGTGTTGGCATCGGCCGTCGGCATGGATAAAGTGTTGGCCAAGAAAGTGTTTGAACAAGAGGGGCTTCCGCAAGGCAAATACGTTTATTTCTTGAAATCAGAACTTAAAAAAGACATCCAAAGAGTGATCAAAAAAGTGGAACAAGAACTTGGCTACCCCTGCTTTGTCAAACCGGCCAATCTGGGTTCCAGCGTGGGGATTTCCAAGGCCAAAGACCGTGAGGCATTGGCGGAGGCTTTGCAGTTGGCTGCCCAATATGACCGGAAAGTGATTGTGGAAGAGTATATTCCCGCACATGAGGTGGAAGTGGCCGTGTTGGGAAATGATGAACCGCAAGCTTCCATGCCGGGGGAAATCGTATCTTCCAATGAATTTTATGATTATAAAGCCAAGTATATTGACGGGAAATCCGTGATGCGGATTCCGGCGGAACTTCCGGAAGAGACAACCGGCAAGGTCCGGCAACTGGCAATTCAGGCATACAAAGCCATTGATTGCAGCGGCTTGGCGCGGGTGGACTTCTTCATCCGCAAGGACAACGGCCGGGTGTTGATCAATGAGATTAACACCATGCCGGGCTTCACGCCTTACAGCATGTATCCAAAGTTGTGGGAGCATTCAGGGGTTTCCTATCCGGAATTGATTTCCAAACTGATTGAGTTGGCACTTCAACGTTACGAGGAAAAGTCCAATTTGAAAACCGTTTTTGACCTTTAAGCAAAAAAGGGCTGTCGCGATTTGCACAGCCCTTTTTCTTTTACTTAAAAATCAAAGGATTCATCCGGTTGCCGGGTCAGGATGAGCGGCCCGTCTTTGGTGATCGCCACGGTGTGTTCGTATTGCGCCGACAAACTCCCGTCCACTGTTTTGGCCGTCCATCCGTCCTCCATGATTTTGACCAAATGCTTTCCCAAGTTCAGCATGGGTTCAATCGTGATCACCATTCCTTCTTTCAATTCCGCTCCCTGGCCGGGCGGGCCGAAATGGGGAACTTCGGGGAGTTCATGGATGCGCCGGCCGATCCCGTGACCGATAAACGATCGGACCACCGACATTCCGTTTTGCTCGGCATAAGACTGGATGGCATGGGAAATGTCCCCGATTTTGTTGCCGGGTTTGGCTTGTTCAATGCCTTTATACAATGCGGTTTTGGTGACGGTTAATAAGTTTCGGGCCGCTTCGGAAATCTTTCCCACTGCATAAGACCAAGCCGAGTCGGCCAGCCAACCGTCCAGGTTGACGACCATGTCAATGCAAACAATGTCTCCTTCTTTCAGCGGTGTTTTCCGGGGGAAACCGTGGCACACCTCATCGTTGACTGAAGCACAGGTGGCATAGGGATAGCCCATGTAACCTTTTTGTTCCGGGGTGGCCCCGTGCTGCTTCAAAAACTGTTCCACCCATTCGTCGATCTCAAGTGTTGTCACTCCCGGCCGAATTCGTTTTTTCAAGTGCTGATGACATTTGGCAAGAAGTTTTCCCGCTTCATGCATTTTGCGGATTTCTTGGGGGCTTTTTAAAGAAATCATTCCGCGATCTCTCCCTTGTTTTCTTCATCGGAATGTGTACGGTTTTCCACCAATAAGTTATTCACGAACCATGGAGGGATTGCAAAAAGGGTAAGAAAACCACCGGTATCCCCGGTTGTCCCATTTTCATGCACCGGAGCCGGTGGTTTTGGCTGACGATGGCCCCATTATTTTTTGGAGATAAAAACCAGTCCCAAGATCACGATCAAAACGGGCCAGTAAGCATGAAAGACCGAAGTGATCGGGGAGACCAAAGGAAGTTCGGTGATGCCCGGGTATGCAAAAATTCCCGTCAATATCAAAATCACCCCGACCAAAGCCGTGATTTTGCTTTTGTTAATGGTAAATTGCAACAAAACAACCAATCCGAAAAGAGCAACCAATATGCTCCAGTGTTTGGGCCATCCGTTGACGTATTTCAGGCCCCAGACCATGATACTGATGGTGGCGGCGAAACCGGCCCACAAAGTCAGCGCGCTGATTTTCTTCAAGATTCCGACATAAAGCAAAAGGACACTGAACAAGAATAAGAGAAACGGCCATGTGATCAAAGAAGCAATAGAAGTGAGATCGGTTTGGACAAGCAGAAGGATGATTCCGACCAGTGTGATGATAAAACCGAGAATCTTTGTTTGCATAAACCCTTCTCCCTTTGTCAATAAGTAGAATTTTCCTATAACATCTTATCACAATTTCAGCAGGAGCAAGGTACAGATTTATCGATCCGGCCGGGTTTATCCTGCCGGCCGTGAAGAAAAAATGAAGAAAAGAATTGGGAAACAGAAAACGGCACTAACGGAAGCGGGACCAATCTTGTGCTTCGGTTATCCGTTTTGCTGCAGTCCTTTATAAACGAGCCGTTTTTCAATGACCGCGATCAACTGATACATGATGGTGGCGATGACCGCCACGATCATCAGGCTTAACATCACAAGATGCAGATTAAACACTTGAAAACCGTAAATCATCAAGTAACCGAGCCCCTGCTTGGAGACCAAAAATTCGCCGACGATGACCCCCACCCATGACAACCCGACATTGACCTTCAAGGCGGCAATCATATCGGGAATGGCGGCGGGAAAGATGATCTTCCAAAAGATCTGGCTGCGGCTGGCCCCAAACGAACGGGCCAAAAGCAGATAACTGGAGTCCACGCTTTGAAAACTGGTGTAAATGACGATGGTCGTAATGATCACGGTGATGGCGATTCCCATGGCCAGAATGGAGACGAAGCCGGAACCGAACGAAACAATGAACAGGGGGCCGAGCGACACTTTCGGCATGCTGTTTAAAACCACAAGGTAGGGATCCAATACACGGGATAAAAACGGTGAAGCCCATATAATGGTGGCAAGGATAACCCCGGACAGGGTGCCGATCAAAAAGCCGGCAATGGTTTCCATCGATGTGATGGCGATATGGGAATATAATTCCCCGGAACGGGCCAATTCGGCCGCTTGCTTCATCATGAGCGAAGGACTGCTGAATAAAAAGGAGTCAATCCAGCCGGCCCGGGCTCCCCATTCCCATGCAAAGACAAAACCGATCAGGATCACAAAGCGCAAGAACCAAACCCCGATTTGCCGGAGACGCAATCTGCGCAGGAAATCGGCATGAGAGGGGCTCTTGGCCCCTTTGGTCAACCACTTTTTCCACGAAAAAAAGCTCACGGTTGTTCCACCTCCTGCCACAATTGTTCGAACAGCCGGCGAAAAACCGGATGGCTGCGGGATTTCAGCGCAGACAAAGCGCGGATTTCTTCCGGAACGGCCATCGTTTTTTGAATGGTTCCGGGACGGCCGCCCATCACCAAGATCCGGTCGCCCACCGCCAAGGCTTCTTCAAGGTCATGGGTTACGAGGACAGACGTTTTCTTGTGTTGTTTCATGACATCCTTCAACAAGTCTTCCAAAGCAATTTTGTTTTGAATATCCAGAGCCGAAAAAGGTTCATCCAACAGCAGGATTTCCGGATTGACGGCCAATGTGCGGACCAGCGCCACCCGTTGCCGCATGCCGCCGGACAATTGGGACGGATATTGATGGGCCGTGTGTTCCAACCCCATCTGTTTGAGGAGATGAAGGGCGTATTCGACGCGCTCGGGCGTGTTTTGTTTCCGGAATTCCAAACCCAAAATCATGTTTTTGAGGACGGTGCGCCACTCCAGCAATCCGTCCTTTTGCAGCATGTAACCGGTGTATTTGGCCGCATGGGTTTTTCCCTCTTTGCCGAACAACAGAATCTGCCCCTCCGTCTGTTTGTAAATGCCGGCCAGAAGCGAGAGGATGGTGCTTTTTCCGCAACCGCTGGGACCGACTAAAACCAGGGTTTCTCCTTGTTCGACAGTGAAATTGATGTCCCGGATGGCAGTGACTTCTTCTTCCTTGCTGAAGAAGGTATGCGTCACGTTCTGAAACTGGATAGCCGGTGTGGGTTTCATGGTGTCCCTCCCCCTCCTTTGAGTTCCTCCACAATTTTTTGGCTGATGTGAGGATCAATCAGTTCCTCATAGGGAACATTTTTGGGCAATTCGCCGGCTTGGGACATAATGCCGAGGAAATGCTTGTATTCATCCGGATCGATGACGGGATTGTCTGCATAAGCGTCCTGATCTTTATATCGCTTGATCACCCGAATCAAGATGGAGCGGTCGGTATCGGGAAAATAACTTTGGATGGCGGAGGCAATTTCTTCGGGGGAATGGTTCTTCACCCAGATTTGTCCTTTGTACACGGCCCGGACAAATTTTTGGGCGATATCCGGATTTTCGCGGAGCCACTTCTCTTTCGCCAGGTAACAAGTGTAGGGGAGACGGCCGCTTTCTTTTCCAAACGATGCGACGATGTATCCTTTGCCTTCGGCTTCGATTTTGGAAGCGATGGGTTCAAACAGTTGGGCAAAATCGCCGGTTCCTGCCAAAAACGCATTTCCCAAATTTTGATAATCGACATTTTGGATGATTCGCACATCCCGATGGGGAATCAATTGATTTTTCCGTTGTACGTATTCACTGACCATTTCCGGCATGCCGCCCCGCCGTTGTCCCAAGAGTGACCGGCCTTTTAACATTTGCCAGTCGAATTGGCGGACGGGTTGGCGGGATACCAAAAATGATCCGTCAGTTTGGGTGAGTTGGGCAAAGGCTTTGATCGTATCGGAACGGGAACGGGCGGTGACGTAGATGCCGGCTTCCACGCCGACCAGAACGATGTCGGATTCCCCGGCCAGGAGGGTGGTCATGGTTTTGTCCCCGCCGTTTCCATTGACCAGTTCAACCGACAATCCTTCTTGTTCAAAAAAACCTTGGCTTAAGGCCACATACTGCGGTGCGTAAAAGATGGAATGCGTCACCTCGACCAGCCGGATGTTGGATTTATCGTCAGGGGAAGATGTGCATGCCGTTGACAAGAAGACCAGAGAAAGAACGAGCAGGAAACAAGAAAGCCGCTTGACAGACCTTCTCAAGTCGATCACCTCATTTAAATTAGGCATGGATCTATATTTCCATTATATAATAAGATTGGCAATATTTGCTCAACAGGATTTCGGCGGCTTCAAAATGTGTTCACACCCGTTTTTCCGGGGATTTACAATCGTATGTTATAATGAAGTTTGATTCATCGCAGATTTGTGCCCAGTGTCGGGAATCGAGGTGAAGAGCAACATGCATATACTGACCATTGGACTGAATCACGAGACCGCTCCGGTTGAATTGAGGGAAAGGCTTGCCTTTTCGGAAGACCGTCTGGATTATGCCTTAAGAACGTTGCGGGATATGAAAAGCATTATGGAATGCGTGATCTTGAGCACTTGCAACCGCATGGAGCTTTATGTGGTTTGTGACCAGCTCCACACCGGTGAATATTATGCCAAGACCTTTATCGAAAACTGGTTTCGTATCCCCAAAGAAGAGTTTTGTGATTACCTTTACGTGAAAAAGAACGAAGATGCCGTCCGGCATTTGTTTCATGTCGTTTGCGGCATGAATTCCCTGGTGTTGGGCGAAACCCAAATCCTGGGGCAGGTGAAACAAGCCTTTTTCACAGCGATGGAAAGCAAAACAACCGGAACGTTATTCAATACATTGTTTAAACAGGCCGTCACGTTTGGAAAACGTGTTCATTCGGAAACCGAAATCGGACAAAATGCCGTATCCGTCAGTTATGTTGCCGTGGAATTGGGCAAGAAAATGTTTGACTCCTTTGAGGATAAAACGATTCTTTTGGTCGGTGCGGGCGAAATGAGCGAATTGACGGCGAAACATTTTTATTCCAACGGGGCAAAGCGTGTACAAGTTGTCAACCGGACCTTTTCGAAAGCGGAGGAGCTGGCCGGAAAGTTTCACGGGGAAGCAAGGCCATGGGAAGATCTGGTTGCTTGCCTGAAAGAAGCGGATATCGTGGTCAGTTCCACCGGATCCAAAGAACCGGTCATGACCCGTTCCATGGTGGAACCGGTATTAAAAAGCCGCCGTTCCCCGCTATTCTTGATCGATATTGCCGTGCCCCGGGACATCGATCCGGCTATCGCCGGGCTGGAGTCCGTGTTTTTATATGACATTGATGATTTGCGAGAAATTGCTGAATCCAACATGTCCCTAAGGCAGAAAGAAGCCGAAAAAATCAAGGGCTGGATTGAGGAAGAAGTTCGGGAATTCAACACATGGCTGGATACTTTGGGCGTCGTTCCCCTGATCTCGGCGCTGAGGGAAAAAGCGCTGTCCATTCAGGAAGATGCCGTGAACAAGATCGAACGGAAGCTGCCGGAGATGACTGAGCGGGAAAAACGGGTCATTCGCAAACACACCAAGAGCATTGTCAACCAAATGATGCGTGATCCGATTGTCCGTCTGAAGGAACTGGCCACCACGCCGCAGAAAGAAGCGGCACAGGAAATGTTTGTTTACTTGTTTGCTTTGGAAGAGCTTTTAAAGCAGGAAGATGAGGAAGAAACAGCCAAAGTGGAAGTGAAAAATCCAGCGCTTGGTCATGAGGCTTGGGCCCGCATTTAAAGGAGGAAACCTTGATGTTTGCGGAGCGTTGGATTTATGATTTCATCATATATTTATATGCGTTCAGCATCTTGTTTTCTTTTGCTGATCTGTTGCACCGGAACAGGCGCTCCGAGAAAATATCCTATTTTTTCTTGGGGATCGTGTGGTTGATCCAAACGGCAGTTTTCATCCTGGCAGTTTTTGATTGGTGGCCCGTACAACTGCCGTTTTGGATTGATGCTTTTTTTATTTACTCATGGATTTTGGTCAGTTTTACACTGGTCATGCATCTGGTCTATCGTATGCCGGTTTATTATTTTCTGGCCAATCTGATGGGGTTTGTCGTTTTGGTGTTGAACCTGTTTTTTGTGCGTCATCCATCCGCAGCCTTTGAACATTTGTTGTTGACGGAACTGGTTTTCATTCATGTGACCATCGCGATGATGGCCTATGCCGCTTTTTCGCTGGCTTGCATCAGCGGGGGGCTTTATTTGGTCAGCAATCATTTGTTGAAAGAGAAAAAGTGGAATCGTTTGTTGCGCATCTTGCCCAGCTTGGACCGGCTGGAGTCCTTTTCCGTTTGGTCGGTTGTCGCCGGTGCCGTTTTCTTGCTAATTTCCGTGTTATTAGGTATCATTTATGGTTACCAAACGGTTGGCAACCGGCTTTGGTTGGATCCGAAATTGTGGGGAACGTTTTGGGTAATGATTTTGTACGGCTGGATTATCTGGCAATGGGCGCGCACACGGTTGACCGGCCGGCGCCTGGCTTGGTGGAGTTCGCTTTCTTTTTTATCCATCTTGCTGAATTATTTCATTACCCAAGCAGGTGTTTCCTTTCATCAATGGTTCTGAGACCGGAAGGAGCACGACAAAGATGAGGCAACCCTATGCCATGATGATTGATCTGAGAGGAAAGCCCTGTTTGGTGGTGGGGGGAGGAAAGGTGGCCGGGCGCAAAGTGAAGACGCTGATCGATGCCGGAGCTTATGTCAAAGTGGTGAGTCCGGCGGTCACACCCATGATCAAATATTGGGCGCTTTCCAGAACAGTGGAATGGTTCGCCCGGCCTTACCAAAAAGAAGATGGTGCGGGCCAATTTTTGGTGGTTGCCGCCACCGATGATCCCGATGTCAACCGGACCGTTTATTGCCATGCGGTGATGCGGGATCAATGGATTAACGTCGTTGATCAGCCCGGGCTTTGCAATTTTACGATCCCTTCGGTCGTGACACGGGGGAGACTGCAAATTGCCATTTCCACCCAAGGGGCAAGCCCGTCCGTGGCCAAGAAAATCCGCCGCGAACTGGAAGACATCTATGGCGAGGAATATGAGCTGTATTTGGATCTGGTGCATGAGATGCGGCAGAAAATTCAAGCCCGGGTCACGGAAAAACGGCTCCGGTACCGGCTGTACAAAGAATTGGCATCGGACCGGTGGATTGAAGCTTGCCGCCGAAACCCGGACGGGGTTCGCCGTGAAATGGCTGAATGGTTGGAAAACATGATGTTAAACGGAGCGAAGGAGAAAGGAGGGTCTGTGGCATGCGGACGCTTGTGGCAGGAACAAGACGAAGTGAGTTGGCACTTACCCAAACCCATTGGGTGATCGAACGCTTGAAGGAATTGGAACCGGGATTGGATATCCGGGTGGAAAAAATTGTGACCAAAGGCGATCGCATTTTAAATGTCACCTTGTCCAAAGTGGGCGGCAAAGGATTGTTTGTCAAAGAAATTGAACAAGCTTTGTTGGATGGGAAAATTGATTTTGCCGTGCACAGCATGAAAGATATGCCTTCTGAAATGCCCCCCGGATTGGTGATCGGGGCGGTTCCGGTGAGGGAAACACCGACGGATGCCCTGTTATCCATCGACGGAAAAACATTGGACGAACTCCCGTCCGGAGCGGTGGTGGGAACCAGCAGTTTGAGGCGCCAGGCGCAAATCTTGGCTTATCGTCCGGATTTGAAAGTGAAACCGGTGCGGGGCAATTTGGAAACGCGAATCCGCAAGATGCAGGAAGGCCAGTTTGATGCCATTATTTTGGCGACATCCGGATTGAAAAGGATGGACTGGGAAAACAAAATTTGCCAGGAGCTAACCGCGGATGTCATGCTGCCGGCAGTCGGGCAAGGGGCTTTGGCTGTCCAGTGCCGTGCGGATGATGAAGAGCTTTTGGCTGTTTTACAGCGGTTGAATCATGAGGAAACGAAAAAAGCCGTTTCTGCCGAACGGTCTTTTTTGCATGCTTTTCAAGGCGGATGCCATTTGCCGATTGCAGCTCATGCCACCTTGGAGCAAGATGAGATTCATTTGACCGGCCTCGTTGCCGATCCCGGGGGACAAGCCGTGATCAAAAAAGGCATCCGCGGGAACGATCCCGAAAAGATTGGAAAAGATTTGGCGGCATGCTTAAAAGAAGAAGGGGCCGGCCGGCTGTTGGAAACCGTGCGGGAGGGACTTAAGATATGACCGGTACGGTTTATCTGGTTGGTGCGGGCCCCTGGGATCCGGGCTTGATCACCGTCAAGGGATTAAAGGCGCTGAAAAAAGCCGATGTGATCATTTATGACCGGTTGGCCAATCCCCAGCTTTTGAATCATGCCAAGGAGAATGCCGAACGGATTTATGTGGGAAAATCATCCGACCATCATACACACACGCAGGAAGAGATCAATGATCTGCTGGTTGAAAAGGCCAAACAAGGATTGACGGTGGTCCGGCTGAAAGGCGGGGATCCTTTTGTTTTCGGACGCGGCGGGGAAGAGGCCGAACGTTGCGTGGAAGAAGGTATTCCTTTTGAAGTGATCCCCGGCATCACCTCTGCCATTGCCGTTCCGGCTTATGCAGGGATTCCGGTCACCCACCGGGATATGAATGCATCGTTTTCGGTGGTCACCGGGTATGAACGGAAAGAAAAAAATGAACCCTCCGTTTCTTTTGCTTCCTTGGCCCGGGCAACCGAAACCCAGGTGTTTTTGATGGGAGTCAAAAACCTTCCCTATATCGTCGAACAGTTGAGAAAACACGGGAGAGCCGGCGATACGCCGGTGGCTTTGGTCCGTTGGGGAACCAAAATGGAACAGGAAACCTTGGTCGGCACGCTCGAGGATATTGTTGAAAAGGCGGAAGAACGAAATTTCCGCCCGCCGGCGGTGATTGTTGTCGGGGAAGTGGTCCGTCTGCGTGAAAAGCTGGCATGGTTTGAACAGAAACCATTGTTTGGCAAACGGATTTTGGTCACCCGGGCACGGGAGCAAAGCCAAAGCTTGTCGGAGAAGATTCATGAATTGGGAGGAGAATCGCTGGAGTTTCCGGTGATCAAAATCACCCGCCCGAAACGCCAGGCCTTTCTTGATCAATCCCTCCGCCGCCTTCATGAATATGACTGGATTGTTTTCACCAGTGTCAACGGGGTGAAATTTTTCTTTTCACGATTGCGCGAGTTAAAGATCGATATCCGGCAAATGGCCAAAGCGAAGATCGCCGCCATCGGCCCGAAAACGGCCGAAGCCCTGTGGGAAAAAGGGTTGCTCGTCGACGTGATTCCCGAAGAATACCAAGCGGAAGGGTTGATTGAAAGCCTTCGCCACCATGTCAAAGCGGGAGATAAAATCTTATTGCCCCGCGCCAACATTGCCCGCAAAATTTTAGCGGTCAAGCTGGCTGAGATGGGTTGTGAAGTGACCGACGCTGATGCCTACGACACGGAGACAGAAACTGGAAATGCGGGTGAAATTGTTCAGGGGTTACGGGAAGGAACGATTCATGTGATAACTTTCACAAGTTCCTCCACGGTCCGGAACTTTGTCCGGTCCCTGCAAACGGTGGAAGCGGATGTCACCTCATTGCTAAAAGGGGTGCAAATTGTCTGCATCGGCCCGATTACGGCTCAAACGGCCAAGGAATCGGGATTGAAAGTGAACAGCATTGCCAAAGAGTACACCATTGAAGGATTGGTGGAAGCATTGAAGCAGTTGCCGTAAGGTTTTTAGAAGGAGGATGAAATCAGTGGCTTCATTTATTCGTCATCGCCGCTTACGCATGAATGAAAACATCCGGTCTCTGGTGAGAGAAACACATTTGCATATCGATGATTTGATTTATCCGTTTTTTGTGATTGAAGGAACGGGGATCAAACAGGAAGTTCCCTCCATGCCGGGCGTTTATCAATATTCTTTGGACCGTCTTCACGAGGAAATGGATGAAGTGGTGAAACTTGGAATCCGTTCGGTTTTGGTATTTGGCATTCCGGCACATAAAGATGAATGCGGATCTCAAGCCGATGATGCGCACGGAATTGTCCAGGAAGCGATCCGGTATCTGAAAAAAGAATATCCCTCCCTGTATGTGATTGCCGATACCTGCTTATGTGAATATACCTCCCACGGCCACTGCGGTGTGGTGGAAAACGGGCAGGTGTTAAACGATCCGTCCTTGGAACGGTTGGTTTCCACGGCCGTTTCGCAAGCCGAGGCGGGAGCGGATATGATTGCCCCATCCAATATGATGGACGGGTTTGTTTACGCCATTCGCGAAGGACTGGACAAAGCCGGGTTTGAAAATGTCCCGATCATGTCCTATGCCGTCAAGTATGCTTCCAGCTACTACGGACCGTTCCGTGATGCGGCACAATCGGCTCCGGAATTTGGCGACCGGCGTTCTTACCAAATGGATCCGGCCAATGTCCGGGAAGCCATGCGTGAAGCCGCATCCGATGTGGCAGAAGGCGCCGATGTGCTCATTGTAAAACCTGGATTGGCTTATTTGGATGTGTTGCAACGGGTTCGCGAACGTTTTGATTTGCCGGTGGTGGCTTATAATGTGAGCGGGGAGTATTCCATGGTCAAAGCGGCGGCCATCAACGGCTGGATCAATGAAAAAGAAGTGGTGATGGAAAGCATGCTGGCATTTAAACGTGCCGGAGCGGATTTGATCATCACTTATCATGCCAAGGATTTGGCCCGTTGGCTGAAAGAATGATTTTTCGCATGCCGGTTTCAACCAGCCGGGCCCTTCCGGCCGGTTGATTTGCCGGATGCGGGTTTTGCGTTACAATACAGACAGCGCGTTTACATATCGCTCAAGAACATGAAAAAAGGTGGGTCCGTTATGCGTCTTTCTTTTGAACGATCCGTTGCCGATTACCAGGAAGCGGTGAAAGTGATCCCAGGCGGTGTCAACAGCCCGGTTCGTGCTTTTAAATCGGTCGGTCTGAACCCGGTTTTTATTGAACAAGGGCAAGGTTCCGTGGTGACGGATGTCGACGGGAACCGGTACATCGACTATATCTGTTCCTGGGGGCCGCTCATCTTGGGACATGCCCATCCCGATGTGGTCCGGAAAGTGAAAGAAACGGCAGAAAAAGGAACCAGTTTCGGGGCGCCGACGGAACTGGAAACGAAAATGGCCAAGATGGTTACCGAGCGCATGCCTTCCGTGGATATCGTGCGCATGGTCAATTCCGGAACCGAAGCCACGATGAGCGCCATCCGTTTGGCACGCGCTTATACCCAAAGGACGAAAATCTTGAAGTTTGAAGGAAGTTATCACGGGCATTCGGACAGCTTGTTGATTAAAGCGGGTTCCGGGGTGGCCACGCTCGGTCTTCCGGACAGCCCCGGCGTTCCGATGGATTTGGCCCAATCGACGTTAACCGTTCCGTACAATGATTTGGACAGTGTCCGGCTGGCTTTTGAGAAATTTGGCGAAGAGATCGCCGCGGTGATTGTCGAACCGGTTGCGGGCAATATGGGTGTGGTTCCGCCTCAGCCCGGCTTTTTGGAAGGAATCCGGGAGATCACCGGACAATATGGAACCATCCTGATTTTTGACGAAGTGATGACCGGTTTCCGTGTGGATTATTATTCCGCCCAAGGACGTTACAACGTCATGCCCGATCTGACCACCATGGGGAAAGTGATTGGCGGCGGCTTGCCGGTGGGGGCTTTCGGCGGCAAACGCGAGATCATGGAGATGATTGCTCCGGTCGGCCCGGTTTACCAAGCCGGCACGTTATCCGGAAACCCGTTGGCCATGGCAGCCGGTACGGCCACCTTGGAAGCCATGACCCCGCAAGCTTATGAGGAGCTGGAGAAGAAAGGGGCCATGCTGGAAGAAGGAATGAAACAAAATGCCGAAGAAGCCGGTGTGCCGCATCATATCAACCGCGTCGGTTCCATGGTATGTCTCTTCTTTACCGATGAAAAAGTGACCAGCTATGAACAGGCCAAATCGTCCGATACCGGTTTGTTTGCTTCCTACTACAGAAACATGCTGGAGGAAGGGATTTTGTTGCCGCCTTCCCAATTCGAGGGCATGTTTGTCTCGGTGGCCCACAGTGAATCGGACATTGAGCGCACCATCGAAGCAAACCGGCGTGCACTGAAAAAATTGTCCAAATGAATATGAGAAAGCATGAAACCGTTAAGAGACGGCATCCGTAAGGATTGCCGTCTCTTTTTCTGTTTTTTCAACCTCCTGTCCAAAAGAACCGGTTATAACTGGAAAGGAATTGCATATAGTTTACTAATATCCCAAACGACGGGCACTGTGATGTCGTTTGGTGAAGAAAATCCTCAAAAGGAGGGAATCAAATGGAAAATCAGTTCACTCAGCTTCGTTTCGACATTTTGGAGAAGGTGCGTTTACATCCGCAACAACCGGGAATCGATACCCTCCTGGAACTGGACTTATATCCGGATGTAGAGATAAAAGACGAGGGTCAACATTTAAAAATCCAAGGTTATTTGCGTTTGAACGGCGTTTATGTAGGGGAAGAACAAACCGCTGAAGGAGAAAGCGGGGCCTTACATAACGGGGGCGTGGGGGAAGAAACCAATGAGCTGGCTTATGTGATTCCGGTGGAAATCACACTTCCTGCCGACAGGGCAGAGCAGTCCCGGATTTCCGCGGAAGTGGAGACGTTTGATTATGAAGTCCTGTCTCCATTTGAGTTGAAGATTGAAGCGATTTTAATGATTGACGGTTTGCTCCCCGAAAGCAGCAGTGAGGAAGAAGAGCAAAGCGGGGAAAATGTGCAAAAATATCCGGTTTTCTCCGGATCGACAGCTCAACCTTTAACCATTTCCGGGGAAGACGGGAACAAGGAGGCGGCTGAGAAAGAAGAGGATCCTTCGGAGGCTGTTGCACAGCGGCAAGCACAGGAACAAGCACAGGAAGAAAAACCGGTCCGTGAAACCGGCGAAAGAAAGGCTGCGGATGAAAGCGAAGAGAAAGCCGGGGAAAAAGTGAAGGCGGCCGAAGAAGTTTCAAAACCGGCTTTGCACGAGACGGCGCAATCGGAAAAAGAACCGGAGGAAAAAGAAAGCAAAGAGGTTGTACAGGAAATCAAATTGTCACCCAAAGATTTCTGGTATGAAAGGCAAAAATCCAAGCAAATGGATTTGAAACCGGAGGAAGATTTGATCCTGCCAGAAACAGCGGAAGAGGAGCCCCCCGTCCAAGAGACGGCGGAGGTGCCGAAACAGGAAGATGGCGCACCTGAACCGGTCCTTGCCGAAGAGGAAGACGCTGTGGAAGACTCCGCCGCCGGAGAAGAAAAGGATGAATCCGGTGAAGCCCGGAGCAAGGCCGAATGGATCCGCTGGTTGGTTCACGGAAAGGAAGAAAATTTTGTTCCGATCAAAATGGTAATCGTGCAAGAAAATGAGACCATTGACCAGGTGGCTGGCAAGTATGAGGTGTCTGCCGATGAGATTGTGAATAAAAACCGGTTGAAAACCGACCGGCTGGAACCCGGACAAATCTTGCAAGTTCCCGCAAAACCAGCCGAATCGCACGAAAATGGGGAAGCTTAGTGACGGAATTCATTTACAGTGCCAATGAAAAAATTCCAAACCGGTTTTTCCGGTATTCGTTTGGAGTGGGGAGAGGAGGATGTGGATTGGATTTCACCCGTTATGATGAATGGAAAATGGTTTGTGACCAATACGGTTGGCAACCGGTCCGGGTGGAAGGAGACGGGCGGGTCTTCAAAGTGACATTGCCGGACCGGGAATTGGGGCTGAAAAGATCGGGGGCCTCTTATGAAAAATTGATGCTGCTTCACCGGATTTTGGAAAAAATGAACCATCAGGGGTTTGTGCACACGTTGCCTTGGGAGTTGACCCCGGAAGGTGAGCCCGTTGTACGCACCCGTACAAGCTGTTGGTATGCGGTGCCGTGGAAAGAAAAAGGGGCGGGCGAAGTATCCGCACGGGATGTGGTCATGGGATTGGCGCATATGCATCGCTTTTCGGAGCCGGTCTTGAAAGATTATCCGGAATTGGCGGGAAAAACGGACGAACGGTTGATCGGCAAGTGGGAGGAGAAACGGCAGGATTTGAAGAGTTACCAGGAACAAATCCGCGCACGGGAATTTCCGTCTCCCTTTGATCAGTCGGCAGAGCAAATCTTTAAACAGCTGGACCAATCGCTCTCGTTTGCGATCCGGGGCATGAAGCGCTATCTGGAATCGGAAGATGGTGCTCCCCCGCGTTACGCCCTTTGCCACATCCGCATTCACCCGGGCAACATTGTCGCGGATCAGGAAAACTTTTATTTTATCGATTTTGACCATGCCGGGGTGGATTCGCCGGTACGTGACCTGGCGCTGGCGGTGGAACGCCTGAGCGATCCGTCCGATCCGAAAAATTCGCCTTCGGCACTGATTCAGGCCTATGAAGAGATTTGCCCCCTCCGGTCCAAGGAAAAAAAGCTGCTCGGATTATATTTGTCCTATCCGGAACGGCTGTTAAAGACTCTCCGGATTTATTATCAGGATCCCAAGCTTTTAAATGATGAGCCCGAAGCGGTTTCGCGCCTGGAACAAGAGATGGCCCGGTATGAAAAAACCAAGGCATTGGTACGCCGGTTGTGGATGAACAGAAAAAAAGGAAAGACGAATAAAGAAAAACGCAGATAAACGAAGAATAAATCCGGGATCTCCCGGTTTTTTGTTTTTTGTCACTATTCAATCGCTCTTTTGATGATAAACTTATTATCAGTCATTTGCATCTCATGGAAGACCGATTTAAGATACAATCGTTTAAAAGCGAAGGAATTTGTTTCGGATGCTGGACAGAAACGTACAAAATGTGGAGAATAGGAATATGTTACAAAGAAAAGACTTCGGATGCTGACAGGAAGGGGTTTATTCACTTGAGAGCAGTTAAAACGATCGTGAAAAAAACTTACAAAGGTGTGTTGTTCTTAACTTTTCTCAGTATCCTGTTGTTGTGCACGGTGTTGCTTCTGGCTTTTTTGGCGGATCCTCAGGCGATGTATGAATTTATTAAACAAACGTTTGGCGTCCGTTCATAAAAGGGAATCATCGATGCGTCTTGTTGAAACGGCGGTATCGCCGTTTTTTATTCAAATGGGGTATAGTTTGACGCAAAGTTGGAAACCGTGTAATATAATAGTCAATATCAGATGTGAATGGAAAATGCGAAGACGGAGAAGAGTAGACGGATTAAAGCAGTCAGAGAGAGAAACCCTTGGCTGAAAGGTTTCTTCTGCATTTAACCGTCGAACGTCGCTCCTGAGCAGGTGTCTGAAAGGTTTTTGAAACCGTGTAAGATAACCCGGTCCCAGCCGTTATCTGGTCAGAGTGCACTAATTTTTTAATTAGTGAATAAAGGTGGTACCGCGAAAAGAACTTTCGTCCTTTGCCGGCGAAGGTTTTTTTTATTTTCGGAAGAAAGGTGAGCAGGAGGTTAGAAAGAATGTCGACGATGCCAAAAACGTATGACCCGAAACAGGCGGAAGCCAAATGGTATGATTATTGGATGAAAGGTGGGTATTTTCAAGCGGGAAATGACCCGGATAAAGAGCCGTTCACCATTGTGATCCCGCCGCCAAACGTTACGGGAAATCTGCACATCGGCCATGCTTTGAACAACACGTTACAAGACATTTTGATCCGTTTTAAACGGATGCAGGGGTATGATGCCTTGTGGCTGCCGGGGATGGATCACGCGGGAATTGCCACCCAATCCCGTGTGGAAGCGAAACTCCGGGAAGAAGGAGTCAGCCGCCATGATCTGGGGCGGGAAAAGTTTTTGGGCGTTGTATGGCAGTGGAAGGATGAGTATTCCAAAAACATCGCCAATCAATGGCGGAAAATGGGATTGTCGCTGGATTACAGCCGGGAGCGCTTTACGCTGGATGAAGGGCTTTCGGAAGCGGTTAAAGAAGTGTTTGTCAAGCTGTACGAAAAAGGCCTGATTTACCGCGGGGAATACATTATCAACTGGGATCCGGTTGCCAGGACGGCCCTGTCGGACATTGAAGTGATTCACAAAGAGGTGCAAGGCGCCTTGTATCACATCCGGTACCCGCTGGCAGACGGTTCCGGATCGGTGCAAGTGGCCACCACCCGGCCGGAAACGATGCTCGGGGACACGGCATTGGCGGTTCACCCGGATGATGAGCGCTATCAACACTTGATCGGCAAAGAAGTGATCCTGCCGCTTACCGGACGCAAAATTCCGGTGATTGCCGATGAATATGTGGATCAGGAATTTGGAACCGGGGTTGTCAAAATCACACCGGCTCATGACCCGAATGACTTTGAAGTGGGCAATCGCCACCAACTGCCGCGGATTTTGGTGATGGATGAATCCGGGAAAATGAACGAAAATGCCGGCAAGTACCAAGGTATGGACCGGTTTGACTGCCGCAAACAAGTCGTCAAAGATCTGGAGAATGAAGGATACCTGGTCCGGGTGGAAGAACATGTGCATTCGGTCGGGCACAGCGAACGTTCGGACGCGGTGGTGGAACCGTATCTTTCCACCCAATGGTTTGTGGCCATGAAGCCGCTTGCAGAGCGGGCGATTCAGGCCCAGAAAAAAGGAGAAGGCGTCCGTTTTGTTCCGGAACGTTTTGAAAAGATCTATTTCAACTGGATCGAAAATGTGCGGGATTGGTGCATTTCGCGGCAACTGTGGTGGGGACACCGGATTCCGGCATGGTACTGCGGCCAATGTGATGAGATGACGGTGGCCCGTGAGGAACCGAAGACTTGCCCGCATTGCGGAAGCGATCAGTTAAAGCAGGATGAAGACGTCCTGGATACTTGGTTCAGTTCCGGACTCTGGCCGTTTTCCACATTGGGTTGGCCGGAAGAAACCGCGGACTTAAAACGGTACTATCCGACGGATGTTTTATTGACGGGATATGATATCATTTACTTCTGGGTTGCCCGCATGATCTTTTTGGCACTGGAATTCACCGATGACATTCCGTTTAAAAATGTCCTGTTCACCGGCTTGGTCCGGGATGCGGAAGGCCGGAAAATGTCCAAGTCGCTCGGAAACGGGATCGATCCGATGGAAGTGATCGACCAATACGGTGCCGATGCCATGCGGTACATGTTGTCGACCGGTTGCACCCCGGGAAATGATCAGCGTTTCCGCTTTGAACGCGTGGAAGCGGCAAGAAACTTTGCGAACAAAATCTGGAATGCTTCCCGTTTCGCCCTGATGCACTTGGAGGGAGTCGAAAAAGAAGATCTTTCCTTGGCAGGACCCTTTTCAACGGCCGACCAGTGGATCCTGCATCGCCTGAACGAAACGGTCCGGGATGTGACCAGGCTCTTGAACCGCTTTGATTTCGGAGAAGCGGGACGGGTGCTGTACAACTTCATTTGGGATGAGTTTTGCGATTGGTATATCGAGTTTGCCAAACTTCCTCTTTACGGTGAAGATGAAGAAGCGAAAAAAGTCACCCGGTCCGTGTTGGTTCATGTCCTGGACCAATCCCTCCGGTTGTTGCACCCCATGATGCCGTTTATCACGGAAGAAATCTGGCAGCATTTGCCGGTGAAAGGGGAAAGCATCATGATCGCCCCGTGGCCGGTGGAAGATGAACGGTTCGAATCCCCACAAGCGGTCCGGCAGATGCGGGTGTTGATTGAAATCATCCGGTCGGTGCGCAATATCCGGGCGGAAATGGATGTTCCGGCCAAACGTCAAATCGAGCTTTTGATCCGTCCGGACGGTGACATGGAAGAAACCATCCGGAACCACGAATCGGCGATTAAAAAATTGTGCGGTGTCGACCGGTTAACCATTGATTCCGGTCTCAAACGGCCGCAAAAATCCATGGCGGATGTGGTGACCGGAGCCGAGATTTTCTTGCCGCTTGCCGGAATGGTGGACGTGGAACAAACCATTGCCCGTCTGAAAGCCGAATTGAAAAAATTAAATGCCGAAGTGGAAAGAGTGGAGAAAAAACTGGCAAACCCCGGCTTTGTTTCCAAAGCACCCGCCGAAGTGGTCGAGAAAGAACGGAAAAAGGGTGAAGAGTACAAAGAAAAACGGGAGAAAGTGCTCGCCCGTTTGAAGGAAATGGAAGGATGACAAGGGGGGAGGGCTCTCCCCTCCCCGTTTCATATTGACGGATGGCCGGATAACAGGCAAAATGGACAAAGTGAATGTATTCTTATTAATTAAAAAAGTTTTGGAAAGAAGCTGAGGGAGAATGACTCAATTCGAAACAGCTCAAGAAGTATTCGCTTGGATGGAACAAACATGTGCCAAAACCATTCAACCGGGACTGGAACGCATGGAATGGATGCTGGAGCGGTTGGATCATCCTGAACGAAGGTTAAAATTCATTCATATTGCAGGAACCAACGGGAAAGGTTCAACCGCTGCCATGATTGCATCCGTATTAAAAGAAGCCGGTTTTTCGGTGGGGATGTTTGTTTCCCCTTACGTTCTTTCCTGGCATGAACGAATTCAATTCGACGGACAACCGATGGATGAATCTTCTTTTGTCCGCTGGGTTAATGAATTAAAGCCGCTGATCGAAAAAATGGCGGAAGAAGGGCCGGGGGCCCCATCTCATTTTGAATTTTGGACTTTGGTCTCATTATGTTATTTTGCGAAAGAAGCCTGCCCGTGGTTTGTGGTGTGGGAAACCGGGATGGGAGGTCGTTTTGACTCCACCAATGTGGTTTACCCGTTGGTATCCGTGATCACCGAAATCGGTTATGACCACCAAAAGTGGCTTGGCAAAACGTTGGAAGAGATCGCAACGGAAAAGGCGGGGATCATCAAACCCGGAGTGCCGGTGATTTGCGGCAGCAAAAAAGAAGAAGCGCTGTCCGTCATCAAACGGGTTGCCAAAGACAAACACTCCCGATTATATATGTATAATGAAGATTTTTCTGCCACCGCACACCATCAGGATCTGGATGAGCAAAGATTCACGTTTGAAAATGTGTATCGCAAGTTGGAAAATCTTTCGCTCCCGCTGGCCGGGGATCATCAGTTGCAAAATGCGGCAACGGCATTGATGACGTTGGAAATTTTGCGCCAAAATTATGCAACGGTCATCGAGCCGGAGCACTATCTCAACGGATTGAAAAAAACAGCATGGCCGGGCCGGTTGGAAAAAGCGGGTGACCGGCCGCACATTCGACTGGACGGCGCTCACAATACAGAGGGGATCAAGGCGTTGGTTCAAACCATAAAAAAATATGGATCCCGTTATCGCCGAATCGGTTTTATGATTGCCATGATGAAAGACAAACCGGTCAGGGAAATGTTGGAGCACCTTGCGCAAACGGCTGATTTTGTTGTGACAACCTCGCTTGAGGAACATGCCCGTTCCCTTGGGGCGGAGGAATTGGCCCACATGTTGAAAGAAATCAATCCGGATTTAAACGTGGTGCCCGTCCAAGGAGAACAAGACGCACTTCACGTATTCCAAAACCAATTGAATGATGATGATTTAGGCATTGTGGCCGGATCGCTGTATTTGGTTTCTGCAGTGCGGCCGTTATTGATGAACCATGGGGGAAGACAGGGACTTACATGAAGGTTGGTGATTTCACGATGAATAGTCAAAAAAGGGTTCACTTTGTAGGAATTGGCGGATATGGCATGAGTGCCATTGCACGGGTTCTTTTGGACTTGGGTTATCAGGTGTCCGGTTCGGATGTGGCTGAAAATGCATTGGTGAAAAACCTGATGGAGCGCGGAGCCAAGGTTTCGATCGGACACTCGGCGGAGCATATCGACGGGGCGGACATCGTTGTCTATTCTTCCAGCATTTCTCCGGACAATGTGGAACGGGTGGCGGCCAAAGAACAAGGGATTGAAGTGCTTCACCGTTCTCAAATGTTGGCCCGCCTTTTGAATGACAAAAAAGGGATCGCGGTTGCAGGGGCTCATGGAAAAACAACCACTTCCTCCATGGTTGCCCAGACGCTGGAATTGTGCGGAGTGGATCCGACCTATATCATCGGTGGAGAGATTGTCGCCCTGAAAGGAAATGCCAAAGCCGGCCAGAGCGATTATGTCGTCGCTGAAGCGGACGAGAGCGACGGATCGTTCCTGGAGTATTATCCGCATCTGGCTGTCGTGACCAATATTGAAGCAGATCATCTTGAAAATTATGGCGGCGATTTTGAAAACTTGAAAAAAGCGTACCGTTCCTTCCTCAATCAGGTAAGGCCCGACGGTGCGGCAGTGCTGTTTTGGGACGATGAATATGTCCGGGAAATGGCGGATGATGTAAACGGCCGCATCATCACGTATGCCATTGACCGCGATGCGGATTACCGGGCCATAAACATCCGCGAAAATTTGCGTCAGATTCAATTTACCGTTGTGCGCGGGGAAGAGGTGTTGGGGGATGTGCTGTTAAACATCCCGGGGCGCCACAATGTGGCCAATGCCTTGGCGGCCGTCATTGTCTGCCTGGAAGTCGGGGTGCCGTTTGAGCAGATTGTGAAAGCGTTGTTCCGTTTTCAGGGAGCCAAACGCCGCTTCCAGGTGATTGGCGAAGAACAAGACATCTTGATTGTGGACGATTATGCCCATCATCCGACGGAAATCCAAGCTACATTAAAAGGGGCAAAGGCGCTCGGCCGCCGGATGGTTGTCGTCTTCCAGCCGCAGCGGTATTCACGCACGCATTTATTGATGAATGAATTCAGCCAGGCTTTTTACGATGCGGATGAAGTGATCATCAATACCATTTACGCACCGCCCGGCGAGCAACCGATTCCCGGCGTCACCGCCGAGCGTTTGGCCGAACTGATCAAGCAAAACAGCAATGCCAATACCCGGTTTTTGGCCACCAAAGAAGAAGTGGTTGAATATCTGGCTCAACATGTACAGCCCAACGATTTGGTGATGACCATGGGGGCCGGCGACATTTGGCGGGTGGCTCACATGCTGAAAGAAGAATTGCAAAAAGAACGGGTGAATGAGTAAAAAATGATTGCGGAGTCGGAAAAGAGCCGGTATTTCACCGGCTCTTTTTCTGCAGGAAGGATTTATGCTATGCTTTGCATGAGAAAGGAGGAGAGACCGGTGAAGTCAGGAAAATGGCTTGCGCTGATTTTGATCGGCATGTTGGCCGTTTTGGCCGGATGCGGTGCCGCCGACCAGCCGGCAGAAGAAACCCAAACCGGACAAAGTGCCGTATCCGATAATGATGTGTCCGATCTGAATTGGAGGGTTCCTTCATTTACATATACCAATCAAAACAACGAAACCGTGGGATTGGATGATTTGAAGGGAAAAGTTTGGCTGGCCGACTTTATCTTCACGCGCTGTCCCAATGTTTGTCCGCCGATGACGGCAAATATGTCCAAAGTTCAAGAAGCTCTGAAACAAGCCGGGGTGAAAGCGGAAATCGTATCGTTCACGGTGGACCCTGAACATGATCAACCGGAACAGTTGAGGGTGTTTGCCGAAAAGCACCATGCTGATTTAAATTCATGGCACTTTTTGACTGGTTATTCCCTGGAGGAGATTCAAAAGTTGACTCAAGAGGCTTTTAAGGGGTCCATCTCTCAACAGGAAGGGCCGTCCCCGGATGTTCCGCTGTTGGTCAATCACCCGACACAATTTTATCTGATCGACCAAAACGGGAAAGTCGTGAAATTTTATGACGGATTGAAGCCGGATGCCGGGCAAATCGTTCAGGATGTTAAAAACTTGCAAAAATAAAAGGCTTGAGAACCATCTCAAGCCTTTTTTTAACGGGAATTGATGAGATGTTCCCCCCGGCGTGGCAAATAAAGCAAACTGAGCGCCGTGCTGATCAAGGCACCGGTGATGACCAACCACAAGCATTCCAGGGTTGACAATGCATCAACGATCCGGGCGAATAACGCGATCCATACGGTTTGGATTCCCAGGTTGATCCATCCGATGAACGTCAACCCTTTAGCCCATTGAGCGGCTGAGAGGGGATATAACCGGCGGATGCCCGGGTATTGTTTCGGATCGGCCAATTGCGGCAATTGCTTGATGAACATCCAAGCACAGGCGACACAGACGCCGGCGCTCACCCATCGGTTTGGAAAGATCCCGATCAAGATCATGGCCCAGATGAGCAGTCGGATTTGAATGGAAAACAGTTCGCTTTTCCGGATAAAGGTGCGCCAATACAAATATGAAGATGCTTGTTGCCGGGACCACCGGGGAAGAAACCGGATCAGCCATGCCCGTTTCTTGACGGGGGTCTTGAGCCGCGGCATGTCCACAAACAAGCCGGCCAGCGAATGATAACGGGCCAATGTGTTTGCTTCCGATTTCTGCATCAACCGCCAGGGATAGGGACAGGCAGGAGCTTTTCGGTAAACGGCAATGGCTGAAAGCAGAAGGCCGATGAGCAAGACCGACGCCCAGATTCCCTGCTGATGCAAGAAAGCATAAGCGGCCCCTCCGTTGAACAGAAAGCGGATCCCGGTTACCAGACGCACTTGCTGCACGGGGAGCAAAATGGTTAACCGCATTTGCCACCATTCGGCGAAGATGTTTACCACTTGGATGACGGCAAAAAAGACATAGGAGACAAAAAAGAATCCATGGCTTTTCCAAACCGCGAGAAAAACCGGATAGAGCAACAGGGTGAAAATGGCCAGGTGAATCAGATGAATGGCGGTGCTGTAGATCAAGCTGGCCCGAAAATACGGTTTCATCCGGGTTTCCAGCGGCAGAAGAAAAACGGAATCAGCCGGCTGGATCCATGTGCGGATCCGGCTGGATGTCAAGAGCAAGGCATAAGGAAGAGTTAACAAAAGTTCAATCGGAAAATCAGGGGGCAGCCAGATCAGGAATTGCTCGTAAGCAAAATACAGGGCAATGAATAAGATTCCCAGAAAAAGGGGCGTCCCCCCGCTACTGGCCACCATCCGGATTGAGCGCATGGCAGCCAGCCAGGAATTTTTCATTCGGTCATAAAAAAGTTTGCCGGTATTCATGATCGCTTCCCTTCTATCGCCAACATAAACAGTTCATCCAATGCCTTGTTCCGGGTTCCCGCCTGCCGGTTCATCTCGGACAGGGTGCCGGAGAAGCGCACTTCGCCTTCATGAAGCAATACAAAGCGCTCACAAAATTTTTCGGCCGTTTCCAAAATGTGTGTGGACATTAAAATGCCCATCCCCTCTTTTTTTCTTTCTTCCAATAATTGGAGCAAAGAACGGATGGCCAGCGGATCCAACCCGACAAAGGGTTCATCGATGATCAAAAAGCGGGGGCGGACCAGGAAAGCGCACAAGATCATGATTTTTTGCTGCATGCCTTTGGAAAAAGTGTCCGGAAACCAGTTTTTCACTTTGTTCATCCGGAAACGTTCCAGCAAGGCCCCTGCGCGCTGTTGGAACTCCTCCCGGGACAATTGATAAGCACTGGCTGTCAGTTCCAGGTGCTCCCATAAAGTGAGTTCTTCATAAAATTGCGGGGTTTCCGGGATGTAAGCGAGTTGGGACCGGAACGATTCCGGATTTTCTGACAACGTATACCCGTTGATGGTGACGGTGCCGGAAAAAGGGGTGACAAGGCCCAAGATATTTTTGATGGTGGTGCTTTTTCCGGCGCCGTTCAACCCGATGAGGCCCACCATTTCACCGGGTTTCACCGAAAAACTGACATTTTTGATGACCGGATGTTGACGGGCATATCCACCGGTAAGTTGATTGACTGAAAGCATAAAATACTCCTTTATGTAGTGAAAAATGGATATGGTTTACCATTAGTTTGCGTGAAAAAAGAAAGGATTGCAAGCAGGGAAAAGATCCGCGGATGGAAAGGAAAATTCAAAACAAAGTAGAATTGGTAAAAATTGTCGGGATTTCTGCGGGAGGAGGGAAGCGGGTGCTGTTGGAGGAAGCCGTTCATCTTGCTTTGAAAGAAGGCGCGACCGATTTGCATTACATTGAGGGGGAGCATCCTTGTATGCGGGTGAACGGGGAAGTCTTGGTATGGTATGCCGGCCGGGGAATAAGAGAAGAGATTGAAAAGTGCATGCCATCCGGGACCGATCCGGTGAGGGAGTCGGATTTCACATGGCATTCAGGCCATCACCGGGCGAGGATTCATTGTTATCAAAAACAAGAGCGTCTGGCGCTGGCCATCCGCTTTTTGCCGGATCGCATTCCGACTCCGAAAGAGCTTCATCTTCCCCCGGTGCTGTATCAAAAAGTGATGTATCAAACCGGTTTGTTGCTGGTCACGGGCCCGACCGGAAGCGGAAAAACGACAACGCTGGCTTCGTTGATTCAGGAATTGAATCATACGGAAGCTTTACATATCCTGACGTTGGAAGATCCGATCGAGTATTTCCATGCGTCAAAAAAGTCGCTGGTCATCCAACGGGAAATCGGGAAAGACACCGAAAGTTATGTAAGTGGTATGTTGTCCGCTTTGCGGCAAGGACCGGATGTGATCATGGTCGGGGAGTTAAGGGACGTTGAAAGCATCATGGCCGCCCTTCACCTTGCCGAAACGGGGAAACGGGTCATGGCCACTTTTCATGCCGGGAATGTGGAAAAGGCGATTTACCGGATCATTGACAGTTTTCCCGCGGATCGGCAAAAATGGGTGCGGTCGCAATTGGCGGCTTCGCTGTCGGCGGTGGTGGCCCAAAAGATGGCCGGGCCAATCGGCAGGCGTATGCGGCCGGTTTTTGAAGTTTTGCTGAACCATCGTTCCGTTGCCCATCTGATTCGAAATGGCGAGATCCACCAGCTTCCTTCCGTGATGCAGGCTCATCAGGCTTCAGGCATGCAGACCATGGAAATGGAATTGAGAAAACTGCAGGAGGAAGGAATCGGTGCCATTGAATGAATATGGATTATGGATGGCGGCGGGCGTAAGCGGCTTGGTTGCTTATTGGATCCCCGGACTGGCTTATTGGATCGGATCGGGCAAATGCGGGGAGCCGGTACACTGTTCATTTCGTTTGAAACCGTTGTCCCGGGTTTTCTTCGCCATTTTCGCCGCCGGCTTGTCATGGACGGTTCAGTGGAAGCTGGGAACCGGTTGGGAAAGTTGGATGGCGACGGTGTTGGTTTGGTTGTTATTGGTGATTGCACTGACCGACATCTGTTTTTTTCTGATCCCCGATGTGGTCACATACAGCGGCTTTTTCCTCTTTATGTCGTGGCGTTTCTTTGTGGATGCCGCCAACATGCCCGTTTACCTGGCCGGAGGATTTTTCATCACGTCGGGGTTGTCTCTGGTCAGCTGGATCAGCCGCGGGCTGGGTTGGGGGGATGTCAAGCTGGTCGCCATGGCATCCTGGGTGGTGGAATGGCCGCAGCTTTTGCTGTCCATCTGGTTTGCCACGCTGAGTTCCATGCTTCATGTGGCCGGGCGTCTCCGGTCCCGGGGGAGGGCGGCCGTCCGTGAACCGCTTCCGTTCGGTCCTCATTTGGCCGCAGGCATGTTTCTTTCCTTATTGTGCGGGGATGTGCTCCGCGATTGGTACGGGGAGCAGTTTTTGCAATTTTTCCTGCCCTGTTTTGGTTCTATCGTTCCTATGAATTCATAAACTATATTAACAGGATGATAGAGAGGGGGCAGTCAATCCATGGAGAAACTGAGAAAAACTCAAGTGCAAGTGCATAAAACCGGATTAAAGGTAAGGCTTCAAACCAGACCGGTTGCTGCAAAGCCGAAGCATGACTGTTCCGTCACAACGGAAACCAAACCGCTGTACAAACCGAAAACGGAAACGCAAAAGCCATCGTGGGAACCATGGCTGAAAATGAAAAATTTGACGACAGGAAGTGTGTGGCCGTGGGAAAAGGCAAAGAATGAAAAACGGGTGATTCAGTGGGCTTCCCCGAACAATCCGTTTCGTCATAAAAGAACCGGGAAAAAAAAGCGGAACAACCCAGCTTGGCAAATGATATGTTCGGCCGGGGCCGCGTTGGTGATCGGCACCATCATGGGACTTTCCGTCTTGAATTTGTTTTTTAATGAAAATGCCACGTTTTCCAACCGTACCATTGATTCTCATCTCAATCCGCCGCCGGATGCGGGGGAAAAAGAAACGCCGCTACCGGAACCAACCGACCGTTCCCAGGCTCTTCCCCCGCTTCAGACCGTGATGTTGCAGGCGGGAAGTTATGAAGAAAAAGCAGGAGCGGAAAAAGCGATGAATCAATTCCGGGTGAAAGGGTTGGCCGCCGTGATGTCGGAACAAGCTCCGTACCGGATTTATCTGGGGATGGCACCTGACCGGGACCTGGCCCTGAAATTGTCGGCAATTTATCAGAAGCAGGATGTCTCCGTTTATTTGAAGGAAGTCCGTTTACAGGGAGAAGCGGCATTGGATCCGGAAGTGAACCAAGCGCTTCTGGATCCATTGAAACAAGGAAACCGCCTGGTGCAACAACTGAGCAGCCTGTCAGCCGGCGCCATCCGGGGAACGGCACAGCAGGAAACACCTCTCAAGGTACCGGGGGATTTATCTGAACAATTCCAAAACTTTGTCGTCCAAATGCAAGCGGTGAAAGGAAAACTTCCGGGTGACGCCGGGGAATCGGCGGACCGGATGATCCAAGCGTTGGACCAGGCCGTGCAAAGCGGGTTGGCTGCACAAAAAAATCCCGGCCAGGCGCTCCTGTGGCAAATGCAAGAGGGGTTGATCCGGTACACCGTGGGTTACGAGAAATTGATCCAATCCTTAAAAGAACAATGAAATTTTTGAGTCGGATGTCACCAAGGGCGTTTGGAATCTTGTTGAAGAGCTTGCCATCTGATAAACTAAAAAATGATATATGAATTGACGGCACCCCGCGAAAGCGGGTGCTTTTTTCCTTGATAAGACAATATGTAAATTTTTGGAAATTGATTATAACCGTTGGTTGGTTTTGGTTTTCAGGCAGGTGTTGGTGGATGGATATGAAACGCGAAATTGTTTTGGCTTCCGGATCTCCTCGCAGAAGAGAATTGCTTGCACGTTTTGGAGTTCCGTTTCGTGTTCAAACAAGCCGCATTGATGAAACGAGGGATTTGCCCGATTTGCCGGAAAAAGTTGTGGAAGAACTGGCAAGGCGCAAAGGGAAGGCAGTTGCCGCCGGATGCCGGAATGCTTTGGTCATCGGAGCGGATACGGTGGTTGTGTTTGATGGAACCATTTTGGGAAAGCCGAAAGATGAACAGGATGCCGTTTCCATGCTGAGGATGTTGTCAGGAAAAGAGCATCAGGTTTATTCCGGGCTTTCTTTGATCACCGTTGATCAGGGGAAAATCACGAGAGAGGATGTATCGCACCGGATGACGCGCGTTTGGATGCGACCGCTTTCCGATGAGAAAATCGAATGGTATGTGAACACGAAAGAGCCTTTAGATAAAGCTGGAGCTTACGGAATCCAAGGGTTGGGAGCTTGTTTGGTGGACCGGATTGAAGGATGCTATTTTAATGTGGTCGGCATGTCTTTGTCCCTCTTGGATGAAATGCTGACCGAAACCGGTTATACCCTTGCACAGGATTAACGTCGGAGATTCACCTCTGCTGACCTTTGACAACCTGGTTTAATCCTCCGGAAGGAAGGAGTGGAGTGGCCGGCAGAGGAGGATGGATGATGAAGGAACCGAAAAATTCATTGCCGATGTTAAAAGATGTTCCGGAGGAAGAAAGACCCCGTGAGCGGATGTTGCGCTTCGGGCCGGAGAAGTTGTCCAATGCGGAGTTGTTGGCACTTTTGCTCCGGACGGGAAGCACGGGAGAATCGGTCATGGTGCTGGCGCAACGCGTGTTGAGCAAAACGGGGGGTTTGAAAGCCCTCACGCAAATCTCACTCCAAGAATTGATGCAAATTCATGGCATCGGCCCTGCCAAAGCCGTACAAATCATGGCAGGGGTTGAACTCGGGCAACGGATTTCAAGATTGCTGCCCGAGGAACGGTATGCCATTCATTCCCCGCAAGATGCTGCCCGCTATGTCATGGAAGAGCTTCGTTTTCTGAAACAGGAGCATTTCGTTTGCCTTTTTTTAAACACCAAGTATCAAGTCATCGGAAAACAATGCATTTTTAAAGGGAGTTTAAACGCCTCTGTTGTTCATCCCCGGGAGATCTTCCATGAAGCGATCCGTTTCAGTGCTGCGGCAATCGTTTGCGTACATAATCATCCCAGCGGGGACCCGACCCCCAGCCCGGAAGACCTCGAAGTGACGGAGAGGTTGGTGGAAGCCGGGAAATTATTGGGGATTGAAATTCTGGATCACCTGATTATCGGGGATCAACTGTATATGAGCATGCGTGAGCACGGCATGATTCCGGAGGAATGACCGGCAATGAACGAGATAAGGGATCATGGGGAGGAGGAACTTTATGTTTGGCGGTTTTGTCAAAGATTTGGGAATTGATTTGGGGACGGCCAACACCCTGGTATACGTCAAAGGGGAAGGGATCGTGGTCCGGGAACCGTCCGTGGTGGCCATGGAGTCGGGAACCGGTGAGATCAAAGCGGTGGGGAATGCAGCCAAGCTCATGATCGGGCGCACCCCCGGTAACATTGTTGCGATCCGCCCGATGAAAGATGGTGTGATTGCGGATTACACCACCACGGCAACCATGATGGAGTATTTTATCAAAAAAGCGATGGATCAAAAAATGATCATTCCCCGTAAGCCCAACGTGATGGTCTGCATTCCGTCAGGGGTGACCCCCGTTGAAAAGCGGGCGGTGGAACAAGCATCGACGCGGGCCGGAGCCAAAGAGGCTTACACGATTGAAGAACCTTTTGCCGCAGCCATTGGGGCCGGCCTACCCGTTTGGGAGCCGACCGGGAGCATGGTGGTGGATATCGGCGGCGGCACCACCGAAGTGGCGGTCATTTCCCTCGGGGGAATCGTGACGTGCCAGTCGTTGCGGGTGGCCGGCGATAAAATGGATGAAGCGATCATCCAATATATCCGTCGGAAGCATAACTTGTTGATCGGCGAGCGGACGGCGGAGATGCTGAAATTGGAGATTGGCTCGGCGATTCCGAGTGATGATGATTCGGGCAAGGAAGAACGGGAAATCAAAGGAAGGGATTTGATCACCGGGCTTCCCAGAAAAATTTCCATCACTTCAAGAGAAATTGCGGAAGCTTTGTCCGAAACGGTCAGAGAGATTATCAATGCCGTGAAATTGACTTTGGAAGAAACCCCGCCGGAGCTTGCGGCCGATATATTGGAACGCGGGATTATGTTGACCGGGGGAGGGGCTTTGCTCCGCAATATCGATGAATGTTTGCATCAGGAGACCCACATGCCCGTGATGATCGCGGAAAACCCGCTGGATTGCGTGGCGATCGGGACGGGTGCTTCTTTGGAGCATCTGGATAAGTTGAATCCGAAAAATCATTCCGGCTATCTGGAGTCGTTTCGGAAACGTTTTTATTAAAGGGTTGTGAAATGGATGAGGCGCAGTACCAATCGGTTTCTAATGGTGATGGCCCTTGTGGTTGCAATCTTTCTGACCGTCAATGTGACACGGGGGGAAAGAGGGACGCTGTCGGCACCGGAAAGCTGGTTCATCAACGGTTTTGGATGGATTCAATCCTTGATTCACCTGCCGGTTCAACCCCTTCTCGCGGCGGGACATGAGGAAGAAAGCCCCGAAACCGCCATGATGAAATTAAAAGTTCAAGCACAAAACCTGGAAAAGGAAAATGAGGAGTTGAAAAAGCTTCTCGGCTACAAAAAAGAACATCCGATGGATACCATTACGGCCCGGGTGGCTTACCGCAATCCGGACCGTTGGAATAACCGGTTGGTGATCAACCGGGGTACGGAAGACGGTGTCAAGCCCAAAATGCCGGTCATCACTTCCGAGGGATTGATCGGACGGGTGGAAAATGTGACGAAGTACATGGCCGAGATTCAGCTGTTGACGGATTCGGAAGGAGGCCCCGGGATTGCGGCGGTGATCCAGACCGGCTCGGAGGAAGTGTTGGGGATTGTTGAAGGATATGATCCCCGGAGAAAATGTTTGATTTTAAATAAAGTCTCCGTCACCGCCCGGCCGGAGAAAGGACAAATGGTGGTGACTTCCCGGTTATCGGATGTTTATCCGGGAGGGATTTTGATCGGCACCGTCGACGATGTGAAAATGAGTGAAGGAAAAGTTGAACAGGTGGTTTATGTCAAACCGTCCGCATCGTTTGAGAATCTGGATTTTGTCATGGTGGTGAAAGATCCGGAGAAATTACAATTAAATCAGCTTCAGAAATAAAAACATACCGGGAACGGGAGGGGAAAATCGATGAAAAAATACTTCGTCGCTTTTCTCTCCTTCCTATTTATATTGGAAGGATCCAAATTGCAGTTATTGCTCCCTCAATCTTGGGGGAGCACTTTTGTCATGATTCCGGCGTTGGTGGTAAGTGGTTTGATTTCTATTTCTTTCTATTTGCCGCGCCGCTATGTTTTATGGATTGGTTTTATCTTCGGATTGTTCCATGATATTGTTTACGGGCCGGCCATCGGGATCAAAGCTTTCACGTTCCCTCTTGTCGCTTACGGCACTTACCTGTTGTCCGGAGCTTTTTCATTGTATCAATGGATCGCCGGGATCACCTTCTTTTTGGGGCAATCCGCATATTTTATCATTCTCTATGGCTGGTATTGGTTGTTTGGTTTTACAAACATGGATTTTTCTTATGCCTTTTGGCTCCATATCGTTCCGTCCATCCTGTTGAATTGGTTGCTGGCCTATCTCATTCATCAGCCGATCCGTTGGATCTATCAGAAAAAACGGAATCGCTCCATTATCTTTGACACGATTTTGCGTTAAGCCTGTAAAGCGCGACACGGATGGAAGGAAAATAAAGGGAGAAAGCGAAATCAATAGTGAGGCGGGTGACGTCAAGATGGGTAAAGTGTTAAAACCGGGCGTAACGATCAAAGGCACCAAAGACGGCCTTCTCTTCTATCTCGATGATTCGCGTCCCTTTTCAGCTGTATTGGAAGAGTTAAAACATAAGCTGGAAAACACGCAAGCTGCAAATATTTGGGATGGTCCCGACATGAAAGTCATCATCAAGCTGGGGGAGCGGCAGATTACCCGGACGGAAGAAAAGTCAATACGCGCATTGTTCTCCAAACGAAAAAACTTGATTATTCACGAATTCCAATCAGAAGGAAAGCATTATCTGCAAAGGGAAGAAGATGAGATTGAAGTCAAATCGGGGACGGTGCGTTCCGGTCAGGTGTTGGTACATAGCGGAAATCTCCTTTTTCTGGGGGATGTGAATCCGGGCGGAACGATTCAATGCACGGGAAGCATCTACGTATTGGGGGCGTTGAGGGGGCTGGCCCATGCCGGATGTGAAGGAGATGAAAATGCCATCATCGTTGCATCGGTTTTGCGTCCCACACAGCTTCGGATTGCAGATGTGATTTCCCGCCCGCCGGATCGTTGGGACGAGGCCGAAGTGGGGATGCGCTTTGCTTATTTGTCGGATCATCAAATTGCCGTGGAGAAAATTCATCTTCTGGGGCAGTTGCGTCCGGAATTCGAGTGGAAAACAACCAGACGGCGTTTTTTATAGATGACAGATGGTTTGGAGGGTGAGCATTGGGAGAGAGCGTTCTTGTAACCTCGGGCAAAGGGGGCGTGGGAAAGTCGACGACTTCGGTCAATATTGGAACCGCCCTTGCTTTGTCCGGGAAAAAAGTGTGTTTGGTCGATGCAGATATTGGTCTTCGGAATCTGGATGTGTTGATGGGGTTGGAGAACCGGATCATTTATGACCTGATCGACGTGTTGGAGAAGAAATGCCGGATTGAACAGGCTTTGATCAAGGACAAGCGTTGTGATGAGCTTTATTTGATGCCGGCCGCCCAAACAAGGGACAAAACCGCCGTTTCCAGAAAGCAAATGCGTTGGTTGATTGCCGAATTAAAAGAGCAATTTGATTATGTGTTCATAGACTGCCCGGCAGGTATTGATGTCGGTTTTAAAAACGCCGTATCCGGTGCGGATGCAGCGATTGTCGTCACCACTCCCGAAAATGCGGCCATCCGGGATGCGGACCGGGTGATCGGTTTGTTGGAAAAAGAGGAAGTGTCGGCTCCGAAATTGGTGGTCAACCGGTTGCGCAAGCAAATGGCCAGGGACGGAAGCATGATGGATGTCGATGAAGTCGTGGCTGTCCTGGCCGTGGATCTTCTGGGGGTGGTTCCCGATGATGAGCAGGTGATCCGGGCCGGACACACGGGGGAACCGATCGTTTATGACCATCGGAATCCGGCCGGAAAAGCTTACCGGAATATCGCGCGTCGGATTCAGGGAGAAATGGTTCCCCTCATGGTCTTGGAAAAAGAAATTGGCGTGTTTACCAAAATGAAAAAATGGTTGGGATTTGCTTGAAGAAACACGAAGCAGGCCGGGGCGGTCTGCTTTTTTCATATTCCGGATGGGTTGGACATATATTGATGAAAAATGGACAAACGGGTGATAACCTATGGCCAGTGAACATGAGTGGGTTCGGCAAATCCGAAAAAGACGGGAGCAACAATGGCGTCAGATGAACAAGATCAGAGAACGGAATCTTGCCGGAAACCGCTTGGGATCCGGTTCGGTCCCGTGGTATCAGGCGTCCGTGAAACAGCCGGAGGAAACCAAAGACAGACGGAAACCGCTCCAATCATTTTTGAACCAGTGGATCGTTGTGATGATTTTGTTTTTGGCAACCGCCGCGGTTTATTCGGTACCGTCAGCCCGGACCGCTCCTGTGAAACATTGGATATCCCGGTCGCTCACAGAGGAATTTCAATTCGCAACCGTGTTGGACTGGTATCAAAAATATGCCGCCGGATCCCCTGCATTGTTGCCGGCCTTTTCGGGAAACCATGAAGAAAAAAAGGAAGAGCAGTGGACCGTCCCGGTGTCTGGGAAAATTGCCTTGCCGTTTGATGAGAAACGAAAAGGAGTGGTCCTTGTCACTCCGGAGTCGGCTAAAGTGGTGGCTTCGGCAGAGGGAAGGGTTCAATTTACAGGGTATAAAGAAGGACTTGGCAACACCATCATTATTCAGCATGCCAACGGGACCGAAACATGGTACGGCTGGTTGGAAGACATGAAAGTAAAAGAAAAAGACTGGGTCCAAAAAGGAAAAGAGATTGGTACAGTCAAAAAGATGGAGAATCAATCCTTTTTCTATTTTGCCATCCGGAAAAATAAAGAATTCATCAATCCGGCGGGTGTGATTCCATTTGATTAAGCGAATGGTTCCGGTGCCCGTTCGCATTCATCCTCTGTTTTGGCTCATTGTCTGTTCAGCGGTATGGACAGGCTATTTTATTGAGATTATGACTTTGTTTGTGCTGGTGCTGATTCATGAATTGGGCCATGCGGCGGCTGCCGGTGCATTCGGCTGGAGGGTGGATTCCATTGAGTTGTTGCCGTTTGGCGGGGTGGTGAAAACCGATGAATGGGGAACGGTGCCGGCCCGGGAAGAGCTGACGGTCGCTTTGGCCGGACCGTTTCAACATATCCTGATGATCCTCATCAGTTTGTTTTTCTACCGTCAAGGATGGTGGACAAAAGAGTGGACGGAATATTTTATACAGGGAAATCTCATGATCGCCGGTTTTAACCTGTTGCCCGTTTATCCTTTGGACGGGGGGCGTGTTTTTCTTTCGACGCTCAGTTATTTTTTCCCGTACCGGTTTTGCCTTCACTTTACCCTGTGGACGGGAATGGCCGGATCGCTTGCTTTGTGCGTGCTGGCCCTTTTTTGGTCGCCCGAAGGGATTTTGGTTCACTTATTGATTCTTGGCATCTTTTTGTTTTATTCCAATTTGCAGATGCTCAGGCAAAAAAATATCCATTTTTTCCGTTTTCTCCTCTTTCGGCGCCATCATCCCGATTTGTCCCGCCCGGTCAAAAAGGTGCGCATGGAACCCGACACCCGCTTGAACGAGGTGATTTTGAAGCTCTGCAAAGAAAAATACCATGTTTTGGAGGTGGTGGATCAAAACGGGGAACTGGTGAGCATTTTGCCCGAAGAATGGCTGCTCGATGCTTACATGACTTGCCCGTACGGCAAAACCACCATCAAGGAATGGTTTGCGTCATGAAATTGGGTGGAGTTGGAAGCGAAAACACTTTGACAATTTCCATGGGAATGTGCTAAGATAAGCGTTGTTGTTATCACCGCTCACAACGGGATTCCAAAAGGCTCGATGCCTTTCCTGCTGTGGCGAGTCTCTATTTAAGAGGAGGATTGGAAATGTACGCTGTAATCGAAACAGGTGGCAAACAATATCGCGTGGAGAAAGACAGTGTTCTCTACATTGAAAAACTGGATGCACAAGAAGGGGAAACCGTCACCTTTGATAAAGTTTTGCTGGTAAATGACGGTGAACAAGTCAAAGTGGGAACCCCTCTGGTGGAAGGTGCAAAAGTAACCGGTAAAGTATTGAAACATGGAAAAGGGAAAAAAATCACCGTGTTTAAATATAAACCGAAAAAGAATTACAAACGGAAAAAAGGGCATCGTCAACCGTTTACCAAAGTGGTCATCAGCGGCATTGAAGCCCAATGATCCAGGTTCGGGTGAAGCGTGACGGCCAAAACCGTGTAAAACGGGTGTTGATTACCGGGCATGCCGATTACGGCGAGTATGGAAAAGATATTGTGTGTGCCGCTGTTTCCGGCATTTCCATCGGCATGGTGAATGCCATTGAACAAATGTTCGGTGTCCAGGTTCATCGTGATGATGACGGGGACGGGAAAATTGATTGTTTCTTGCCGGATCAGGTGAAAGATCCTGATACTCGTGAAAAAATCGGCTTGTTGCTGGAAGCGATGGTCGTCTCACTCGAAAACGTGGCGGAAGCCTATTCGTCTTATGTTAGAATAAGTAAATGGAAATCATAATGAACAGAAAGAGGTGGACATGATGCTGAAACTTAACCTGCAATGCTTTGCTTCGAAAAAAGGTGTGGGTTCCACAAAAAACGGTCGGGACAGCATTTCTAAACGTCTGGGTGTAAAACGTGGCGACGGTCAATTCGTATTGGCCGGAAACATTTTGGTTCGTCAACGCGGAACCAAAATTTACCCGGGCTTGAATGTCGGCCGTGGCGGAGACGACACCTTGTTTGCGAAAGCTGACGGAATTGTACGCTTCGAGCGTATGGGACGCAACAAAAAACGCGTGAGCATCATTCCGGTTGCAGAAAAAGAAGCAGCCGCTGCACGTGCGTAAGGTTGAATTTCAAATACCAGTTTAATGAAAGGTAAGCATTGTTCGTCGTCGGGCAAGTGCTTACCTTTTATTTATGGGTTTTTCTTTCAGGGGCAATCTTGTACAATAAATGGCAAAGCAAAATTTCGGATATACATAAGATGGGAGAGGTTTATTTTGAAGCGGGGGTTTCTGCTCTGTAAGCCGTTTGTTCCGTTGATGTTGGTGATGACCGGGTGGCTTGTGCATCCGTTTGGAAAATCGGGGGATGTTTTCTTTTTCCTCGCTTCATGGTGTGCTCTTTTGGGAGGGATCTTTTATGGGCAACGACAAAATGAAATCCGGGAAGCCGGCCGGATCAAAAAAATGCTGTCCGATTTGCGCCACGAATGGATGAATCACATTCAGGTTTTGATGGGATATTTGATGATGAAAAAAGAAGAGGCCATGAAAGATTATTTTAACCGGCTGGTGAAGCAAGCCCGAAACGAGCGCATCATATCCAATCTGTCTTATGCTCCGCTGGCGGTTGCTTTGCTTGACATGCGCCATCGCCTGAAAGAGTGGGAGCTGTCTTTGGATGTTTCGGATCAGTTCCGGTTTGAATCAGTGGAGGAAGAAAAGAAATTTTTGAAAATTTGGCAGCAGTTGATAACGATGATTGAAAACAGGCATCAACAAACGGATGCGTATTCCGGAGTCTCTTTTTCTTTGGAAAAAGAGGATAACCAGGTGCGGGTCGGGGTCCGCTCAAACGAGGCTTCTTTTTGTTCCGGGGAATGGTTGCCGGTGTTGGAAGACCGTTTGAAAACGGTGGAACCATCGATCGCGATCCAAAACCTGGAAAATGCATTCGTGTTGACCTATCAACTGAAGCCGAATGGACTGGGAAGGTGACGAAGCAATGTTTGTGGATAAAGTCAAGGTATATGTAAAAGGCGGGGATGGTGGAAACGGCATGGTGGCATTCCGCCGGGAAAAGTATGTACCCAAAGGCGGTCCGGCAGGCGGAGACGGAGGCCGTGGCGGAGATGTCGTTTTTATCGTGGATGAAGGCTTGCGGACGTTGATGGACTTCCGGTACCAAAAGCATTTTAAGGCCAAACGGGGAGAAAACGGGCGTTCCAAATCGCAACACGGTGCCAATGCAGAAGATTTGGTGGTGAAAGTTCCTCCGGGAACGGTGGTTCGGGATGCCGATACGGGTGAATTGATCGCGGATCTGACGGAAAGCGGCCAGAAAGCAGTCGTTGCCCGTGGAGGCCGTGGCGGCCGCGGAAACATCCGGTTTGCCACCCCTGTCAATCCGGCGCCGCAAATTGCCGAAAATGGGGAGCCGGGTGAAGAACGTTGGATTGAGCTTGAATTGAAATTATTGGCGGATGTCGGTCTGGTTGGGTATCCGAGCGTTGGAAAATCGACGTTGTTATCCGTTGTTTCCGCAGCCAAACCCAAAGTGGCCGCCTACCACTTCACAACGCTCGTTCCCAACCTGGGAGTGGTTCATGTCGAAAGCGGCCGGAGCTTTGTGATGGCGGACCTTCCCGGATTGATTGAAGGCGCCCATCAGGGCGTCGGCTTGGGGCATCAATTTTTGCGCCATGTGGAACGGACCCGGGTGATCGTCCATGTCATTGATATGGCAGGATCCGAAGGACGGGATCCTTATCAGGATTATTTGCAGATCAACGAAGAGTTGAAGCAATATCGCCAGGAATTGGAGAAGCGCCCGCAAATTGTGGCGGCAAACAAAATGGATTTGCCGGACGCCGAAGAAAACCTTGCGTTGTTTAAAGAGCAAGTGGGAGAAGAGGTGCCGGTTTATCCGATTTCCGCAGCGACCGGCAAAGGGGTCAAAGACTTGATTTATGCAGTTGTTCAATTGTTGGAGAAAGTGGAAAAAGAGATGCCGGCTCCCGGGGAACCGATGGAGTTGCCTGCACGGCGGAAGGTCTACCGGAACAAAGAAGAGGACGACCCGGCATTTACCATTCGCAAAGAAAATGAAGTTTACGTGGTGGAAGGCGAGCGGATTCAAGCGTTGGTTCAACGGACGAATTTTTCCTATCATGACAGCATCATGCGCTTTGCAAAAATCATCCGGAACATGGGAGTGGAAGAAGCGCTCCGCAAACGCGGGGCAAAAGACGGAGATACGGTACGGATCGGGGACATGGAATTTGAATTGAATGATGCCGTGGATTATTAAAAAAGCAACCGGGGATCCGGTTGCTTTTTTATTGACGGATGGTCCCGGTGGCATGGGAATAACGGGCGTTTTCATCCGGGGCTTGATCCAGTTTGAACATGAATTTTCCTTCATCATGCACAATTTTTTGTATTTTCTTTGTGCCCGGCGGGACTTTTCCCTCGGCGATGGTCGGACATTCCAAATGGTCACAGTAGGTAAATACATAGTAATAGACCGGAGAAGGACCGTCATTTTGAATTTCCATGGTCATGGTTCCTTTGTCAAGATGAAACCATTCGGTCCAGGATGAGGGTTGGGACTGGTCCGGGGTTAATGTCAGAGAATGTTCGACCGGGAATGAAAAGCCGACGGAAAAACAAGCGAGTAAGAGGATGGAGAAAATTTTTGTTTTCCAGAGGTGTTGCATTTCATCACCACCTTGCTCTATTTAGTATAAGCAGGATTGGATGGAATATGAAAGGGAAACCGGAACAGTTTCCCGAAAATTTAGTGAAGGTTATGTTCCTTTTTGATGAAATCAAGTAAATTTTTACATCCTTCGCTGACCAAATCATACGTTTCTTGAAAATTGCCCGTGTACCACGGATCAGGCACTTCGGTGTAAGAAGTCCCGGGAATAAAATCGACAAACCGGTAAATTTTGTGATCCGGGTCCGGGGCCAAACGCTTCAAATCACGGACATTGTTGTTATCCATTCCGATAATATAGGTGAAAGCGGAAAAATCGTCCCGCTTTACTTGACGCGCGGTGATGCCGTCAAAGGAGATGCCGGCTTCGGTTAATTTTTTTTGCGTTCCATGGTGCGGGGGCTCTCCGGTATGCCAGTCCCCGGTGCCGGCTGAGTCTGTTTGAATTTCCTGCTCCAGCCCTTCCTCTTTGACCAGATGGCGGAACACGGCCTCAGCCATGGGGGAACGGCAAATGTTGCCCAGGCAGACAAACAGTACTGAAATCATTGACCAATCGCTCCTTTTTGTTGCAAATGATTGCAGATTTTATCATAACACGAAAAAAAATATGAAAAAAGCTTGCTTGAAAACGCTGTCAAAGATTAAAATGTCCGTATATAGAAAACATTTGTTTTTTAATGGGGGACAGTTGGGTATGTCAGAAGATATATTTGCATTGGTTCGTGTGGATATGCTTCCTGAAGCGATTCAGAAAACGTTGGAAGTGAAAAAATTGCTTGAAACCAAAGAAGTGACCAAGGTGCAGGAAGCAGTGGAAAGAGTGGGCTTGAGCCGCAGCTCGTTCTACAAATATAAAAACAGTGTTTTTCCGTTTAATGCGATGGTGAAAGAGAAAATTGTCACCATTGCCCTGACGCTGGAACACCGGGCAGGGGTTTTATCCCAAGTGCTCCAATACATGGCCGGGATGAATACCAGTGTCCTGACCATCAACCAGACCATTCCCTTGCAAGGGGAAGCCACGGTGTCAATGTCTGTGGATACCACGCAGATGGAAGCCGATATCCAAACTGTTTTGCACGGGCTTTCCCGTTTGGATGGTGTGCGGCGGGCCGCCGTTGTCGGCTCAGGAGAGTAAGAGAGAGTGAGGAGAGAAGAAAGATGAGAACAGGAATTTTGGAAAAGTACAGAGAGGATCTGCCGATCACCCCGGAGACGCCAAAGTTGACCTTGTACGAAGGAGAGACCCCGCTTTATTATGCAGAAACCTTATCCAGGGAATGGGGCGTCCGGTTGTATTTGAAATTTGAAGGTGCAAATCCGACCGGTTCCTTCAAAGACCGCGGTATGGTTTTGGCCATTGCCAAAGCAAAAGAAGAGGGAAGCCGGGCTGTGATTTGTGCATCGACGGGAAACACGGCCGCATCGGCCGCAGCCTATGCCGCCAAAATGGGAATTCAATGCTTTGTGGTGGTGCCGGACGGGTATGTGGCTATGGGCAAACTTTCGCAGGCAGTCATGTATGGGGCCACGGTTTTGTCCGTAAAGGGAAATTTTGACCAAGCGCTGAAGGTGGTGCGTGACATCACGGAAACTCATCCTGTCACCTTGGTCAATTCCGTCAATCCGTACCGGATCGAAGGGCAAAAAACCGCGGCGTTTGAAATTGCCGAACAGTTGGGGGAAGCCCCGGATGTGTTGGCGATTCCAGTCGGAAATGCCGGCAATATCACGGCGTATTGGAAAGGTTTCAAAGAGTATCACCAAAAAGGAATCATCCAAACCCTCCCGAAAATGTGGGGGTTTGAAGCGGAGGGGGCAGCCGCCATTGTCCGCGGGGAGCCGGTTGCCGAGCCGGAAACGGTGGCGACCGCAATCCGGATCGGAAACCCGGCCAGTTGGAAACAGGCGGTTCAGGCAGCAGATGAATCCAAAGGGTTGATTTCGTCTGTCACAGACCGTGAAATGTTGTTTGCCTATCAAGAGATCGCCAAAAAGGAAGGTGTGTTTTGCGAGCCGGCATCTGCCGCTTCCGTGGCCGGCGTGATGAAAATGCTTCGTTCTGGAAAAGGGAAACCAAAAACAGTCGTGTGCGTGTTGACGGGTAACGGCCTCAAGGATCCGCACATCGCCTTGGACACGGTTCAAGTAAAGCCGCGAGTCATCGCCTGTGAAAAGGAAGCGATTTTGGATTGTCTGTTTGAAAAACAAAAATCAGGGAGTTTTCCGTTATGAGCTTCTCGCCGTTTCGGGTGAAAGTTCCGGGCAGCTCGGCCAATCTGGGTCCGGGCTTTGATTCGATCGGGATGGCTCTGAATTGTTATCTGACGCTTTATTTTGAACCGTCCTCCTGTTGGGAGATCACGGTCGGGGGAAAGCATGCCGGTCAAGTTTCCCGGGATGAGGATAACCTGATTGTCCGTGTCATCCGGGATGTCTCCCGGGAACAGGGTGTCTTTCTCCCGCCTTTTAAGTTGCATATTGAAAATGACATTCCGGTGGCCAGAGGGTTGGGAAGCAGTGCGGCGGCGATTGTGGCCGGCCTCATGGCGGCCGATCACCTGCTTGGCATGAACTGGAGCCGCAAAGAGTTGTTGAGAAGAGCCACGCTGTTGGAAGGGCATCCGGATAATGTCGGGGCTTCCCTTTTCGGAGGGGTGGTGATTGCCTCCTGGGATGGCCGGCAGGTGGAAGCGGTGGCGTGCGAACCGCCAGATATGCCGGTGATGACGGTCATTCCGGAACAATCCCTGTTGACCCAAACGGCCCGCCGGGCGCTGCCGGATCAGTATCCGCGGGATGATGCGGTGTTGGCAAGCAGCCGGGCCAATTTGCTGGTGGCGGCTTTGTTTTTGAAACAATGGGACTTGCTGAAAACGGCCATGCAGGATGCTTTTCATCAGCCCTACCGTGAAACGTTGATTCCCGGTTTGAAAGAAAGTTTAAACGAAGCGACTGCCCATGGTGCTTACGGGATTGCTTTGAGCGGGGCGGGGCCGACCATGGTGGCTTTTGTGAATGACTGGATGGAGCTGGAACGGTTTTTCCGCCGGTTGTTTTATGAGCTAAACGTGCCGGTCCGGATGGAAAAGATGTTTCCGGCTGAGAAAGGGGCGGCAGTGGAGTTGACAGCCACAGAAAAACATAGTAAATTCATTTGAAAAATATAAGGAGTTTGTGCATGGATAAACGTGTTGCCTATCTTGGACCTGTCGGAACGTTTAGTTATATGGCTGCAAAAGCTTTGTTCGCGCATGAAGAAGACGTTCAATTTATTCCTTATGCTTCGATTCCCGATTGCTTGAATGCCACTCAGGAAAAAGAAACCCGGTGTGCTGTCGTTCCGATTGAGAATACCATTGAAGGATCGGTGAATTCCACACTGGATTGGTTGATTCACCATGTGGATCTGCCGGTTTGCGCCGAATTGGTTTATCCGATTGCCCAATGCATCATGGGGCATCCGTCTGTCATCCACCGGGATCCGCATCAGATCCAGCGCATTTATTCCCATCCGCAGGGAATAGCCCAATGCGAGTTAAACCTCAGAAAACGGTATCCTTGTGCCGAGTACAAGATGATGGAAAGCACGGCGCAAGCGGCGGAAATGGTTGCGGGGCATCCCGGGGAACCGTGGCTTGCCGTCGGTCCGGAAGCTGCCGCCAAAGAGTACGGACTGCAAATCATCCAGGAACATGCGGAAGATCATCCGAACAATTTCACCCGTTTTTTTGTCGTCAGCCGCGAAGATTCCTCTTCGTTCCCGGACTCCGACACCCGCAAAACCAGCTTGCAGGTCATTTTGCCTTCCGACTATCCGGGGGCGCTGTATCAGGTGTTGGCGGCTTTTTCCTGGCGCAAGGTGAATTTGACGCATATTGAGTCCAGGCCGACTAAAACGGGGCTGGGTAATTACTTCTTTTGGATCGATGCCGAGTTGCCGGTTGAACATGTCTTGATGCAGGGTGCCATCAAAGAGATTGAAGCGTTGGGATGCCAGGTTCGTGTTCTGGGTTCGTTCCCTTGTTTTTTCAAAGAAGTCGGAAAAACATTAGCGATCCAGCAGAGAAGCTGAGAAATTGTTTGACATCTGCAAACCGGCGGGGTATAATGATTGAAAATTTATCGATAATGAATTTTCAGTTTAATCAGAAGGGTGCCTAGGGTTCCGTTCTTCGGTTGAAGAAGTCTGGACCGAGCGGCACCAACACCAACCGGTGTACACCGTGGGGATAAAAGCCTCCAGCGGCAGGTTCTGATTCGCAAGGATTGGAATTTGCCTCTGAGGGGCTTTTTATCATAACATCCATTCCATAAGGAGTGTTTATTTTGACGGGGACTGAACGATGGATTTTCATGAATGGGGAATACAAGCGAAAAGAAGAAGCATTCATTTCCGTTTTTGATCACGGTTTTTTGTATGGTGACGGTGTTTTTGAGGGAATTCGCGCTTATGACGGAAAAGTTTTCAAGTTGAAAGAACATATTGACCGTTTATATGATTCAGCCAAATCCATTTTGTTGACGATTCCATATTCGAAGGAAGAAATGAGCCGCTTGGTTTGTGACACCGTGCGCCGGAACCGGCTTCAAGATGCTTATATCCGTTTGGTGGTGTCACGGGGAGTGGGGGATTTGGGACTCGACCCGAAAAAATGCTCCCAATCAAGCGTCATCATTATCGCGGACCAAGTCCGGTTATTTCCCAATGAATTTTATGAAAAGGGAATTTCCATCATCACTGTTCCCACAAGGCGAAACATTCCCGATGCCCTGGATCCCAAGATCAAATCGCTCAATTACCTCAATAACATCCTGGTGAAAATCGAGGCGAATTTGGCCGGGGTTTCCGAAGCTTTGATGCTGAATTCCGAAGGATATGTCGCGGAAGGGTCCGGTGACAACATTTTCATCGTCAAAAACAACGTCTTATATACACCGCCCAGTTATATCGGGGCGCTTGAAGGGATCACCCGCGCCACCATAATGGATTTGGCCCGGCAAAAAGGGTATGAGGTCAAAGAACAGCCGTTTACCAGACATGATGTGTATGTGGCGGATGAAGTGTTCCTGACCGGAACGGCCGCCGAAGTCATCGGGGTTGTGAAAGTGGACGGACGAACCATCGGGGATGGGGTTCCTGGAAAGGTGACGAAAGAATTAAAAGAAGAGTTTGCGCAATATGCCCGCCAGGAAGGGGTTCCTGTCTACGAAAACAAAAAATTCGGAGTCGTGGGTTAATCTTCCCTTTGGCCATGCTCAAAAGAGCATGGCTTTGCTTTTTCAAGATAAAATGTCTTTCCGTACAAAGGTGATCCATGAAATGCACAAAGCGGCCAAAGCCCAGATGCTTAAAATGAACAGGGAAAAAGGGAAACTCATGTCTTCCATCATTATCGGTTTTCCGGCCAAATAATCCGTCAGGCTTAAATGCGTGAATGCAAAGTATTTGAGGATCTTCCACGACGGAGCCATTTGCATCAGCAGGTTGCCGGAGATGATGGCGGCCAACAAAATGCCGATGCCGGCCGCCGTGCTTCTTACCAAAACGGAAACCATAAACGAAAGGGTACCAACCACGATGCTTGAAAACCAAACGAGCCCGAAAGCCATAAAAATGTATTTCCATTGCGGGATGAGACGGACATGTCCGGTCAACAGCTGATCCCCCTGGATTTGAAAACCGGTTAAAACCGGCAGGGACCATCCCCGGTAACCAAAGGCGATGCCGGAGATGGCGTATCCGGTGACCGCCGTCAAAAGCAGCAAAAGCGAAATGCCCAGCAACAGCGCAATATATTTGCTGAGTAAAATTTTCCACCGCGGCACCGGCCGGGTTAAAAGCAGCTTGATGGTTCCCCGCGTATATTCCCCGGAAACGATGTCGGAAGCCAATACGACCACCAATAACGGCAGGAACAGGGAAGATGACTGTTCGATGAATTTTCTGAGGAATGTGGGAGCGCCCGGTGCTGCCGGATTGATGTTGTGTTCCAAGTAATATTGTTGCTGTTCAATATTGATTTTGGCCCATGTTTTCCACTCTTCCGGAATTCTGCTGGATGCCAGGCGGTTTTGCTGATCCACGATTTGTTGCTGCAATAACAAGCGCCAGTCGTCAGTTCCCGATTGTTTGATTTGTTCCGCTGTATTTCGGTATTGCGCGTAAGTGAAAAGAGGGATTAAAATAAACAAAATCAGCAATATCACCAAAATCCGTTTGTTTTTTATCATTTTCAGGACTTCATTGTAAATCAAACGGTTCAAGGAGCATCCCCCTTTGTCAGGTTCATGTAAAGATCCTCCAAGGTTTGTTTTCGGGGCGTGATTTCCCACACCTGAATCTGGTGATTTAATAAATATTGGTTGGTTTCGCTGATTTTCCCGGCAGGCATCTCCACCGACAAACGGGAGCCGGGTTTTTTCCTGATGTTTGTAACATAGGGGAGTTGTTGCAAACAATGCATCCCTTGGTTACAAGGAGTCACTTTCCATTCCACCCGTTCAAGGTCGCCGGCGGGGGGATGGACCGGACCGGTATAGATGAATTGGCCGTTTTGGATAATGGCCACCCGGTCACAGAGGGCTTGGATTTCATGCAAAATGTGGCTGGATAGAAACACGCCGATCCCTTCTTCACGGGCAAGCCGCCGGATGAAAGACCGCAAGTCGTGAATACCGGCAGGGTCGAGCCCGTTGGTCGGCTCGTCCAGAATTAGCAACTTTGGCCGGTTTAACAACGCCTGGGCAATCCCCAGACGTTGTTTCATGCCCAGCGAATAGGTTTTGACCGGATCGTGAATCCGTCCGGACAAACGCACTTGTTCGATTACTTCATCAATCCGTTTTTTTGGAAGACCGGCCATGCGCGCGAAGAATTCCAGATTTTCATACCCGGTTAAAGATGGGTATAATTCGGGATTTTCAACGATACACCCGACATGGGAAATGGCTTTGGTAAACGATTTTTTCAGGTCATGGCCGGCAATATGGATGCTTCCTTCACCCGGGCGGACGAGTCCGACCAGCATGCGGATGGTGGTGGTTTTTCCGGCGCCGTTCGGGCCTAAAAAACCGAAGATTTCTCCCGCACGGACTTCAAAGGAAAGATTTTGGACAATGGGCCGGCCGCGGATAACTTTGCCCAATCCTTGAACCGACAGCACCGTTTCATGAGTCGGCTTGTTCTGCATGGGATTTTCCCACCTCCGGGGATTCAAGGGTCATCACTTGCCACAACCGGTCGGCAATGTGTCTGTATCCCTGTTGGTTTGGATGAAAATGATCACTGTAAAGAAACGATTTTGGATGTTTCCAAAACAAATCATACACCGGAATGACGGTGACTTGCGGAAAAGATCGGGCGGTGGCCGTCAGGGTATCATTCCAGTCCGCCACGATTTTGAATGTCAGTTCATTCCCTTTTAAATCGGCAAACGGATTGTAGAGGCTGAGAAGATAAACGGAACCGTCCGGATTCAACCGCTGAATGTCTGACAAGATGGACACGAGATTGTTCCGGAAATGGTTTTTCCTTTCCAAAATGGCTTGGGGATCGGTTTTTGCCAAGTCTTCGCTTCCGTGGAACAAATCATTGCCGCCGATGGTGATCACCAGCGCATCCGCTTCTTTGACAAATTCCCGGATGTGTGCTTTTTTTAATTGATCCCGCAAATGTTGGGAAGTTTGTCCCCGGATGCTCAAATTGATGGATTGGGAACCGGGATAATGGTGTCGCCAATTTTTTTGGATGATTCCGAAGTAACCTTGTCCGCTGTGGTCACCGACTCCGCGGGTCAAGGAGTCGCCGAGGCCGAGCAGCAGTTTTTTGCCTGGTTCCGAAGAAAGGGAGGCCGTTTCGGAAGGGGAATGGCTGTTTTCAGGCGGTTTCACCATCTCACGGATGGCCCATCCGAAACCGGCCAGCATGAGACACAGGGATCCCCAGGTGAGGAAATAGACGGACTTCAACCAGATGGTTTTGGAATTCATCCCGGGCTCCTCCTTATTGGTTCTTGCAAAAGATTTTTATGAAACGCCTTATTTCTTTAAGCAAGAAAGTGTTTGTTTATGCATAGGATGATATTGATTCAGCCTTTATGAAGGGGGTTGTCCAATGAAAATCCATATTGCCCGTGAGGGGGAGACATTGTGGGATATTGCTCAAAAGTATAATATACCGCTGGAACGGTTACAAGAATGGAATGCGGATTTGGCGGATACAGAGAAATTGAAAAAAGGGGAGAAAATCCGGATTCCCACCGGCAAGATTCCCCTGGCCGTTTCCAGACAGGACACCCGGGGAACCACCGGACCGTCGGAAGTGAAGGAATCACCCAAGGGAGAGGAGGAAGAACTGCTTTCCCGAAAGGAGTCCTCCGAAAGCAGCGGGTTTGTGACAGAAGAATTGCCCAAGCCGCCGTCCGTTGGTGAATTTTCGGAGTGGTCACCGGAGGTGTTGGACGATTCTTCCTCGTTTATGGCGGATTCGTCGTATTATGATGATGAACCGAATCTTTCCCATTTGGATTCGCCGGCCCCTTATCCTTCTTATTGGCATGGTTTTGCCCCGATGTTCCCGGTTCCGGTGTTTCAAGATCCCTTTATGATAAGCAGCGGATGGCCTTTGCAACCTTGTTACCCGCCGCCCGTTCCGATGAATCATCCCGATGCCTTTGGCAACCGCATTGCCATGGAATACAGGGAATGGAAAGAAAGTTCTTCAAGTGTAGGATAAAGAATGAGGGAGAGCCGATGATTCAACCCCATCCACTTCATATCCAAAAGTTATTACATACACCAGTCCGGCGTATCAGTCCATATCGAAACAATTGGTGTATTGAGACCGATTTTATGTGGTGGATCGCAAAGCCTTTTGACGGCCTGAAAGCCAGTTGGCTGATACAAGTGGATCGCGAACTGAGAGAGCGCGGCTTTCAGTCGATGCTCCCGATGATTACCGATGGTGAAAGTTGGATTCTTACTCCGTTTATTCAGGGGAAAACTTGCAATTATAACAATGTCAGTGAAGTGATCCGGATGATTCATACTTTGGCGTTTTTTCATCAGGCGGGCCGATATCTGAAAACGCCGCCGCCGTCAGGGGCGGCGTTTCTTTTGATTCACCGGTTGCAAAGGAGGTTGCAAAAATTTTATCAAATCCTCACACGAGCGGATCAAATCGAAGACCAACGGTTACGGGATCTTTTAACCGAAGCCGGAACGAATTTTTATTTGGACGGCATCAAAGCCTGGGAGCGGCTGGAGCAAATCCCCTTTCGGGAATGGGTGGAACATGAGCGAATGCAACACATGCTGGCCCATCGCGATCTGGCCAGCCATAATTGGATGATGGATCAAGCGGGAAGACTGTGGTTGATCGACTTTGAAACGGCGGATTATGATGCGCAAGTGGGGGATCTTTGGCAAATGACGATGCGAATCTTGGCTGCAAACCAATTTCCGGATCAAGGATTGGAGACGGTCCTTCAGGCATACCAGTCCGTTCGCCCTTTAAAGCCGGTGGAAAAAGAGATTTTGGCTTGCTTATTCTTGTTTCCAAATGAATTTTTTCGGGAAATGATCGGGTTGGTGGAAAGAAAAAGAGGATATGAAATCAAGGCTTCTTATCCATACCTCAAACAAATCGCGGCCAATAGAAAGAAATGGAAAAAACAAATTGCCCAATTCTTGTATTGGTAGTCTGATCGCGCTTATGTTATGATGTAGAGTGATTTTATCGAAGCCTTGTTCTTGCTTGAGGAGGCAAAAGAATGAGAGTAGGACTTGCACAAATCAGACCACGCTTGGGGCGAGTGGATTTAAATCTGGAATTGCACGAGGAAATGATCCATCGGGCCCGGGAGGAACAGGTGGATCTTCTTGTTTTTCCGGAACTCAGTCTGACAGGATACCAGTTGTTGGATCTGACATACGAAATGGCCAGAGATCCTTTTAGTCCTGAAATACAAGGGCTGATCCGATCCGCAGGCGATATGGATCTGGTGTTTGGATTCGTGGAGCACAGCCCTGAACATATCTTGTATAACTCTGCAATTTACGCGACGGCCGGAAATTTGCATTATTTGCATCGAAAAGTGTATTTGCCTACATACGGAATGTTTGATGAAGCGCGTTATTTTGGGAAAGGCGAATGGATTCGCAGCTTCCCGACCCGGTTTGGACAATTCGGCCTGTTGATTTGTGAAGACGTTTGGCACAGCTCGGCCCCTTATCTGTTGACTCAGGATGGGGCGCAGGTGATGATTGTGTTGTCCAATGCGCCGGTGCGGGATGTCACAAGCCCGGTGCCGGGTTCCAAAAAATCATGGGACTTGATGCTGAGAAACAACGCTGTTTGCCACGGAAGTTACATGATTTATTGCAATCGCGTGGGAACCGAGGACGGAGTCACTTTCTTCGGCGGTTCTCAAGTGGTGGATCCGTTCGGGGAAGTGGAAGCGCAAGCGGAACTGTTTACAGAGGATCTCATCATTGTTGATTTGGATCTGGACAAGATCCGGAAAGCCCGGTTCCAACTTCCTGTGTTGCGGGATGAAAATTTGGATTTGACCATTCGTGAATTAAATCGCATCAGGCAGAAGCGGACTGGAGGGGGAAGCTGATCATGCAGATGATTGATGAGATGTTGGAAAAAGCGCCTTTTTTGCGTTTGGATGAAGAAGTGGCGACCCGTCTCTTGACAACCGCTTTGCGTGAAGAAGTGAACAAGGCTGGATTCGATAAAGTCATTGTCGGCTTGTCGGGGGGAATCGACTCTGCTTTGTCCTTGTATTTGTGTGTCAAAGCTTTCGGCGCGGAAAACGTGATCGCCGTGCGGATGCCGTATAAGACAAGCAGTCCGGCGAGTTTGGAAGATGCGCAACTGGCCATTGACGATACCGGTGTGGAAAGCTTGACCATTGATATCACCCCGCAGATTGATGCGTATTTTGAACGCATTCCGGATGCGACGCCTTTAAGGCGCGGCAACAAGATGGCCCGGGAGCGCATGTCCATTTTATATGACTTGTCCGCTCAATACGAAGCTCTGGTGATCGGCACAAGCAACCGGACGGAGTTGTTGCTGGGTTACGGCACCCAATACGGGGATTCGGCCTCGGCCGTCAACCCGCTCGGGGATTTGTACAAAACCCAAGTCCGTCAGCTGGCGGCTTATTTGGGCGTGCCGGAGCCGATCATCACCAAGCCGCCGAGTGCCGATTTATGGGAAGATCAAACCGATGAAGACGAACTCGGGTTTAACTATTTGGATGTTGACCGGCTCTTGTATTACATGATTGACCGGCAATATACCCTGGAACAGTTGCTTGCCCTCCAGTTTGATGATGCATTTATTCGTCAGGTGAGTCAACGGATCATCCGCAATCAGTATAAACGGACGATGCCGGTGATTATCAAATTGAGCGAACGGACGGTCGGCATCGATTTCCGTTATTTACGGGATTGGGGATCGTAATTTGCAAGGGGAGTGATGGACGATGGCAGGGCATTCCAAATGGAAAAACATTCAACATCGCAAAGGGCGTCAGGATGCACTGAAAGGGAAAATTTTTGCCAAACTGGCACGTGAGATCTATGTGGCCGCCCGAAACGGGGATAAAGATCCCGAAAACAACCACCAGTTGCGGATTGCAATCGCCAAAGCCAAAGCCAAAAACATGCCCAATGAAAACATCGAACGTGCGATTAAAAAAGCCGCAGGCGGCGGAACGGGCGAAAATTATGAAGCGATTACTTATGAAGGTTACGGTCCGGGCGGAACGGCCATCATGGTGGAAGCTTTGACGGACAACCGGAACCGGACTGCGGCCGATTTACGCCATATCTTTTCCAAAAACGGCGGAAACTTGGGGGAGTCCGGTTGTGTTTCGTGGATGTTTGAACGGAAAGGATTGCTGGTGATTGACCGGGATCATACCGATCTGGATGAAGAGGAACTGATGCTGACCGTTTTGGAATGCGGTGCCGAGGATATCGAATCCACCGGGAAAAGCTATGAGGTGACCACAACACCGGAAGAGTTTGAAACGGTCAAAGAAGCGTTGGAGAAAGAAGGGTTCTCTTTTTCCACGGCGGAAGTCACCTTTGTTCCGTCCAACAAAACAGAAATTCACGGAGACATCATCAAAAACGTGATTTCGCTCATTGACGCGTTGGAAGATCATGATGATGTGCAAAATGTTTATGCCAATTTTGAAGTGGACGATGAGGAATTGGCCGAATACATCCAGGATTGAAGCCGTGTATATGCACACGGTCGCCTTTTGAGAAGACCATCTGCCATTGATGGTCTCTTTTTTGTGCCGGGGGACGGGCGCAAATGTTTTTGCCGGGGCGCAGGGAAGTACGGACTAATACATGGGCTGTTGGAGAAAAATAAAAAGAAACAAAGTTCATGTCGTGTGCTTCTCTTCCATAGAATATACTGTAAGCCATATTTGGAACAGGGGTTTTCAGGATGGGAAGGATTTATTGGAACTTTGTGCTTGAAAAGGCGATTCAAGAAGCTTTGAAGATACAAAGCGGTCAAGGGACCTGGGAAGAATGGGAAAGCAGATGGCCGAAAGACGTGAGGGAACAAGCCAAAAGGGAATTAAAAATTTTTGACATGTTGGGATGGAAGAAACGCTGACCTTTTCGGGAAGCGTTTTTTTATCGGGCTTTTTGCCGGAGGAATCCGTGGTGGAAATCTTTGGCCAATTTGGATGGAGACTTGTGATATAATTAGTCGTGGTTTAAGAATAAACGTTCGCTTTGTTCTGGGGAGGAACCACTGAGATGCGTATTATGGGCATAGATCCGGGGATCGCCATCGTGGGATACGGCATCCTTGACAAGCAGGGGGGTACCCGGCTGGTGGATGTCGATTACGGCAGTATCCAAACGCCGGCCGGGATGCCGGTCCCCGCGCGGTTAAAGGAAATTTATGATGCTTGTACATTGCTTTTTTCCAAATACCGGCCGGACGTCGTGGCCATTGAAAAATTGTATTTCAACCGGAATGTGACCACGGCATTTACCGTCGGACAAGCAAGGGGCGTGATGATGCTGGCTGCGGAAGAAGCCGGGATCCCGATCACGGAATACACCCCTTTGCAAGTGAAAATGGCTGTGGTGGGTTACGGGAAAGCAGACAAGAAGCAAGTGCAGGAAATGGTGAAATTGCTGCTTCATTTGCCGTCCGTGCCAAAACCGGACGATGTGGCGGATGCGCTGGCGATTGCCATCTGTGAAGCACATTCTTCCGGAACGGTGCAAAAATACAAAAAGTGGGGATTGAAGCGATGATCGACTTTGTGAAAGGGAAAGTTCATTATCTGGAAGAGGATTATGTGGCGGTGGAAACGGGCGGGATCGGTTACCAGGTTTATGTGACGAACCCGTATGCCTATGATCCGGAGGCGGAAGTTTTTTTGTACACCCATTTTGTGGTGCGGGAAGATGCCCAATTGTTATACGGATTTGACACCAAACAAGAGCGGGATTTGTTCCGCCTGCTGTTGGAAGTCTCCGGCGTCGGACCGAAAGCGGCAATGGGCATGCTTTCCGGAATGAAACCGGATCAGTTGGTGCAGGCGATCCAAACGGAGGATGTCAAACAATTGACCCGTTTGCCGGGAGTGGGGAAAAAAACGGCCCAACGCCTGGTGTTGGATTTAAAAGACAAGTTGAAAAAAATGCATTTTCCGGATCTTGTGGCTGTATCCCCGGTGCCCCTGTCCGCGCCGGATGCGGGAGAAAGGGATGTGATTGAAGCATTGAAGGTCCTTGGCTATAATGAAGAAGAAGCAAAATGGGCTGTACAGGAAGCGTTGAAAGGATCGGAAGAAGAGTTGGACACCGAAACATGGATTAAACAGGCATTGAAGATCATGATGAACAGGTAGGAGGGTCGGACATGGAAGAGAGGATCATCTCTGCCAAGGCGAACCATGACGATGAGATGGTCGAATACAGTCTGCGCCCTCGGTATTTTCACGAATATATAGGGCAAAAGCAGGTAAAAGAGAATCTGAAAGTATACATAGAAGCGGCCAAGATGCGCGGCGAGTCATTGGATCACGTGCTGCTGTACGGTCCGCCGGGGCTCGGGAAAACCACGCTTTCCCAAATCATTGCCAATGAAATGGGCGTAAACATCCGGGTCACTTCCGGCCCGGCAATTGAACGTCCGGGGGACCTGGCGGCGATTTTAACCAATCTGGAACCCAATGACTTGTTGTTTATCGATGAGATTCATCGTCTGAATCGCTCGGTGGAAGAAGTGTTGTATCCGGCGATGGAGGATTTTGCTTTGGACATTATGATCGGGAAAGGACCCAGTGCCCGTTCGGTCAGGCTGGATCTTCCCCCGTTCACCCTGGTTGGGGCCACCACCCGGGCCGGCTCCCTGTCTTCGCCGTTGCGGGACCGGTTTGGGGTGATGAGCCGTTTGGAATTTTATTCGGTGGATGAGTTGGCTTTGATTGTGGAGCGGGCGGCCGATCTGTTAAATGTCCGGGTGGTTGGAAACGGAGCGAGAGAGATTGCTTCCCGGGCACGGGGAACGCCGCGGATAGCCAACCGGCTGTTAAAAAGGGTCCGGGATTTTGTCCAGGTTGAAGGAGACGGTTTGATAACGGAAGAAGCCGCCCGGGATGCATTGGATCGCATTCAAGTGGATAAAATGGGGTTAGACCATGTGGATCACCGGCTCTTGCTGACCATCATCGAAAAGTTCCGGGGCGGCCCCGTCGGCTTGGATACGCTGGCGGCCACGATCGGGGAAGAAGCGCACACGATTGAAGACGTATATGAACCGTATTTGATGCAAATCGGTTATTTGGAGCGCACCCCGAGGGGCCGGATGGTGACCAAACGATGTTACGAGCATTTTAACATGGAGTGGCCGAAATGAATCCTTTTGCAAAAACGTTGATTGTCATGGGATTGGTTCTCGTGGTGATCGGGCTTTTTTGGCAGGTGGGCGGGAAGTATTTGCAGTTGGGCAAACTTCCCGGGGACATTGTGATCGAAAAAGGAAACACGCGGTTTTATTTCCCGATTGTCACTTGCATTGTGATCAGCATTGTCTTATCGTTATTAAGCTATTTGTTTCGCCTGTTTCGATAGGAACGGGCTTTTTTCTTTGAGCTTGGATGGAAGAAGGAAGGGAACGACGAAATGGATGTATCCTTGTACGATTATCATTTGCCGAAAGAATTGATTGCACAAACTCCGGCCGAAAAGAGGGATGCCTCCCGGCTGATGGTGGTGGACCGGAAGACATCACAAATCCGCCACGCCAAGTTTACCAATATCCTCGACTATCTGAATCCCGGGGATGTGCTTGTCTTAAATGACAGCCGTGTCCGCCCGGCCCGGTTGATCGGTGTGAAAGAAGAAACCGGTGCAAAGATTGAGCTGCTCTTGTTAAATCCGCTCGGAAATGACCGGTGGGAAGCGCTGGTCCGTCCGGCAAAAAGGGTCAAACAAGGGACCGTGATCCAATTCGGGGAAGGCCGGTTGAAAGCCGTCGCCCAAGAACAGACGGAAGTGGCGGGCGGAAGGGTGTTTCAGTTGCAGTATGAAGGGGGAGATCTTGAAAAGTTGTTTGAACAACTGGGGCAAATGCCTCTTCCCCCGTATATCCATGAACAGCTGGACGACCCGGAACGGTACCAGACCGTTTTTTCCAGAGTGGTCGGATCGGCTGCGGCCCCGACGGCAGGACTTCATTTCACGGAAGAGTTATTGGCCGCCATTCGTGAAAAAGGAGTCAAAGTGGTTTTCATCACGTTGCATGTGGGGCTGGGAACCTTTCGTCCCGTGACGGTCAAGCGGATTGAGGATCACCGGATGCATGCGGAATACTATGAGTTAAGCGAAGAAACGGCTCAAGAAATCAATGCCGCCAAAAAACGGGGGAACAAAGTGTTTGCCGTGGGGACCACCTGTGTGCGCACTTTGGAGACCGTGTACCGGAAATTAAACGGGGAAATCAAAAAAGATCAGGGTTGGACGGATATTTTCATTTATCCCGGGTTTCAGTTCGGTGTGGTCGACGGTCTCTTGACGAATTTCCATCTTCCCCAGTCCACTTTGCTGATGCTGGTGAGCGCTTTTGCTTCGCGCGAACTGATTTTGTCGGCTTACGAGGAAGCGGTCCGCAAGCAATATCGTTTCTTCAGTTTCGGGGACGCCATGCTGATCCTTTAAAAGAGTTTGCCGGAAAAAGGTTGTTCTCGTTCGTGGTGTTCTCTATAATGTTTAGAAGGAGTATGACATTTTTGTCAGAATGGTTAATTTAAGTAGGAGGAAACACCTTGGCTGTAAAATATGAACTCATTAAAACGTGCAAACAGTCCGGCGCCCGGTTGGGTCGCTTACATACACCACACGGAACCATCGATACTCCTATTTTTATGCCGGTGGGAACACAGGCAACCGTAAAGACGATGAGCCCGGAAGAACTCAAAGAAATGAATGCGCAAATTATTTTGAGCAATACCTACCATCTGTTTTTGCGTCCGGGGCATGATATTGTCCGGGAAGCAGGGGGATTGCACGCATTCATGAACTGGGATCGTCCGATCTTGACGGACAGCGGCGGGTTTCAGGTGTTCAGTCTGAGCAAGCTGCGCGACATCACAGAAGAAGGAGTGACGTTCCGTTCCCATATCAGCGGGGAAAAGCTGTTTATCGGGCCGGAGAAGGCCATGGAGATCCAAAACGCATTGGGAGCAGACATTATCATGGCGTTTGACGAATGTCCGCCATACCCCGCTGACCGTGAGTATGTCAAAGCTTCAACCGAACGTACATACCGGTGGTTGAAACGATGCATGAAAGCGCATCAGCGTCCGGCAGAGCAAGCCTTGTTTGGCATCGTCCAAGGCGGGATGTATCAGGATTTGCGGGAGGAAAGCGCCCGTCAGCTCGTGGATTTGGACTTGCCCGGTTATGCCGTGGGCGGGCTCAGTGTGGGTGAATCCAAGGAGCTGATGTATGAAGTGCTTGACTATACCACTCCTTTGTTGCCCGAGCACAAACCGCGCTATCTGATGGGGGTCGGATCACCCGATGCGCTCATTGAAGGATCCATCCGGGGGATCGACATGTTTGACTGTGTATTGCCGACAAGAATTGCCCGCAACGGGACGGCAATGACCAGCCAAGGGCGTGTTGTGGTGCGCAATGCCAAATATGCTCGTGACTTCACCGCACTGGATCCGGAATGTGATTGCTATACTTGCCGAAACTATACCAAAGCATATCTGCGGCATTTGATCAAAGCGGATGAAACCTTCGGCTTGCGTCTGATCACATACCACAATCTTTATTTTCTGCTTGAATTGATGAAACAGGTTCGCCTGGCGATCCTGGAAGACCGGCTGCTTGATTTCCGTGATGCATTTATGATGAAGTATTACGGAAGTTTGCATCCGGAAAAACCTTTTTGAAGGAGGACCAATTTATGGGACAATGGGGTACGTTGATACCGCTTATTCTGATGTTTGTCGTGTTTTATTTCCTGCTGATCCGCCCTCAGCAAAAACGGCAAAAAGAACGGATGGCCATGTTGAATGCTTTGAAAAAAGGGGACAAAGTGATCACCATCGGCGGGATTCACGGAACGATTGTGGATTTGACGGAAGACCGGGTGACGTTAAAAGTCAGTGACAATACCCGTTTGGTTTTTGAGCGCTCTTCGGTGAATTCGGTGGTAACCGATGAGGATGCATCCGCAGAGAAAGAAGAGAAGAAAAAAGAAGAGAAAAAAGAACAAGCCAAAGAGGAATCCAAATAAGGCCAAAAAGCTTCTGATCACAGGATCAGAAGCTTTTTTGGTTTTTCCGGGGATTTAATCCTGTTTGGTTTGCACCCCCATGATTCCGCCCAGTGCGCCACCGCCGAAGGAAAACAAGGAAAGCCAAAGCGGATGAATGGACGTCAGGCTGTCAAAAGCCAGAAAGGCAATGAGCAAGATGATCAGGGCATAGATGATTCCTTGAATCCCGCCAGCCATCCATCCGCGGTACTCCGATTTGCGCGCGGTGACAAATCCCCCGCTTAACAAGGCGGCGAAATTCAACGCATAGGCAATCATCGGGAGGCGGTGGGAGGACAAGGTGGAGTATTGCAGAAACAAAGTGACGATCAACGAGCCCAAAAGGACAATTCCCCAGATGACGCATTGCCCGATGAGCCAAGGAGACCGGACGCCTTTTTTGGCGGAGTCGAAAAAAGCTTCTTTCATTGCTTTTCCTCTCCTTTCTTGATTAATACATCCTTATGCCTGGTATTTTTTGAGCATTCATAAAGAGGCGGCATTTGGTCAAACTATGTTTTGAAAAGGAGGTGACCTGGGTTGATATGGACCATCATTTTACGCACGGTATTTATCTATTTTTTCTTGCTTGTGATCATGAGAATGATGGGAAAAAGGGAGATCGGCAAATTGTCGGTGTTTGATCTGATTGTTTCGTTCATGATTGCCGACCTTTCCGCGATGGCGATCGATTCGGAAAAGCCCATGTTTATCGGCATTATCTCCATATTGACCTTGGCGATCTTTCAAGTGTTTATTTCATATCTTTCTTTAAAAAGCAAAAAAATCAGAGAATGGGCGGACGGGAAGCCGGTGGTCATTGTCGAAAAGGGAAAAATCCTGGATGATCAGATGGCCAAAGCCCGCTATAACATGGATGATCTGATGGTTCAACTGCGGGAGAAAAACATTGCCGATGTGTCCGATGTGGAATTTGCGATTTTGGAAACCACCGGGAAGTTGAGTGTGTTTCCAAAAGAAAAAAAGACCTGCGAAGAAGGTGTACATAACTCCCTGCGACCGTTTCAAATGCCCGTTCCGCTCATCATTGACGGAAAGGTCCAGGATGAAGGATTGAGACAAATCGGGAAAACCCGTTTCTGGCTGAAAAACGAGATTCAAAAACAAGGGTACCGGGATTTCAAGGAAATTTTTTATGCTTCCGTGAACAGCAACGGAAAATTGTTCATCGACCGGAAAGATTCATAAAATCCTCACTTGGAAAGGATCCGGGCAACCCACTTTCCGATCAAAGGAATGCGCAAGACATCGTTTTTTTGGATGAGTGAAAAAAGAATCAAGCAGATCCCATAAGCCAACAGGGTGATGCCGGCTTGGGTGACGGTTTGGATCAGCATCGAATCCGAACCGCTGAAATTGCTGAAGCGGAAAACCACCGCGGCAATGAAAATGGTTAGAGCCAGTTTTGCCCATTCTTTTACTTTCAGGTGAAACGGAACCAGCTTGACGATGTCGATGAAATGCAACGTCGTGACGATCAAAATGCCGCAGTTGATGGCAAGCGCCACTCCGTCGATGCCAATTTCCGGCCGGGATGCGAGCAAAAGAATGAGAATGGTTTTGAAAATGGCCCCGATGATGGAGTTGCGCATGGGTGCTTGTGCTTTGTCCAATCCTTGCAAGACTGATGCGAACGGGCCTTGCAAAGCGTGAATCATGGTAAAAGGGGCCATGATCCGGATCAGCCGGGCGACATCCGGCTCGCGATACAACAGAATGGAAAGCGGTTCGGCCAACAGATACAAAATCAGGGCACAAGGCGCGGTGACAATAAAAGATAACCGGATCGCTTGTTGCAACCGGTGCTCGATCAGCCGGGCATTTTTTTTTGCGGCCGCTTCACTGACCGCCGGGACCAATGACACGGACAAGGCATAAGTGATGAAAGCGGGAAAAAAGGTTAACGGGACCGCCATCCCTTCCAATTGCCCGTATAAAGCGGTCGCTGTTGTCGTGGCAAATCCGGCCATGGCCAAACTTTGCGCCACGACAATCGGTTCGATGGCGTAAGAAAAAGAACCGACCATGCGGCTGGCTGTCACCGGAGCGGCCAAACGCAAAAGGTCGCGGAAAGTTTGCCGGAAAGGTTTCCAACCCGGTTTGAACAAGGATTTGTCCAGTTTCGGGCGGGTCGGATCTTTTTTGAAGGAACGGATCAAAAACATCATGCCGGCGAATTCTCCGACCACCATTCCGAGCATGGCTCCGGCCGCGGCATATTCCACGCCGAATTTCAATAAATAACCGGCGATGAGAAGGACGGTGAAGATGCGGACAAATTGTTCGACAATGGTTGAAATGGCATAAGGGCTCATATTCTGCCGCCCCTGAAAATAACCGCGAAATATGGATGATACGGCAATGATCGGAATGATCGGGGCGATTCCGAGCAAAGTGTAAATGGCCCGTTCATCCGTGAGGAGCATTTGTGCAATCCACGGGGCACTGATGAGAACGCCGCCGGTGACGATGGTGCTCGTTATGATGACGATCAATATCGAAATCATGAGAATGGAACGAATTCTTCCTTCTTGCTGTTTTGCTTCCGCTTCGGAGACGAGTTTGGAGATGGCCACCGGCAGTCCGGCGGTGGTGATCACGATGGTGAAGGACAAGATCGGAAACGCCATTTGAAACAGTCCCATTCCCTCATCGCCGATGATTCTGGACAGGGCAATCCGATAGATAAATCCGAGAATTTTGGTGATAAACCCGGCGCTGACCAAAACAAAAGTGCCGTATAAAAATCCTTTGCGCACTACCACGCCCCTCCTTCGCTGATTCCTATTTAAACGTATGAGTTGCTGGGACAACTCATGACAAAAATGTTTAACAGCAAAATTTTTCAACAGGGCTTGCATGAATGCCCGCAGAGTTGTTAACTAAAATAAGTAGGATTTTTGGGAAACCTTTCAGAATAATACCTTTAAAACGGGAAGTGAATGAGAAGTGAGAAAGAAACATGGTTCTTTGAAACCGGTGGGAAGCCATCAGAAGGATTCGGTCGAACTGATGCCTGAGCATGAGCTGATGCAATGCATTGAAGAGTTGTGTAACAGCAAAGCCAGGGAATTTCGGATGTATGGTTATGAAAATGTGACAGGAGAGCAGGTTTGGGCCTGTGTCTCGGAAAATTACCGGAGGGGATGGCCCCGGCTGAACCGGCTGGTGAATGACATCATTTCATTGAAAGCAAACCGCTTTATGAATTGGTTGATGTTATCGGTATACAAGGATGATGATGACAAGAATGAAAAGAAATAAACGACAGCCACAATCCCGCTGTCGTCTTTTTTTGCAAAATTGACATGACTTTCGGATGCAGGGATAATTAAAATTACGGTGTTTTATACATAAAAGGAGGACAAGGAATGAGGGTGCGAAAAGTCAATATCGTCGTATTTATCCTCCTGGTGGTTGCAATTTTCGGCTTGGCGGCCACAACTACCGGTTATATATGGAAACATGTCACGTTGGGCCTGGATTTGCAAGGCGGATTTGAAGTGTTATATGAGGCGGAGCCCGGACAAAAAGTGAATACGGGGATTTTGAAAGACACTGCCGCGGCCTTAAACAGCCGGATCAATGTCCTGGGGGTGTCGGAACCGGATATCACCATTGAACCGCCCAATCGCATCCGGGTGCAACTGGCAGGAGTCAAAGACCAAAACAAAGCACGGGAATTGCTTGGAAAACAGGCCAAGCTCACCTTCCGCGATGCTTCGGGGAAAGTGTTGCTGGAGGGAAGCGACTTGAAGGAAAAAGGGGCAAAAGTCGATTATGACCAGATGGGACAGCCGGTTGTCACGTTGCAACTGAAAAATGCGGATAAATTTGCCAAGATCACCCGTGAGCATCTGGGACAACCGATTGCCATTTATTTGGACGAGCAACAGCTAAGCGCCCCTGTGGTCCAACAAGTGATCACCGGGGGAACGGCACAAATCACCGGCCAAAAGGATACGGAGGAAGCACAACAGCTGGCCGATTTGTTGAATGCCGGCGCCATTCCGTTGAAAATGAAGGAAATTCAAAGCCATTCCGTGGATGCCAGCCTCGGGGAAGACTCCTTGAGGGACAGTCTCATCGCAGGGGCTTATGCCGTGATCGCGATCTTTATTTTCATGATCGGCTTTTACCGGTTGCCGGGATTTGTGGCGGTCACGACCTTGGTGGCTTATTCGTATTTGTTGCTGTTGACTTTCATGGTGATGGGCGTGACCTTAACCCTGCCGGGAATTGCCGCGTTTATTCTGGGGATCGGAATGGCGGTGGATGCCAATATCATTATGAATGAACGGATTCGTGAGGAGATGCGGGTTGGCAAAAGCATGAAAGCAGCCGTCCGTGCCGGTTCCAAACGTTCTTTCCTGACCATTTTCGATGCGAACATTACCACCATCATCGCCGGAGCGGTGTTGTTTATCTTCGGAAGTGCCGGTGTCAAAGGATTCTCGGTGACGCTGATTGCCGGGATTCTCGTCAGCTTTGTGACAGCGGTGGCACTATCCCGGATCATGATGAATTTGCTGGTCCGGTCCAACTTGCTGAAAAGCCCGGTTTGGTTCAGGGTGAGAGAGGATGAGATCAGTGATCTATAAGTTTGATATTGTGAAGCATCGAAAAAAGATTTTTATCCTGACGCTGTTGATTGTGGCGGTTTCCATCATCTCGCTGTCCGTTCAGGGACTCAACCTGGGAGTCGATTTTGTGAGCGGAACCCGGCTGGACATTCATGTGAAGCCGAATGTGGATCTGGAAAAAGCACGGACCGTTTTGACCGGACTCGGGTATCACGATCCGGATGTCCGCACGGGCGGATCGGAAAATGAGTTTGTCTTTTTTCGGGTCAGCCATAGCATGGAACGGAACCAGATCAATCAGATTGAGGCGGCTTTTGAAAAAGCTTTTCAAACCGACGTGAATATCCAGGCCCAGACCGTGAGCCCGGTGGTCGGTCGGGAAACGGCCATGAATTCCATCAAAGCGGTTCTCATCGCCTCCGTTTTCATCATTATTTATGTGGCGATCCGTTTTGAATACCGGTTTGCTGTTTCGGCCGTATTGGCTTTGCTGTATGATGTCCTGTTTGTGGTCGGAGCCTTTTCCCTCTTTCAGATCGAAGTGGATTTGGTTTTCATCGCCGCGGTGCTGACCATTGTGGGATATTCGATCAATGATACGATTGTGATATTTGACCGGATCCGTGAAAACATGAAACAGGAGAATCCTGCCAAATGGGATGACTTGGCGGCGGTTGTGAATAACAGCATCATGCAAACGCTGGTCCGTTCGATCAACACCGTGTTAACAGTGGCGTTTGCCGCCCTTCTGTTGTGGTTGTTGGGCGGGGAAAGCATCCGGAATTTCTCGCTGGCCCTGCTCTTGGGATTGATTTCGGGCGCTTATTCTTCCATCTTTGTGGCCAGCCCGCTCTGGGTCACTTGGAAATGGAAATCGATGCAAAAAAAGCATCCTTCCAAAAAAGCCGTGACGGAATAAAAATACACCGGAGAAGCCATGGAAAGGACATGGCTTCTTTTTTTGGGCGTTTTTTCTGTCTTCTGCCTGTTTTTCTTTGTGCTATAATGGTTAGCGCAAAGAGTGAGGTGTTCGGTCATGTTGCATGCAAGAGCAAGGTGGGATGTGGAGCCGGTGGACGAGGATTTAAGCGAGGAGATGTCCAAAGAGCTGGACATTCATCCCATCATTTCAAAAATGCTGATTCGCCGGGGGGTCAAAGAAATCCCGGAGGCCCGCCGTTTTTTAAATCCTTCCCTTGCCGACCTGAATGATCCTTTCCTGTTGGATGGAATGGAAACCGCCGTGCAAAGGATCCGCCAGGCCATCAGGGACAAAGAGCCGATTCTGGTTTACGGGGATTATGATGTGGACGGCGTCAGCAGCACCTGTTTGATGCTGAAAACGCTCCGGCGGTTGGGGGCAACTGTGGATTACTATATCCCCCATCGTTTCCGGGAAGGATACGGGATCAATCAAGAGGCCTTAAAACAAGCCAAAGAGCGCGGGTTCCGCCTGATTCTTTCGGTGGACACGGGGATTGCCGCCGTCAAGGAGGCGGCTTATGCCAAAGAGTTGGGGTTGGATCTCATTATTACCGATCACCACGAACCCCAGGAAACGCTGCCGGATGCGTTGGCGGTGATCAATCCGAAGAAGCCGGGATGCCCGTACCCTTTTAAAATGCTTGCTGGGGTCGGTGTCGCTTTCAAACTGGCCACGGCCTTATTGCAAGAGGTGCCGGAAGCGTGGATGGACATCGCTGCGTTGGGAACCATTGCCGATCTGGTTCCGCTGGTGGAGGAAAATCGCATTTTGGCCTGCTACGGATTGAAGAAGATGAGCCAGACGGTGCATGTCGGATTGAAAGCGTTGATTCAGGCTTGCGATATTGATCATGACGTGTCGGCCAGTCATGTGGGATTCCTGCTCGGTCCCCGGATCAATGCATGCGGACGGTTGGACACGGCGGACACGGCGGTCCGTTTGCTGATGACGGAGGACCCGGAAGAAGCGGAAGCCCTTGCGGGAGAATTGGATATGCTCAACCGAAAGCGGCAACAATTGGTGGATGAGATGACCCTGGAAGCAGTGGAAGAGATTGAGAAGAATCCGGACAAGCACAAATATGTGATTGTCGTTGCCCGCCCGGGCTGGAATGTGGGTGTGGTCGGCATTGTCGCTTCCCGGTTGGTCGAAAAATATTACCGGCCGGTTGTGGTGTTGGGGATCGACGAAGAAAAACAAACGGCCAAGGGATCGGCGAGAAGCATTCAAGGATTTCATTTGTTTCAAGCGTTGTCAGAGTGTAAAGAATGGTTGCCCGAATTTGGCGGACACGAAATGGCTGCGGGAATGACGCTGGAAGCCCGAAACATTTCCAAACTGCATGAGCGGCTTTCGAGGTTGGCGAAAGAACGGATCCGCCCGGAAGATTACGTGCCGCTCAAATGGGCGGAAGGCGAATTGGATGCCGAGCAAATTGAGGAGGACCTGATTGAACAGCTGGAGATTCTGGCTCCGTTTGGGGTCGGGAACCCACAGCCGCTCTTTATTGTAAAAGAAATGCCTGTCGCGCGGATTCAGCGCATGGGAAGGGAACAAGAACATGTCAAATTGTATTTGAAGCGGAAAAACGGAATGTTAAGCGCGGTCGGTTTTCGCCTGGGGAATCAGGCCGACGGGCTCAGTCCCCACGGACGGATCCGTTTGCTCGGCGAGCTGGAGATGAATGAATGGAACGGCCACAGAGCCCCCCAAATCATTATCCGGGATATGGAGGTCCGTCATCTGCAAGTGTTTGATTTAAGAAGCAACCGGAAAGAATGGTCGCAGCTGGCCGGATTGAACCCGGAAGAAATATGTTTTATCTGTTCCAGCGGCTCCGCACTTTTTAAACAATTGTCCCAATCGACGAATCGAATCGTGGTGACATGGGAAGAGCTGATGGATAAAAAGCAACAGGAAAGCATGAAGCAAGCCAAACATTTGGTTTTGGCGGAATCGCCCCCGACATTGGAGGTGTTTCGCAACCGCTTGAAAGACGGACGGGAAGCGGAACGGATTTATGTCATGTTCGGGGATAAAGAGTTTGATCATTTGTTGCCGAAAACCCCGTCCCGTGAAGATTTTTCAAAGCTGTACCGGGTGATTGCAGGGAAAGGGAAGATCTCCCTGCGCAAATATTTGTCTTCGCTGATGCGGGTGACAGGATTGCAAAAACGTGTCATTTCTTTTATGATTCAAGTGTTTGAAGAATTAGGGTTTGTCAGCTTGGATCAGGAAGATTTGATCGTCCATGAAAACCCGGCCAAAAGGCCGCTGACGGAATCCAGAACATATCAACACCAAAGAGAACGGGAACGGGTTTTGGAGACACTGGTTTATTCAAGCTATAAAGATTTGTGCCGTTATTTGTTTGAAACGATTTCTTTTACACACATGGGAGGATATACAGATGGATTTCAAAGAAAAGATTCGAGTGATTCCAGACTTTCCGCAACCGGGGGTGCGGTTTAAAGATATCACCACGCTGTTGAAAGATGGAAAAGCTTACAAAGAAGCCATTGATCAAATTGCCCGCCAACTGGAAGGAAAAGAGATTGATCTCATTGTCGGGCCCGAGGCGAGGGGGTTTGTCATCGGCGCTCCTTTGGCGTATGCCTTGGGAGTGGGATTTGTACCGGTGCGCAAGTCTGGAAAGTTGCCGTATGAAACGGTGGAAACCACATACAGCTTGGAATACGGAAAAGATGCGTTGGCAATGCACAAAGATGCCATTGTTCCAGGACAAAAAGTATTGGTTGCCGATGATTTGCTGGCAACGGGCGGAACCATTTCCGCCACGTTGGAATTGATTCAGCAATTGGGCGGAGATCCGGTGGGAGCGGCCTTTTTTGTGGAACTGGGATATCTCGGCGGAAGAGATAAATTGAAAGGATTGGATATCATTTCATTGGTTCGCTATGATTGAAGCCGGCAGGTCCCCGGTTTGATCCGGCTGTTTTTGCATGGCCATTTCACGCACATGGCAGATTCGTCTGCATGTGCGTTTTTTTGTGCCTGTTTTGCAAGGGTTTATAAAAAAACAGAATAATGTATTATAACAAACTGTTGCATAACAGAATCTGTTATAATATAATATGTTCAAATACAACATTCGGATGGAGGGGTTTTCGTGGAGTCCCAACATGCTCCTGAACAACAAGAAGTCCGTTGCGAACAGTGCGGGGCCGTTTTGAAACAAGAAGAGGAATCCAGTCCGGAAGAACAGGTTCATTATTACTTGTTGAAATATTACGAATAAAACCAAAAAGCATTCCCTTTTGATAAAAAACCGGCGTTTTGCCGGCTTTTTTTATTTTTGTTGCTGGTTTTATTCTAAAAGAGTGGTATATTTGATGAGTACAGAAATTGTTCCGTGTATTTTTTTAAGATTTGGGGGTTGTCATCCATGGCTACTCTGCTATATATCACATCAAACCCGAAACAGGAATCGGAATCGGTGAGCTTGCAAATAGGCAGGGCGTTTTTAAATGCCTATGAGCTTTCCAACCCTTTTGATGAAATCATTAAATTGGACGTTTACCGGGATGAGATCCCGCTTTTGGATGTGGAAGTGTTTGATGCGTGGGCCAAAATGAAAGAGAGTGTTCCGCTTTCTTTGTCAGAAAGGAGAAAATTGGCCAGAATCAATGAATTGGCCGACCAGTTTGTCATGGCCGACAAATACGTGTTTGTCACACCGATGTGGAATTTCGGGGTGCCTCCCATGATGAAAGCTTATATTGACCTCATTTGCATGGCTGGAAAAACCTTTCGTTATACCGAAGAAGGATCCGTCGGCTTGTTGGTGGGAAAAAAAGCGGTACATATCCAGGCGCGAGGGGGGATTTATTCACACGGGGCGATGAAAGCGATGGAATATGGAGACAGTTATTTGCGCATGGTGCTCGGTTTTATGGGAATCTACGACGTAAAATCAATCATAGCGGAAGGCACGGCTGATCCGTCCCAATACCAGGAGATTATCAATCAGGCCAAGAAATTGGCAAAGCGAACGGCGGCGGAATTCGCCAAACCCGTGGGCAGAAGCATGGCCTGAGGAAGGAAATTTTTTTAAGTTGACTTGATTAATTATATATATTAAGCTTCTTACTAAAGGTTAGTTTATATAGAAACAGGAGGAACAGCAGTGGCTAAAATTTTATACATCACAGCTAATCCGAAACCGGAAAACGAAGCCTTCAGCTTGCGCTTGGGAAAAGCGTTCATGGAAAAAGTAAAAGAAATCAGTCCGGAAGATGAAATCATCGAATTGGATTTATACAAGGCTGATATTCCGTTTCTGGATGAAGATGTCTTTAACGGATGGGGAAAATTGGCGCAAAATCAAAGCCTGACCCCGGAAGAAGAACAAAAAGTCAACCGGCTTAATGAATTGGTTGATCAATTTGTGGATGCGGACAAGTATGTGTTTGTCACGCCGATGTGGAACTTGTCCTTCCCCCCGCGCTTGAAACTGTATATTGATGCCATTTGCATGGCCGGCAAAACATTCAAATATACGGAAAACGGTTCGGTTGGTCTCCTTGAAGGGAGAAAAGCCGTTCATTTACATGCGCGCGGCGGCGTTTATTCCGAAGGTCCCGCCCGGGAATTGGAGTTTGCGGATCGCTACCTCCGTGCGATTTTGGGCTTTATCGGAATCACTGATGTTCAGTCCGTTATTGCCGAAGGGATGGCAGCCAATCCGCAAGAAGCTGAGTCCATTTTTGCCAAAGCTTTGGAACAAGTGCCACAAGCAGCCGCCCGGTTTGTTGAATGAGACATTTGTTTTTGCGCCTTCAAAAGGCGCGTTTTTTTTATGGAACGGTTGTTTCGCTTGTGGCAGGAACTTCGATCTGATCGGCGGTGAAAGGTTTTGTCGGATTTGAAAGAAAAATCATGCAACAGGCGATGAAAACCAAAAATCCCAACGACAAACCGGAAATAATCAGATCTTTATTCACATTGAAAACCTGCCTTTAAAATGGTTTTTGTTTTATTTAGACTGATTTTACCCTGGCCGGGTTGCAGCAAAAATGAAAAAATTGTTGCGGTCCCTGTGTCGCTTGCGGAAGATGAATTATCAGAATCATCGATTTAGACAAAAAACTAAATATTTTGTTAAAATAGAAATTAGATCTGACTATTATGCAAATGAATGGGGAGGCGAGGCAATGCCCTTTTACCATCGTTTGGGACAATTGCCCCCAAAGCGGCATATTCAATTCCGCCAGCCTGACGGCAGTCTGTACCGGGAGCAGGTGATGGGGACCAAAGGATTTTCCGGAATCCAATCCATTTTGTATCATATTCATCCTCCGACACAGGTGAGGGAAGCCAAGTGGATCCGCCCGTGGTCGATTCCGGTGGAGGAAGAAGGTGCCCACCGGCACCGGCATTTTATCACTTTTCAAACCGAAGCGGGAAAAGACCCCGTGGATGGGCGCGTGTATTGGCTGGCCAATGAGGATGTGGCGATTGCCACGGTCCGGCCTGTGGAAGAGATGAATTATTTTTTTCGCAACAGTGACGGCGATGAAATCCTTTTTGTGCATGAAGGTGAAGGGGTGCTGGAGACGGTTTTCGGCGACCTTCCGTATTCCCCCGGGGATTATCTGGTCATTCCCGTCGGAACCACCTGGCGGCTGAACATGAAAGATCAAAACCAGCGCTTTTTGGTGATCGAATCAACCGGGGAAATCACCATCCCCCGCCGCTACCGCAATGAGTTTGGCCAATTGTTGGAACACAGTCCGTTTTGTGAAAGGGACATACGGGTGCCGGAGACATTGAATCCCCGGGTTGAAAAAGGGGAATTTGAAGTCCGGGTCAAGGTGCGCGGCGGGCTTCATGCCTATATTTATGACTTTCACCCGTTTGACGTGATCGGATGGGACGGCTATTTGTATCCATGGGCCTTCAGCATTCATGATTTTGAGCCGATCACCGGCTCCATCCATCAGCCGCCGCCGGTCCATCAAACGTTTGCCGGCACCAACTTTGTGGTTTGTTCCTTTGTCCCGCGCATGTATGATTATCATCCGCTGGCAATCCCGGCTCCTTATTATCACAGCAATGTCCACAGCGATGAGGTGCTGTATTATGTGAAAGGAAATTTCATGAGCCGGCGCGGCATCCATGAAGGTTCCCTGACGTTGCATCCTTGCGGTTTGCCTCACGGTCCGCATCCCAATAAAGCCGAGGAGAGCATCGGAAAAGAAAGAACGGAAGAGTTGGCGGTGATGATTGACACATTCCGGCCGCTGAAAGTGACCAAGGCAGCCTTGGGCATGGAAGACCGGCAATATATGTACAGTTGGCTGCCGGAATCAAAAGGGGGAGTATGATGCAGCTGGATCCCGGGCGGTTGAGTCAAAAGGAAAATTATAAATGGTTGATCGGAACGGTGTTGCCCCGTCCCATTGCCTTTGTGACGTCCATCAGTGCTTCCGGGGTTGTGAATGCGGCCCCGTTCAGTTTTTTTAATGTGGTGGCCACCGAACCGCCGATGGTGGGGTTTGCCTGCATGCGCAAGCCGGACGGGGAAATGAAAGACACGGCAAAAAATATCATCGGCCAACGGGAGTTTGTTGTTCACACCGTGAGCGAAGAAAATGTGGCTTTGGTGAATGAAACCGCCGTTGACTTTCCGCCGGATCAAAGTGAAGCGGAAAAAGTCGGTCTTCATTTGCTCCCGTCGGCCGTGGTTCGCGTCCCCCGGATTCAAGAGGCGAAAATTCACATGGAGTGCAAATTGCACCGCCATGTTCCGATCGGAGGAAACGGCCGGCATCCCAATGCGGATTTTCTGATCGGGGAAGTGGTTAGGGTGCATCTGGATGAGGGGTTGTATGATCAAGGGAAAGTGGACACCGGTGCACTAAAACCGGTGGGGCGGATGGCCGGAAGGTCATACGTGAAAGGGGGAGAGATGTTTTCCATGCCCCGGCTTTCCTATGATGAGTGGCTGATAAAACATGAAAAAAGCCGGGGGAGTAACCCCGGCTGACGGCGAACGGATTCGGCCCGGATGGTTATGGTCCGGATTCACTGCTTGTGTTTGCGGGCCCGGTCCCGTTCGTTTTTCTTCAGTAACTTTTTGCGTAAGCGGAATGTTTTGGGGGTGATTTCCAAAAGTTCATCCTCTTTCATGATTTCAAGTGCATCGTCGATGGAAAGTTGGCGCGGCGTGTCCAGGCGGAGCGCTTCTTCCGCAGTGGCGCGCCGAATGCTGGTCAAATGTTTTTTCTTGCATACATTGACTTCCAGATCCGTTTCGCGGATATGTTGCCCCACAACCATGCCTTCATACACTTCCGTGCCGGGAGTGATGTAAAGCTGTCCGCGTTCCTGGGCGGCATGAAGGGCGTACGTGGTGGCCGTTCCCGATTCCCAGGCGATCAGGGAGCCGTGATCATATGCCTCGATGCCTCCGGCGTAAGGTTCATAGCCATGGAACATCGTATTGATCATCGCTTCCCCGTGCGTCGCCGTTAAAAGTTGCAACCGGAAGCCGAGCAATCCCCGTGAGGGGACTTTGTATGTGAATCGGATGTTTCCACTGTCCAACACCACCATATCCTGCAATTGTCCTTTTCGTTTTCCGAGCAATTCCACGACAGCTCCTTGTTGCTCCGAGCTGGTTTCAATTTCTACGATTTCATAAGGTTCCAGCTTGATTCCGTTCTCTTCTTTCAGGATCACTTCCGGCTTGCTCACCTGGAATTCATATCCTTCCCGGCGCATGTTTTCGATCAAAATGCTTAAATGCAGTTCACCTCTGCCGGATACCAGGAAGTGATCCGCCGAATCCGTCTCTTCAACACGCAATGCCACATCTTTTTCCGTTTCACGCATCAGGCGCTCACGGATTTTTCGCGATGTGAGAAATTCACCGTCTTGCCCGGCGAAGGGGCTGGTGTTGATCCCGATCATCATGCGCAAAGTGGGTTCTTCCACTTTGATGGGAGGAAGCGGTTCCGGATGTTCCGGATCGGTGAGGGTGTCTCCGATTCCGACTTCACCAAGGCCGGTGATGGCAATGATGTCTCCGGCGCTGGCCCGTTGGACTTCCATGCGGTTCAAACCTTGGTGTGTGAAAACTTGTCCTGCTTTCACGGTGCGTTTTTCTCCGTTTTGCGGAAGCAAGGCAAGGGTTTGGTTCTTTTGAATCGTTCCCCGGTTTAAGCGGCCGATGACAATCTGCCCTTTGTAATCGTCATAATCCAGCAAAGTGGCTTGCATCTGTGCAGGACCGTCCGGATCGGTCGCAGGAGCCGGAAGTTGCTCGATGATGGTGTCCAAAAGCGGCTCCATGGTCGGTTTCAGCGCATCCGGAGCAAAACCGGAGGAGCCGGTCAGGCCGCTGGCGTACACAATGGGGAAATCACATTGTTCTTCCGTGGCCCCCAAGTCGATAAACAGGTCGAATGTCTGGTTGATCACTTCTTCCGGACGGGCGCTTGGACGGTCGATTTTATTGACGACCACAATGGCTTTGTGTCCGCGTTCCAGTGCTTTTTTCAATACAAACTTCGTTTGCGGCATGGGCCCTTCGGTGGCATCCACAAGCAGCAGGACGCCGTCGACCATATTCATCACCCGTTCCACTTCTCCGCCGAAGTCGGCGTGGCCGGGGGTGTCGACAATATTGATTTTGATGTCTTTATAATGAATGGCTGTATTTTTAGACAAGATGGTGATCCCGCGTTCCCGTTCCAAGTCGTTGGAGTCCATGACCCGTTCTTCGACTTGTTCGTTTTCCCGGAAGATATGGCTTTGTCTTAACATGGCATCCACAAGCGTTGTTTTTCCATGATCCACATGAGCAATGATCGCGATGTTTCGAATGTTTTCCGGTTTCATTCTGTTGTGGGGTCACACGGACCCCAACCCCCTTTTCCTTTAACTTGAAAAATATTTACAAACGAAATCGTATCACAGGATATGATTTCGCGCCAGCAGGATGATGGAGGGTGTGGAGAGGATTGGATCGGTATCAATACTTGAGATGGTTTTTTCAAAGGGAAAAAAAGAGCTATTTGTTGGGGATTATCGCACTGCTTTTGATTGCGCTGATACAATTATTCCCGCCTTATGCCGTGAAGGAAGTCGTGGACTTGATGGCAAGCCGCACACTGACCGCCCGGGATTTATGGTTTTGGACGGGGTTGTGCCTTCTGGCCGCGCTCATCCGGTATGTGCTCGGATATGTCTGGCGGATCGCGTTGTATGGAGCGGCAAACCGGCTGGGGAAATGGCTCCGGAATCAAATTTTTGTCCATTACACCCGGATGTCGCCGTCGTTTTTTCACCGGTGGCGAACCGGGGATTTGATGGCCCATGCCACCAATGATATTCAAGCCATTGTCGCAACCGCCGGGGACGGGGTTTTAACACTGGTTGATTCGTTGATCACCGGCGGACTGGTGGTCTTGACAATGTTTTTCTTTATTGATGAGTCGTTGACAGCAGTGGCGTTATTGCCGATGCCGGTGATCGCCTGGGTGACCCGGAAATTCGGGAAGATGATGAACCGCCGTTTCCGGAAGGCCCAGGAGGCCTTTTCGAGGATGAATGGCAAGGTGCAGGAAAATATTTCCGGTGTGCGGATGGTCAAAGCATTTGGCATGGAGGAAGCGGAGAAAGAAGCGTTCAGCAGGATCACCGGTGAAGTGGCGGACAAAAACATCGCGGTGGCGAGAGTGCATGCTTTGTTTGATCCGACCATCATGTTGTCCGCCGGTTTTTCCTTTTTGTTCAGTATATCTTACGGATCTTATCTGGTTGCCGGAGGAACCCTGACGATCGGCCAGCTCACGCAATTCACCATCTATCTGGGTCAATTGGTGTGGCCGATGCTGGCGTTCGGCTTTCTCATCAATCTGGTGGAGCGGGGAAGAGCTTCTTATGACCGTGTGATAAAGCTTTTGGAGGAAGAATCGGATGTAAAAGACGGACCGGATCCCGGGCGGGAGATTCCGGACGGAGACATCATCATCCGGGTAAACCGGTTCCATTATCCCGGACAAAAAATGCCGGCTTTAAAAGATATCCATCTATCCATCGGCCGCGGGGAAACGATCGGAATCACAGGGAAGACCGGGAGCGGGAAAACCACCCTCATCCGGTTGTTGCTGCGGGAATTTGATGTGACCGACGGGGAAATCCGGTTTGGATCCTTTCCTGTTGACCGGGTGTCACCGGCATCGCTGAGGAGAAAAATGGGTTATGTTCCGCAAGAACATATTTTGTTTACCGGATCGGTTTATGAAAATATTGCATTTGCCAAACCGGACGCAAAGCCGGAGGAAGTGGAAAAGGCAGCCAAAATCGCGTCCGTTCACCAGGATGTTTTAAACTTTCCCGATGGTTATGAAACGATTGTCGGCGAACGGGGCGTCGCTTTGTCAGGGGGGCAAAAACAACGGATTTCCTTGGCCCGGGCGCTCATCATCGATCCGGATGTCCTGATTTTGGATGACGCTTTGTCCGCCGTGGATGCACGGACGGAATACAACATCTTGAAACAGCTTGCTGAAAACCGCAAGAACAAAACCACGTTGATCATTGCCCATCGGATCAGTGCGATCGAATCGGCCGATTGGATTATCGTGTTGGATCAGGGGCAAATCGCCGAACAGGGAGATCATGCGTCTTTGATGAGAAAAAACGGTTGGTACCGTCACATGTATGAGCGGCAACAATTGGAATTGTGGTGAATGTGGGGAGGAATGAGTGGATTGTGGTGTTTCGACGCCTTTTGCGATATTTGAAACCTTACCAAAAGCGGTTTTGGCTGGCATTTGCGGCCTTGTTGGCCGGATCGGGCGCGGAAGTGACCGTGCCGCTATTGGTCAGCCATTATCTTAATGAATACCTGGTTCCCGGGCGATTTGACCTTGCCGTCTTAATTGTTTACGGATTGGGGATCCTTCTATTGCAAAGTGTTGCGGCGGCATTCGACTACTACCAGATGCTTTCTTTTCAAACCGTGGCGCAGTGGGTGGTAAGATCGTTGCGCAAGGATGTGTTTTCGCATGTCCAACGCTTGGGGCTCCGGTTTTATGATCAGGTGCCGGGCGGTTCCCTGGTTTCCCGGATCACCAATGACACGGAGGCTGTGAAAGATTTTTATGTGCACGTTTTGGCTTCTTTTTTGCAAAACACGGTGTTTATTCTTTTTGTTTTTGCCGGGATGTTTTGGCTTGATGTCACTTTGGCTTCTTGGTTGACCCTCGTGCTTCCCGTTATTTTTTGGTTGATGAAAAAATATCGCGATCTCAGTTCCCCGTCTTACCGGGAGTCGAGACATCAGCTGAGCCGGATGAATGCCAAATTGAATGATTCCATCGCAGGGATGAACATCATCCAGGCTTTTTTGCAAGAGCGGCGGTTTATCCGGGAATTTTCCCGAATCAATGAATTGCATTACCGGGCCGGAATGAGAAACATCCGCTTCTTTGCATTGATGTTGCGGCCGGCGACACAGTTTTTATCCGTCGCTGCAACGGTTGCGGTGTTGTTGTATTTCGGCTTTGTCTCCCGGGATGGAGCGGTTCAATTGGGGATCTTATACGGATTTCTGAATCTGATTGAAAGAATTTTCGAACCGGTCAATGAAATCATGATGCGTTTGTCCCCGTTGCAGCAATCGCTCACAGCAGCGGAAAGAGTTTTTGAACTGATGGATCAGAAAGAGTTTGCCCCGGGAAAAGAGGGGGATAGCTCCCCCGAAATCAAAAAAGGGCACATCCGGTTTGACCATGTTTCCTTCTCTTATGACGGAAAGACGGATGTGCTGAAAAATATCACTTTTGAAGTCAAACCCGGGCAAACCGTCGCGTTGGTGGGGCATACGGGAAGCGGAAAAAGTTCGATCATCCATTTGCTGATGCGTTTTTACCGGGTGAAAAGCGGAGAGATTTTTATTGACGGGGTGCCGCTTCGTTTTTATGACAACGGGGAATTGCGCCAAAAGATCGGTTTGGTGATGCAGGAGCCATTTTTGTTTGCGGGGGATGTGACCGGCAACATCCGCCTTCATCATCCGATGAGTGAAGAGCAAGTGAAAAAAGCCGCCCGGTTTGTCCAAGCGGATGACTTCATTGAAAAATTGCCCCGGGCTTGGGAAGAACCGGTTGTCGAGCGGGGCGCCACGTTGTCCGGCGGACAGCGGCAGTTGATCTCTTTTGCCCGGACCATGGCGATGGAACCGAAAATCCTGTTGCTGGATGAAGCCACCGCCCATGTGGATACAGAGACGGAAGAAGCGATTCAAACGGCGCTGAAAAAGATGCGCCGGGACCGGACGACACTGGTCATTGCGCACCGGTTGTCGACTGTCCAGGACGCGGATTTGATTTTGGTTTTACATCAGGGAGAAATTGTGGAGCGGGGAACGCATCAGGAATTAATGGCCCGGGAGGGGTTATACCGGAAAATGTACCGGTTGCAAAAGGGAGGATCCTCTTTTTTTTGGCCCCGGTAGGTCAGTGCACTTCTTTTTTTCTCTTCCAGATCCCAAACCGGGATCTTTTTTACGTCATCGGGGTTGGATTCGGAATGAACCTGTGCTTTTTCAGCATTTTCGTCCACCATGTCAATCCAGACCGGTTCTCCTTGGTACAAGACCGTGATTTTTTCCGACGATTGCAAAATCTGTTTTGCGCGTTCGATTTCCATGTCCATCGCTCCTTTTCTTAAGGTTCTGCTTTTATCATGTTTGGAAAAATGAAAAACTATGCAAAAAGAAAATTGATGACGCGCGAAGGGATTTGGAAAAAAACCAAGAAATGTTAAAAGCGTTTGTAAAGAAAGAACGGATGGATAAGGGTGGAGCGTATGTTGATGTATCGTCCGAAGGAAAATCAATTGTATCTGCCTGAGGATATTGAACGGCGGAAAGCTTCCGGTACAAGAAATTTCAAAGATGTCCGGGATGATTTTGAAAAAGATTACGGACGGATTGTGCACAGTGCGGCGTTTCGCCGTCTCCAGTCCAAAACCCAGGTGTTTTGGCAAAGTGCCGGGGACTTTCACCGGACCCGTTTGACGCATTCCATGGAAGTTGCCCAAATCGCCAGGGGCATTGGCATTTATCTGAACAAGCATTCTCCTTTTTTTTCGGAAAATCAGGCGCTGGATATTTCATTGTTGGAAGCGGCGGCATTGGCTCACGATTTGGGGCATCCTCCCTTCGGCCATCGCGGGGAAGAAGCGTTGCATGAATGCATGTTGGACTATGGCGGGTTTGAAGGCAATGCGCAGACATTCCGGATTTTAACGAGGCTGGAAGGGGAAGCGCATGCCGGGGGATTAAATTTGACACGTGCGTTGCTTTTGTCCGTGATGAAATATCCCATCTTTCTGGATACCGCCATGAAGCGAAAACGGGGTGGGGATGATCCGTCTCTTCCGCCGAAAGCCAGCATGTTTCGCTGTGATCAGGAAGCGTTTGAATGGGTGGTGTCGTCCCTGAGCGAAGAAGAAAAGGCTTATCTGATGAAGACCCGAGATGCCGGCCGCCGCCTGACCGTTCATCAATCGCTGGAGTGTTCGATTATCGATTTGGCGGATGATATAGCTTACGGCACGCACGATGCAGAAGATGCCGTTCATTTGGGATTTATCCGGCTGGCCCATTTGAAAGATTTGTTGATGCCTTTCGGTGAAAACCCGGCTTATCAGGAGTTGCAAAAAGCTTGCATGATCCTGGACCGGACGGACCCGGAAGATCCCCAGTTGAAATACCGGCTGAAAAAAGTGTTTTCCGGATTGATTTCCACGCTGATTACCCATGTCAAAGTGAAAAAGAACGATCTGGATGTCCGGTCGCCGCGATTGAAATATTCGGTGATGTTGCCGGATGATTTGCGGGATTTATTGGACCGGCTGAAAGAATTGGTATCCGAGAAGGTGATTCTCTCCCAACGGGTTCAAACGATCGCATGGAAGGGGCAGCAAATCATCCGTTCTTTGTTTCAGGCATTGCTGTCGGAAGAACGTTTGTTGACCGAACATGACCGGATGCTGTTGAACCAGTCTTCCACGGAAGCAGAGCGGGCCCGCGTGATCTGTGATTATATTGCCGGAATGACGGATTCGTTTGCGATGAGGATGTATGGCCGTTTGTACGGGCTGAGTCGCAATTTTTTTGATTTTTGATCATCCGTCATTGCAGGATGGTGAAAATTGGTGATATAGTAGACGTGATTTTGTCTGGCTGACCAGGCTCTTCAACGGTTTCTGCAAGAAACAGGGGTGGTGACATGATCTTTAATGTGAAACCGTGTTCCCGTGAATGCAATCCATCCAATGAATTGGGAGAAATTTTGATCGGCATTGATGAAAGTGTCCGCCAGTTGAATGAAGTTTCGGAGTTGCACCGGAAAACCGCGCAAATACGCAAGGTTCAGCAGAAAGTGGAATGGATGTTGGACCGGGTCCAAAAAAGAGAATGGGAAGGCATTCATCCCCAATTGGAAGAGTTGGTGTATTACTTGGAACTGTGTTGTTTCAGCTGGCTGAACATGACGGGGGAATCTTTCCAAACATACTTGGAAGAAGTGAACCAGAGGTATCGCAAGTTGCTGTGGAGACTGATGATATTTCACCGGCAACAGAAGAGAAACGATGATTGACAGGAGAAATTTATGTTCTTTCGTTGTATAATCACTTCTTGACAAGGGGATCAATAGTAAGTAGCATAAAATTACTTTATCCGTTAAAAATAGATCGAAAAACTTGTGTTTTGATAGGAGAGACGCTCTGTGAAGTGGTTCAGACATGGTTTGGTTTATTTGCTGGGTTTGATGATCCTTGTGCAACTGACCGGATGCAGTGTGCAAACAGACGGGGACTTGCTGAGTCAGATTAAAGAGAGGGGAACTATCCGGATTGGAACGGAAGGGACTTATAAACCTTTTAGTTTTCATGATCCCAAAACCAATCAGCTGACCGGTTTTGATGTGGAAGTGGCACAGGAAGTGGCCAAGAGGCTCGGCGTGAAAGCGGAATTTGTGGAAATTCCGTGGGATGGGCTGTTGACCAGTTTGCAAACCGGAAAAATCGATATGGTGGCCAATCAAGTGGGGATTAAACCCGAGCGGCAGAAGAAGTTTGATTTCAGCAAGCCGTATACCATTTCTTATGCACAGCTTGTGGTACATCAGGATAATCAAACCATCCGCACGCTTGAAGACATCAAAGGAAAAAAAGCCGGGCAAACCCCGACAAGCAACTACGGCAAGATGGCAGAAGAGCATGGCGCTCAAATCGTCGCTTATGAAGATATGATGGGGGCGATGCAGGATGTGGCTGCCAAGCGCATCGATCTCTCCCTCAATGATAAATTGGCGATTGCGGAAATGTTGAAAAACAATGATTTGCCGTTGAAAGTCATCGACATCCAAAGTGACCGGGCCGAATCGGCATTTCCGGTGCAAAAAGGCAATGCCGAATTGGTAAAGGCTATCAACAAGGCTTTGGATGAGATGGAAAAAGACGGAACGCTGATAAAAATATCCAAAAAATGGTTTGGCACCGACGTGACCAAATAATGAAAAGAAAGCCCTTTCCTTACAAGGAAAGGGCTTTTTGTGAAGCAAAACGCTGTCCCGGCCAAAAAGGAAACCGGATCGTTAAAAAGAGTCGAATGAGGAAAAATTTAAATGGAAAAAGAAAAAACACGCGCATCAGGAATCATGCGGGACGGCTGGTTTCAGGGGGCGGGCAAGGGAGATGGGCAATGTTCGGATGAAAGCGGGGAAGGAGGGTTATTTTATAAATCTTTTCTGCCATCAAAAAAAACAATGAGAAAGAAAGTTAAGAATTATATGCTTTTCGTTCTTTGAATCCATTGGTTGATGACATTTGTTAGAATTGAAAATATGTGTTTCAGAATGACTGCATCACATGAAACACATATTAAGGATGAATGTTGGTTTCTGGTTGAAAGGATGGGAGTAGAATGACTTCAAATAGATCTGTCGGTTCTTTTTCTTTGGTGATTTTCGGAGCGACGGGTGATTTGGCGAAACGGAAATTGTTCCCGGCATTGTTCAGCTTATATAAAAGAGAACAGTTGCCGGAGGATTTTCAGGTGATCGGAATCGGCCGCTCGATCCGAAACGTCGGGGATTTTCACCAAGCCGTGAAAGATTCCGTCCATTTGTTTGGAAGAATTAAAGCCGAAAACGAAGAGGAATGGTCCCGGTTCATCCGGCACTTCCAATTTGTCACTTCCAGTGTCGACGATCCGGCCGGCTATCAACAAATGAAGACATTGATCGATGAAAAAGAAAAAGCTTGGCAAGGAGCAGGAAATGGGAATCGTCTGTTCTATCTTGCGATTGCTCCGGATTTATACGGAACGGTTTCCTCTCATTTGAAAGAATCCGGATTGACCCGGACCAACGGCTGGAAACGAATCATCATCGAAAAACCGATCGGGCATGATTATGAATCGGCCAAGCAACTGAATGAACAGATCAAAAAAGCCTTTACCGAGGAAGAAATTTACCGGATTGACCATTACTTGGGCAAGGAAATGGTGCAAAACATCGAAGTGTTGCGGTTTGCCAATTCTTTGTTTGAACCGATCTGGAATCATCAATATATTGAATCCGTCCAAATCACGGCCAGTGAAACGGTGGGCGTTGAGCAGCGGGCCGGTTATTATGATCAGGCCGGGGCGTTAAGGGACATGGTGCAAAATCATATGCTGCAGATGTTGATGATGGTCTGCATGGAGCCGCCCAGCCGGTTGAAAACGGAAGCGATCCATGATGAGAAAATCAAAGTGTTGCGCTCGCTCAGACGTTATGATCAAGAGGAAGTGGGAAAATACTTTGTGCGGGCTCAATATCAGGAAGGAGTCATGGGGGAAAAACCGGTGCCTGCTTACCGGGAAGAAAAAGGCATCGATCCCCGTTCCATGACGGAAACATTTGTCGCGGCCAAACTTTTTGTGGATAATTTACGTTGGGCCGGTGTTCCTTTTTATATCCGGACCGGCAAGCGCATGACGGAAAAAGTGACGCAAATTGTGATTCAATTTAAGGAAATGCCCCGGATTTATTTCAACAAGCAAAATAATTTGCGGCCCAATCTGCTTGTCATCAGCATCCATCCCGAAGAAAGCGTCAAATTGGTGCTAAACGCCAAAGAAGCCGGATCCGACCATCAAATTGTGCCCGTTGCACTGGAATTCTGCCACAACTGTGAACAGCGTTCGCCGGAAGCATACGAATCATTGATTTATGATGCGATTGTCGGGGATCAGACCTTCTTTACGCATTGGGAAGAAGTGGCGCTGTCATGGAAGTTTATTGATCCGGTGCATCAAGCCTGGACGCAGGAACAAGATTCCCTCCATTTTTACAAAAGTGGAACCTGGGGTCCGCAAGCAGCGCATGATTTGTTGGCGGAAGAAGGACACCATTGGTGGCCGCCCATCCTTCAAAACGATCCTCAGGTGGTCACGGCCGGTGAATTGAAAACTACATAACAAGGGAGAGTGTGCCATGAAAATTTATGATGTTTCCATGCCGATTGTACCGGACATGCCTGTTTACAAAAACAAAGAAACGAAGAAGCCGTTGATCCAAGTCGTGCAGGATTTTGACACAGCCGCAGCCAGAGAATCCAAAATCACGATGGATGTGCATTGTGGTACCCATGTCGATTCGCCGCTTCACATGCTTCCGGACGGGGGAACGATGGAAACCATTCCCCTGGAACATCTGGTCGGAAAAGCGAGGGTGTTGGATTTTTCCGAGGTGGAAGGAGGCATCGGCAAAGAGGATCTTGAAGCCAAAGATATCCAACCCGGCGAGTTTTTGTTGCTGAAAACCAAAAACTCCGGGAAAGACGAATTTGATTTTGAATTTGTTTATTTAAAAGAAGACGGAGCCAAGTTTCTTGCAGAGAAGAAAGTAAGAGGCGTGGGGATTGATGCGCTCGGGATCGAACGCTCGCAACCGGGGCATCCCACTCACAAATCTTTGTTCCAAGCCGGTGTGATCATCATGGAAGGGTTGTGGTTGAAAGAAGTGCCGGAAGGAACTTATTTTATGGTGGCTCTGCCGATTAAATTGATGGAAACGGAAGCCGCTCCGGCGCGGGTGATCCTGATGGAAGGGATCCGGGCATAACGAAGGAAAAAGAGGCGACTTCGTGTCGCCTTTTTTGCTTTGACACGGAGTCAGGGTCTGATTATGATAGAATCATCCACCTTTAAATAAAAGTAAATTGATAGACTTAGAATATATTTACGATGGAGTGTCAAAAAATGGATGTGTTAACGCAAATTCGCTGGGAACAATTATTTGACCTTGAATTGGCGGTTGAAAGCGCGCCTTACATTTTGGAAGGGTTGGCGGCCACAATCTGGATGAGCTTGGTGTCCATGGCAATCGGGCTTTTGCTCGGCTTAATCACCGCCGTCGGCCGCATGTCCAAAAACTTTTTGTTTCAGTGGATTGCCCGCGCCTACATCTCCATTATCCGCGGGACGCCTTTGTTGGTGCAATTATTTATCTTGTACTTCGGGCTTCCGGTGATCGGCATCAAGCTAACGGCCACGCTGGCAGGGATCATTGGTTTGTCGCTCAATGTCGGGGGATACTCCGCGGAAACAATCCGGGGATCCATTCTCTCCATTCCCAAAGGGCAGTGGGAAGCCGCATCGTCCCTCAACATGACTTATTGGCAAACGATGCGCCGGGTGATTATTCCGCAGGCGGCCCGGGTGGCTCTCCCGTCTTTGGCGAACACCTTTTTAAGTTTGGTGAAGGATACTTCTTTGTTGGCGATGATCACGGTGAACGAAATGTTTTATCATGCCAAAATCGTCGGTGCCCGCGCTTTTGATTACATGACGGTGTACATTTTGGTCGCATTCTTTTATTGGGTGATTTGTACATTGCTGAACATTGTCCAGGAAAAACTGGAAAAACGGTATGGACGTTATGCGGCATAGAAAGGGGGAGCAGCTGTGATCGGGATCAAAGATCTTCATAAATCGTTTGGTGATGTGGAAGTATTGAAAGGGATTGAGTTGGAGGTCCGCCAGGGGGAAGTGGTTTGCATCATCGGTCCGAGCGGATCGGGAAAATCGACCCTGTTGCGTTGCTTGAATCTGCTGGAAACCCCCGACCGGGGACAATTGACCATTTCCAATGTCACACTGTCGTTCGGAGACCGGAAAATCGCGCCGGCGGAAATCCGGAAGTTGCGCGAAAAAACCGGGATGGTATTTCAGGGATTTCACTTGTTTCCGCATCGTACGGTGCTGGAGAATGTGATGGAAGGGCCGGTTGTGGTCAAAAAGGAATCAAAGCAAAAGGCACGGGAAAAAGCCGAACAATTGCTTGAAAAAGTGGGATTGTCCGACAAAAAGCATGTGTTTCCGAGCCAGCTTTCCGGAGGGCAACAACAGCGCGTGGCCATTGCCCGGGCGTTGGCGATGGAACCGGAGGTGCTGCTTTTTGATGAACCGACTTCGGCGCTGGATCCGGAGCTGGTCGGGGAAGTGCTGAAAACGATGAAAGAGCTGGCCCGGGAGCAGCAAACGATGCTGATTGTCACCCATGAGATGTCTTTTGCCCGTGACGTGGCGGACCAAATCATTTTTATGGATCACGGAAAAGTGATCGAATCGGGATCGCCGGATGAAATTTTTGTGAATCCCAAAGAGGAACGCACCCGTCAATTTCTGTCCAAATTACTGAATCCGTGACGTGGTTTCTTTTTTAAAGGAAAAGGGAATATAATAATTTTGTCATTTCATTATTCACCAAAATGGGGGATGGAGATGGACTGGAATCAAGCTTACGAAACCGGCGACTTTAAAAACTGGGATTTTGGAACAGCTTCATCGGAACTGGTTGCGTTATTTGCCGTCAAAGGGTTGCCACCAGAGGGAAAGCGTGGGGTGGACATCGGTTGCGGCGGCGGATGGGAATCGATTTTTCTGGCGAAATGCGGATTTGATGTCACCGGGGTGGACTTTTCGTCCAATGCCATTCAACTGGCGAAAAAACGGGCGGAAGAAGCAAAGGTTAAAGTCGATTTCAAACAAGGAAACGCTTTGGCGCTTCCCGTTGAGGATGAATCGGTTGATTTTGCCAATGACCGGGGTTGCCTGCATGTGATTCCGGAAGAAGACCGGCCCCGGTACGTGAAAGAGATTCTGCGCGTTTTAAAACCGGGCGGACAATTGTTATTGCGGGGTTGCCGCGAATTGACCGATAAGCTGAAAGAAGCGGCCGGCGAAAGGGAAATTGCCATTAAACCGCTGGCCAAGGAAACGATTGAGTCGCTGTTTTCACCCGATCATTTCACTCTCGGCCCCATTCTTCCCTTGCGCCTGATGGGACAGACCAACGGGATCCCGGGGAATATCGTCTTGATCACCAAACGTTAAAAGTTACATAAGGCCAAACGGAAACAGGGTGTGTGCCGGGTTTAAGCCACACCCTGTTTTTTCATGATTCCATGTAAAACAGTCCGGCATTGACCACCTCCGCTTCGATGCGGGGATGGAATTGCCAAACCAATTCTTGTTCCCGGTTTTTCTTTTCCAGCCGGATTTCTTCGCCTTGGTTTTCCTCATCATCCGGATAAAAGGCATTTAATTGCTCCAGTTCCATGCGCAATCGTTCTTTTGCTTTGGTTGCCCATGTCTGGTCTTCTTCTTTCAATTGGTCTTCCAGATAGTATTCCAATTCGCCGACGGCTTCAGTCAAAGACATTCCCTGTGCAGGGAGATAGCGGTGGGGAGGCAGGCGGTTCAACCATTTTCGGTTTTTCAGACGGTCATAAAACGACTCGGCAATTTCCCCGTTTAACAAATTGATGCCAAGGGAACACAAGCGATCCTTTTTCTGGTCACAAACATAGGAAAGCTGATAATTGACCAACAGCCAGGGCGTGTAGGGCTTGGATGGCGAGTGGCTTGGTTGCCAGCCGGGATCTTCGTACAAACGGACAAATTTTCCGTGTTTTTGCGCGGATTGGAGCATTTTTTGGAAACGGGGGGACCCGTAATGCAGTATTTCCCCCCGGATGTCAGGAGGATGGTTTTTTGGATCGAAAATAAAGCAAAGTTGGACCGGTTTGGGCGGAATGTTCATTTTTTCAACGTACATCCAGTAGAAGGGACGGTTGAGCAAATCTTTATCGGCTTCGACCGATAATTGTGTGATCAGATAAGAAGGGCCCGATTCAATGACCGGGCATTGATAAAGCTTCAGGTATTTCTCTGTCCACTCTCTAACTTGGGCTGGATCCATAAAGCAACACATCCTCTTTTTCCTTCCGATCTTTCAGGACCGCTTTTTTCGTTTCAAAAAAGGCATCTCCCCATTTGCTCAGTTGCTTGCGGACTTCCCCGTCATCTTTCGCTTCCAGCCAAACCCGCATAATGTTTTGTTCCACGTCTTTTTCCCAATCCATTTTTTCCAAAATGACTTCCAGTTCGCCGATGACGGACCGGAAAAGATCGATTTTTTCATGCAGCAACCAGATGATATGCTCCTCAATGGTGTTTAAGGTGGCAAAATTATAAATATACACATCGCTTTTTTGCCCCAACCGGTGAATCCGGCCGATTCGTTGTTCCACCCGCATCGGGTTCCAGGGCATGTCATAGTTGATCATATGGCGGCAAAATTGGAGATTGATGCCTTCGCCGCCTGCCTCCGTCGCGACAAGAACCTGGGCCCTTTTTTGGAACAGCTCCATCATCCAGTCTTTTTTATTCCGGTTAAATCCGCCGCGAAAGGGGACGGCTTGAATCCCGGCATTGAGTAATTCCCGCATCAGCATTTCCTGGGTTGCGCGGTATTCCGTAAACAACACCACTTTTTCCGGGGACAGGCGGCGGATTAATTCGACGGCGGCTTTGGCTTTGGAAGAATATTTTATGCTTCTTAAAAGCGTGATCAGATTGGAAATCTCCGGCGAAATTTCGGATTGACCTTTTGCCTCTTTTTGCAGTAGTTTAAATAAAGTATGAAACACCGCGTCCCGGCTGCTGCAAATTTCTTTTTGCAAAACCAAAAGGGAAAGCGTGTTTTGCATGTCGGATGATTTGTGGTATCTTTGGCGTACAAAGTTTGTGATGCCGTCATACAGAGCCCGCTCGGCACCGGAAAGTTCGATAGAAATGGTTTGAACATGCCGTTTGGTCAACGGTAGTTGCTGATCGGAGCGGCGGTTTCGGATCAACACGCGTTGAATTTCCTCTTTCAGTTGGGCCTCATTTTTGGCTTTTCGTTTTCCTGCGACATAATCGCTGTTAAAATCGGACTGTTTTCCCAGGTGCCCCGGTTTTAAAAGGGTCACCAGGTTATATAATTCCTGTATCTCATTTTGAATAGGCGTTGCCGTCAGCAACAGACAATATTTTTTTTGCAACTGGTTAATAAATTGCCAGTTTTTCGTACGCCGGTTTTTCAGTTTGTGGGCTTCATCGATAATGACCAGATCATAATGCTTGTTCAACACATGTTCGCGGTGGGGGGTTCGTTTGGCGGTGTCGATGGAAGCGACTAAAAAGTCATATTTGTCCCACATCCAGACTTTCTTTTGGGCCATGACCGGGATGTCAAATTTTTGATTCAATTCCCGGGTCCATTGCAATACTAAAGATGAAGGCACCAAAACCAAAGCCCGCTTGACCAGTCCGCGGATCAGATATTCTTTGAAAATCAAACCGGCTTCAATGGTTTTTCCGAGTCCCACTTCATCCGCCAGGATGGCACGGCCGCGCATTTCGTTGATGACACGCCTTGCGACTTCAATTTGGTGCGGAAGCGGTTCAAACCCTTGAATTTGTTTCAAACATTGGATAGATTCAAAAGAAGGGATGATCTTTTTTTCGGCCGCTTCCACCGCCAATTGGAAGCGTTCCCATGTGGACCAGTTTTGGTCTGTTTCCGCTTGGGTCAGAAAGGATTGAAGCCATGTTCGGTCAAAACGAATCGGGGGTGAATGCATCCGTCGATCCACCTTTCTGATAGTCATGAATCCTGTTATAGTATGGTTCAAACGAAGTAAATGAATGCATGGGGAAATAAAAACGAACTTTTTTATATAATAACCTCGAAAATAATCGTGAATTATGGCAAAATGAGGGGTAGATAACCAAATATCGTTCGGCGGTTGAAGGCGGGAGGAGAGACCACATCCGTGGCGCCGAAGGAGCAAGCCTTGAAAGAAGGCGAATCTCTCAGGCAAAAGGAGGCCCGCTGGACGCACCTCTGGAGAGTGCTGGTCTTTTGGATCACAGCCACCAAAGGGGCAACTTTGCGTTCATTTCGCAAAGCAACTCTCAGGTCATAAGGACAGAGTGTTTTTCCCGTGACAGGGGACATTCTGTCTTTTTTTCATGACCCATGAAGTAAGGAGGAACCAGACATGAGTGAGCTGAAAAAAACTCCGTTGTATGAAGTTTACAAAGATGACGCCAAAATGGTTGCTTTTGGCGGTTGGGAAATGCCTGTCCAGTTTTCCGGCATCAAACAGGAGCACGAAGCGGTCCGAACCAAAGCCGGATTGTTTGATGTTTCCCACATGGGAGAAATCATGGTCAGCGGGCCGGGTGCTTTGGATCTGCTGCAAAAGCTGACCACCAATGATGTTTCCAAGCTGAAACCGGGAGCCGCGCAATATACCATCATGTGCAAAGAGGATGGCGGAACCATCGACGACCTGTTGATTTACCGGACAGGAGAAGAAACATTCATGCTGGTGGTGAATGCTTCAAATATCGATAAAGATTACGACTGGATCAAACAACATGCTTCCGGACAAGTGGTTGTGGAAGACATTTCCGAGAAAGTGGCGCTTCTTGCTTTGCAGGGGCCGCTGGCGGAACAGGTATTGCAACGCTTGACGGAAACGGATTTATCATCGATTTCATTTTTCAAATTCCAACAGGAAACCGAGATTGCCGGAGTCAAAGGATGTCTGGTTTCACGAACCGGTTACACCGGGGAAGACGGGTTTGAAATCTATTTTTCCGCTGAGGACGCTCCCGGGTTGTGGAAGGCGATTCTGGAGGAAGGAAAGCCGGAAGGTGTTTTGCCTTGCGGATTGGGAGCACGGGACACCTTACGCTTTGAGGCCAAACTCCCGTTATACGGACAAGAACTGTCCGAAACGATTACCCCGGTCGAAGCAGGGTTGGGCTTTGCCGTCAAACCGGATAAAGGGGAGTTCATCGGGCGGGACGTCTTGGCTTTGCAAAAGAAAGAAGGCGCTCCCCGCAAACTGGTCGGACTGGAAATGGCGGAGCGGGGAATTCCGCGCACCGGCTACCCTGTTTACCGGGGGGAAGAAAAAATCGGGGAAGTCACCACGGGAACACAGTCCCCCACGTTAAAAAAGAATATCGGGTTGGCATTGATCCGTTCAGAATATGCCAAAACCGGTGAAGAAGTGGAAGTGCAAATCCGCAAGAAAAAATTGAAAGCGAAAATCGTCAAAACCCCTTTTTATCAGCGCGAGAAGTAAAAGAGAAAGGCGGAGGTCGGATATGACAAAGTTTCGTTATTTGCCGATGACGGATCAGGATCGGAAAGAAATGTTGAAAACCATTGGAGTCGGATCGGTTGAGGAGTTGTTTGCAGAGATTCCCGAAGAAGTGCGCTTTCAAGGCGAATTAAACCTTCCCCAAGCGATGAGTGAGCCGGCTTTGGTGAGGCATATGGCCCGTCTGGCCGGAAAAAATGCTTCGTTGGACCAATATGTTTCTTTTTTGGGAGCCGGCGTGTATGAACACCATATTCCCAGTGTAGTGAATCATGTCATCTCGCGGTCGGAATTTTATACCGCTTATACCCCTTACCAGCCGGAAATCAGCCAAGGGGAACTGCAAGCCATTTTTGAATTCCAAACCATGATTTGTGAACTGACCGGCATGGAAGTGGCCAACTCATCCATGTATGACGGATTTACCGCCTTGGCGGAAGCAGCCAGTGTGGCGGCAGGGGCCTCCCGTCAGAAAAAAATGATCGTTTCTGAAACCATCCATCCGGAGGCCGTCCAGATTCTTCAAACCAATGCCAAAGGATTCGGATGGGAGATTGTCATGGTGCCGGCCAAAGACGGAGTGACCGACATCGAAGCGCTGCGGCAGCTGGCGGATGAAAAAACGGCGGCTGTCCTTGTCCAATCCCCGAATTTCCTTGGGAACATTGAAGACTTAAAGGGGATTGAAGAAATTGCCCATGCGCATAAAGGCTTGTTGATTGTCAGCACCAATCCGTTGTCTCTCGGCATTTTGAAACCGCCCGGCCAATATAAAGCGGACATTGTTGTCGGGGATGCACAACCTTTGGGAATCCCGGCTTCTTTCGGAGGCCCCCACTGCGGGTTTTTTGCGACGACAAAAAAGTTGATGCGCAAGATTCCGGGACGGATTGTGGGGCAAACCGTGGATGAAGACGGGGTGCGCGGATTTGTTCTCACTTTGCAGGCCAGGGAACAACACATCCGCCGCGACAAAGCGACATCCAATATCTGTTCCAATCAGGCACTGATGGCCCTGGCCGCCAGCGTTTACATGTCGGCATTGGGGAAAAAAGGCATGCAGGAAGTGGCCTGGTTAAACACCAAAAAAGCCCATTACGCGCAAAAACGCCTGTCACAGGTTCCGGGGGTTCGACCGGTTTATCAGCAACCGTTCTTCAATGAATTTGTGATTGAACTCAGCCGCCCGGCCGCAGAAGTCAATCAAGCCCTCCTCCGCCACGGAATGATCGGCGGATATGATCTTGGAAAGTTGAACCCGGCTTGGGAGAAACAGATGCTGATGGCAGTGACCGAAGTGCGGACCAAAGAAGAAATCGACCAGTTGGCAGAAAGATTGGAGGAAATCTTATGAAGAACAAAGAGAAAGCCTTGATTTTTGAAATGAGCCGCCCGGGGCGTGTGGCATACAGTTTGCCGGAGTCGGATGTGCCCGACGTGGATGATCTGCCAGCAGAGTTGCTTCGGGAAGAACCGGCGGAACTCCCGGAAGTGTCCGAACTGGATTTGATGCGTCACTATACGGAATTGTCCAGACGCAACCACGGTGTGGACAACGGCTTTTATCCCTTGGGATCGTGCACCATGAAATACAATCCGAAAGTGCATGAGGACGTGGCCCGTTATCCCGGATTTGCCCAAATCCATCCTTATCAGCCGGAAGAAACGGTTCAAGGCGCTTTGCAACTTCTGTATGAATTGCAAAACGACCTGGCCGAAATTACCGGAATGGATGCCGTGACGTTGCAATCAGCCGCCGGAGCGCAAGGGGAATGGACCGGCTTGATGTTGATTCGTGCTTACCATGAATCGCGCGGGGAAAGCGGGCGAAACAAAGTGATTGTTCCGGATTCGGCACACGGAACCAACCCGGCCAGTGCCTCCGTCGCCGGATTTCAAACCATCACCATCCCTTCCAACGAAAAAGGCCTGGTGGATGTGGAAGAACTGAAAAAAGTTTTGGGGGAAGATACAGCAGCCCTGATGCTGACCAACCCCAACACCTTGGGCTTGTTTGAAGAACAAATTCTGGAAATTGCCGACCTGGTTCATGAAGCGGGCGGGTTGCTGTATTATGACGGGGCCAATGCCAATGCGATTTTGGGGATTGCCCGTCCCGGAGATATGGGATTTGACGTGGTGCACTTAAACTTGCACAAAACGTTTACAACCCCGCATGGAGGTGGCGGCCCGGGAGCCGGACCGGTCGGGGTGCGAAAGGAATTGACGCCGTTTTTGCCCACCCCGGTCGTGAAAAAGGATGATGAGGGAAATTATTATCTCGATGAAAATATTCCCGGCTCCATCGGCCGCATCAAAGGGTTTTACGGAAACTTCGGGATTTTGGTCCGTGCATATGCCTATATCCGGACGATGGGGCCTGCCGGTTTGCGCCGGGTGTCAGAAGATGCCGTATTAAATGCCAATTATCTGATGCGTCGGCTCGAGCCTTATTTCGACCTGCCGTATCCGCAACATTGCAAACATGAATTTGTCTTGTCCGGCAAAAAACAGAAGAAATTGGGGGTACGGACCCTGGATATGGCCAAACGATTGCTGGATTTCGGCATGCATCCGCCGACGATTTATTTCCCGCTGATCGTGGATGAGTGCCTGATGATTGAACCGACCGAAACAGAAAGCAAAGAAACCTTGGATGCCTTTGTGGAGGCCATGATTCAAATTGCCAAAGAAGCGGAAGAAAATCCGGAGATCGTGCAGGAAGCCCCGCACCATACCGTATTGAAAAGATTGGATGAAGTGCAGGCGGCAAGAAAGCCGGTCGTGCGTTGGACGAAACCGGACCAATGAATAAAATGAAAGCACAAACGGGGGCGTGCCCTTCGTTTGTGCTTTTTTATTGGGAGCCTGATTTTCCAGAGTTTCCGCAATTTCACGTTTATTTGCCGCCAAAAGAGGTATATATATGTGAGGGAAGGTGAACGGGATGAATGGACCAGGACGTTTTTCACGGGTTCGCCGGTGACCGATGGACAAACCGGAACAAGGAAAATCAAATAACGTTTGGATGAAGGAATACTGGAGCGATGGTTGGATTACAAAGCGGAAAGTCTTAGGTGCAAGTGGCAATCAATCCTTGGGCGGATTTTGGCTGATGGCGGTTTTCTGATGAGAATCAAATTGGATAAACCAATGACTGAAGAGCCCTTTCCAATTGGAAAGGACTGTTTTTTTGACCGGGGTTTGCCGGTTTTAATTCTGTTGAAATGCGGACACATTAAGATTAACCGACTGCCAAAAGGAGGAATTGCCGGTTGGAAGAAAAAATGGAGCAAAGAAACCGATTGAGAAAAAAGTTAAAGATGAAACTGAAAAAAGACGACATTACCGTGGTGGATGCCAAGGAATCCAAGCGCGCGGTCATGGCCACTTCCGCCGGGAATGCGATGGAATGGTTTGACTTCGGGATTTATTCCTACCTGGCAGCCACCATCGGACAAGTGTTCTTTCCGGAGGCAAGCGGAGTCATGCAATTGGTCTATTCGTTTGCCACATTTGCCATCGCTTTTCTCGTGCGGCCCATCGGCGGGATCTTCTTCGGCATGTTGGGAGACCGGTTCGGAAGAAAGAATATTCTGTCGGTCACTTTGATTATCATGGCCGTTTCGACACTGAGTATCGGTTTGATTCCGGGTTATGCCTCCATCGGATCCACCGCAACGATTTTGTTGCTGTTGGCGCGTTTGGCCCAAGGCTTTTCCACCGGCGGAGAATATGCCAGCGCCATGACGTATATCGCCGAATCCACGCCGGATAAAAAAAGAGGGTTTATGTCCAGCGGTTTGGAAGTGGGAACCCTCGTCGGATATATTGCCGGGGCCGGATTGGTCACGGTGCTGACCTATCTTTTGGGTGAAGAGACCATGTTGGCGTGGGGATGGAGAATTCCGTTTTTGGTTGCCGCGCCGATCGGACTGATCGGTTTTTATCTCCGGAACAAGTTGGATGAAGCGCCGGTTTACGAGGCGATGGAAAGTGACAAACCGGAGGAAGAAAATGATGAACATGCATCCGTCAAAGACATCCTCCGGCTTCATTGGCGTCCGATTCTCATTGGGTTGTTTGTGGTATTCTCCTATAATGTCATCAATTATACGGTTTTATCCCTACATGCCTTCGCATTTGACCGCCGTGCTTGGTTACGGGGAAGCCGAAGGGCTGCTGCTGATTGTGGTTGTGATGCTGATCATGATTCCGATCGTCTTGTTGATGGGATATGCCAGTGACCGGATCGGAGCCAAAAAAATCGTGCAGGGCGGTTTGGTCGGGTTGATCCTCTTATCCGTTCCGGCGTTTTTGCTCATCGGAAGCGGCAATGCCATCCTTGTGTTTGCCGGATTGATGCTGTTGGCGGTCTTTTCTTCCACATTTCAGGGAACCATGCCGTCGGTCTTGCCTTCTTTGTTTTTTACCAATGTACGCAACGGGGCATTGGCGATCACTTATAACATTTCGACCTCCTTGTTCGGAGGGACGACACCGCTTGTTGTTTCCTGGCTCATCAGTCAGACGAATAACCGGATGGTTCCGGCGTATTACCTGATTTTCGCATCGGTGGTGGGAATGCTGGTGGTCACCTGGTTCGTGAAGGAAACATCCGGAAAAGCGCTCCGGGGATCGTTGCCGGTTGTGGAAGAACGTCACGAAATCAAGGAAATTATGGAAAATCCTGAAGAAGCATTATGGTGGCAGGAAGAAGCCCGTCAAATCCATGAAAAGAAAGAAGAACTGACCGGACAACCATAACGTTTTCCTTGAATTCATCTTGTTCATTTTTCCGTTTGGAAAAGTTCCTTTCAGGGTAGTTCCCTTAAAAGGAACTTTTTTTATTATCGAGTATGGTTACACTGTTATTGAAAAGAAAATCATGTTCACGTATACTCAAAGCACATAGGCAACGAGTAAAGTGAGGATGGAAAAAGTGAGCGGATTGTTTCGTATAAAAAAAATATTGAATAACAATGTGGTCATAGCCGTTCACCCGGTCTTTGGAGAAACGGTTTTAATCGGGAAAGGCTTGGGATTCCATAAAAGAGCCGGCGCCGTGATCGATGAAAAAACAGTGGAGAAATGTTTTGTCTTATATGATCCGAAGGAACAAGAACAATACAAGCAATTGCTGAACCAAGTGGATGATCGGTTGGTGGAAGTGATGAATGAAGTGGTTCAGCATATTCAGGACCGGTTTCAATCCCCTTTGAATGAGCATATTCATGTCGCTTTAATGGACCACATTGCTTTTGCGATCAAGAGAACCGAGCAGGGGCTTTCTTTTCACAACCCTTTTCTGATCGAAACGCGAACGTTATATCAAAAAGAATATCAGGTTGCCGAAGAGATTGTCCGGTGGATCAACCTGCGGCTGGATGTGCATCTGCCGGAAGAAGAAATCGGTTTCATTGCCCTTCACATTCACAGCGCTTTGACGAGGCGGCATTTGGCGGAACTTCAGAAATATTCCAAATTAATCTTAAAATTGATTCGATTTGTCGAAAATACGCTGGGTCAAAAACTGGACAAGCAAAGTTTATCCTATATGCGTTTGGTCACACACTTGCGTTATGCCATTGAACGGACGGAAAAAGGGGAAAGTATTTCGGAACCCGAAGGGATGAATGAAATGTTGCGAACTCAGTATCCTTTGTGTTACAATATGGCTTGGAAACTAGCCAAAGTGATGGAAAAGGAACTGAACAAACCGGTGTATCCTGCAGAGATCAGTTATTTGACCTTACATCTGCAACAACTTTGGTCTGATAAAAAGTAAATATTCCTGTTTTTGTTCTTTTACCACGTGTTACTGATTCGATCAGGCATGAGTGGAAAAAGCTGCGAGAGCGGTTTGCACCTTGTGCAAGCGCTTTCTGTCTGCTTTTTTTGCTCATGCCTTTTTGCGTGAGAAAAGGGCAAAATAGGAGAAACAGAGGAGGTAATTTGCATGTTCAAAAATTTGTTTGGCGTCTTGCAACGAATCGGAAAAGCATTGATGCTGCCCGTTGCGATTTTGCCGGCTGCCGGATTGCTTTTGGCATTCGGGAATAAGCTGGACATCAGCATTTTGGAAAGTGCAGGAAACATCATTTTTCAAAACCTCGCATTGATTTTTGCCATCGGGGTGGCGATCGGTTTGTCCGGCGGGGAAGGGACAGCCGGATTGGCTGCCGTCGTCGGGTATTTGATCATGAACACCACCCTGGGGGAAATGGCAAAGTTAAATCAAGTGGAAACCGTCGATGTGCTGGGAATTCCCACTTTGCAGATGGGTGTGTTCGGAGGAATCATCATCGGGGCGGTTGCCGCCTATTTGTATAACCGTTTTCACGATATCGAACTGCCTTCGTTCCTCGGCTTTTTCGGAGGAAAACGTTTTGTTCCGATTGTAACGGCTGTTTCGGCGTTTTTGCTTGGATTGATCTTTTTCTTTGTATGGCCGCCGATTCAGGATCAAATCGATAACCTGTCCAAAATTGTGACAACCCAAAATACGGCGGTTGCGGCTTTCATCTTCGGTTTGATCGAGCGTTCCCTCATTCCGTTTGGATTGCATCATATTTTCTATTCACCGTTCTGGTTTGAGTTTGGACAATATGTCACTGATACGGGCCAAATAGTCAAAGGGGATTTGAACCGTTTCATGGTCGGAGACCCGACGGCCGGAACGTTCATGTCCGGGAAATTTCCGTTCATGATTTTTGGTTTGCCGGCGGCTGCGTTGGCGATTTACCACACGGCCCGCAAAGAAAAGAAAAAATTGGTTGGCGGGATCATGTTGTCGGCCGGTTTGACCTCATTTTTGACCGGGATTACCGAACCGATTGAGTTTTCGTTCTTGTTTGTGGCCCCGGTCCTTTATGCCATTCACTGTGTGTTTGCCGGTTTGTCCTTCATGATGATGGATATTTTGGGCGTTAAAGCCGGAATGACCTTCTCCGGCGGTGTGATCGACTTGATCATGTTCTGGGGGCAGGATACCAAGCCTTGGTTAATCATTCCGGTCGGGCTGGTCTTTGCGGTGATCTATTATTTCGGATTCCGCTTTACCATCCAGTTCTGGAACCTGAAAACACCGGGCCGGGAAGATGATGCGGAAAGCGACGATGCAACGGCTGCGTCGCCGACCGGGGAACTTGCGGCCAATGTCTTGGAAGCGTTGGGCGGAAAAGAAAACATTGCCAACTTGGATGCTTGCATTACCCGGCTCCGGATTTCGGTCCATGATGCCGGACAGGTGAACAAAGACCGCCTCAAAAAACTGGGAGCTTCCGGTGTCCTGGAGATGGGAAATCACTTCCAGATCATTTTCGGGCCGAAGTCAGATAACATCAAGGAACAAATGAAGCGCATCATGATGGGAAAAAGCCCGCAAGTAACGGAGAAAGACAAAGAAAAAGACACCAAAAAAGAAGAACCGGCGACGGTTCAACATGACCAAGAGGAAACGTTGGTTTCGCCCATGACCGGGAAACTTCTGCCGATTGAAAAAGTGCCGGATGAAGTGTTCTCGCAAAAAATGATGGGAGACGGATTTGCCGTCGAGCCGGCTGAAGGAGTGGTTGTTTCCCCCGTGGACGGTGAAATCATCAATCTTTTCCCGACCAAGCACGCCATCGGCATCCGCACTCCGAACGGTCGTGAAGTGCTGATTCATATCGGAATTGATACCGTGAAGTTGGAAGGAAAAGGATTTGAAAGCTTTGTACAGGAAGGCGATTCCGTCAAAGCAGGGCAAAAATTGCTGGAGTTTGACTTGGATTTTGTGAAGGAGAATGCGCCGTCGCTCATTTCTCCGATCGTATTTACCAACCTGGAAGAAGGGAAAACCGTTCAGATCGAAAAAGAAAATGTCACCCGGGGGGACAAAGAGATCATCTCCTTCAAGGGTTAAGGGAAGACAAAGCGCTGCATGCACATGCATGCGGCGCTTTGTTTATTGGCTGAACCACTTGTTTTTTGCCCGGATGGATATGAAATAATGGATCATGGAACATCTTTGAATGGGAGGGGTTTGGATGAAGGTATTGGTCACCGGCGGCACCGGTTTTGTGGGGAGAAACCTGGTGCATTATTTATGGGAACAAGGGTATGATGTCACCGTCCTGCACCGGGAAACATCCCGTTTGCATGATCTCCCGGTAAAGATTTCGCTTCGCACCGGGGATTTGACCCGTCCGGATACGATTGCCGGTTGTTGTGAAGGGATGGATTGGGTTTTTCATGTGGCGGGGGAAGTGACTTGGGGAAAAGCCGGAAAAAAGCACATGTTCCGGATCAATGTCAACGGGACGCAACATATAGCGGAAGAAGCGCTGAAAAGCGGGGTGAAAAAATTTATCCACACCAGCTCGGCGGCTGCAGTGGGACTGCCTTTCAATGAAATTGCCGATGAATCCTACCCGTTTAACGGGGACCGCCTGAAAGTCGGCTATTCCATGGCAAAAAAAGCAGGCGAAGAGGTCGTGCTGCAGTATGTCAAAAAAGGGCTTAATGCGACCATTGTTAACCCCACGGTCATCCTTGGCAGAAGGAATTATGCTTCCAATTTTGTCCGTTCCGTGTTGCAAGGGCGATTGTTTGTTGCACCGGAAGGCGGCATGAACGTTTGTGATGTGGATGATGTGGCAAAAGGCCACCTTATGGCGGCATTGCACGGCAAAAAGGGAGAGAGGTATCTCTTGGGGGGGACCAATCTGCCCTTGCGGGAGCTGTTTCAGAGGATCATCCGCTTGGCAGGAAGCAACCGGACGGTTTATCCGGTTCCGGCTCCGTTGGTGAAAGGTGTTTCGTGGCTGGGGGAAGGTTTATCCTGGCTGATCGGGAAGGAACCGCCTTTTGCTTGGGATTTGGCCAAATTGACCGGGAGAACGATTTATTATTCCTCGCAAAAAGCGGTTCGGGAGTTGGGTTATCATGCGACACCGCTGGATGAAACGCTGCAAAAGGTATTGGAATGGGAGAAGCGGCAACGGTCGCATGCAGATTTTGAATAAGTGTTGTATCATGAAAAAGTAAACGGATTTGATGACAAAGGTGTGATGGAAATGACAACATGGCGATTTTTGCCTTACCAGGCATATTCCGCCGCGGAAAATATGGCGATTGATCAAGCGGTCATGGAGCTTGTCGCGGAGAAAAAGGTTCCCCCGACTTTGCGTTTTTACGGTTGGCAGGTTCCGACTTTGTCGATCGGTTACTTCCAAAAAGCCAAAAAAGAAGTCAACCTGTCTTACATAAAGGAAAAAAATCTGGGCTTTGTCCGGCGGATGACCGGGGGACGGGCGGTTCTCCATGACAAGGAGCTGACCTACAGCGTGATCGTGCCGGAAGAGGATCCGATCATGCCCAAAACCGTCAGCGAGTCCTACCGGGTCATCAGCCAGGGACTGTTGGAAGGATTTAAAGCGCTGGGGTTGAACGCTTATTTGTCCGATCCGCAAAAGACCAAAAAAGAACACATGTCGGCTGCTTGTTTTGATTCCCCGTCGGATTATGAACTGGTGATCGACGGAAAAAAAGTGGCCGGAAGTGCACAAACCCGGCAACACGGAGTGGTTCTCCAGCATGGTTCGATTTTGATGGATTTTGATGAAGATCTGTTGTTCTCCTTGCTGGTATTTCCTTCCGAACGGGTCCGGCAAAGGCTGAAAGAACAATTTTTGCAAAAAGCGGTGGCCATCAACCGGATTTTGTCCCATCCGGTTTCGTTGGATGAAGTTATCCAGGCTTTTTACGAAGGGTTCCAAAAAGGAATCGGCGTCAAATTGGAGCCGGGCGAATTGACACCGGAAGAAAAAGAGCGGGTCCAAGCCCGCATCCGCGAGCGCTATGATTCCGATGATTGGAACTTGCGCAGATAAGAGGGGATGTATGTTTTCGGCTTTCCAATCATTTCGGTTGGAAAGCTTTTTTGTTTGAATATGAAATTTTCATGAAATTTATGTTGCTATTTCTTCTTATTTCGATATATGAATTGATTTATTTTTTTGGACAGAGTATCATCATAATCGTAAGTTTTTTTCTGAATTTTCCTTTGAGATCAATTGGGACTGGTGAGATCATCCTGCTTGATTTTTCGAGTTCTTATGATAGCATATAGATTGCTGATTATAATTGCTCTAATCCATTTTTTGATCATAATAAACTTTTATAAGTTAGGGGAAAATGCTGTTGAAACAGGGAAGTCGATTAAATCGTCGTTATTACGAGAGATTTCAAGTGGAAGACGTGATTAATTTTTTTTCCGGACAACTTCTGCAAGCAAAATCCCCAGATGGTGCTCAGGTATTCCTGCAATCCATCAAAATCACCCGTCGACCTTTACCGTCCGGTTATCGCGAATCCTTTCGCCGTTTGCAGCATCCTAACTTGGCACCAATTCTGGATGTCATGGAAGAAAAGGACCAAATCATTTTGGTTCATCCGCCTTTTTCTGGGGATCCTTTGCCCTTGATCGTGAATAAAGAGCGGGCGATGGAGCCGGAAGTTGCCGTTCGCTTGGTGAACCGGTGCTTTAAAACATTGCTTGATTTATCCCGTTTGCCACTGCCGTTAAGCGCAACGCTGGATCCGAAAAACATTTTGCTCAACGGGCAAAAACCGCTGTTATTGTTCTATTACATGAAAGATCCGGAAAAGCCGAGATATGATGAGAAATGGCGTGAATTGTTGTTCTATTTGTTGACCGGCCAGTCGCCGATAGGCGGACACAAGTCGGCAGAAAAGATTTTAAACGAAAAGAAAATCCCGCAGAAGATTGCCAAATTGGCGTTGTTTGCCTTGAACCGGCAACGCAATTTTGAAGAAGTTGCCGAAAGCATCGAGAATTATCTTCAGCATCATGCGGATGAGGCCGGATTGTCCCGCTCAAGAAAAGAAAAGAGTAACCGGAAGAAAGTTTATGCAACCGTGACGGTGGCTGCGGCGGCATTGGTTCTGGTATCCTTGGCGGTGGCCCAATGGCAGCCGAAGGACAGCTATTCATCCGACAATCCTTTGGCCGGTTTGTTTGTGTCCAGCGGGGATAAAGCAAATCAGGCAAAAGGGGAAAATCAGCTGATCCAGTTCACAAAAGAAAAGGATCAGTATACCTTGTCCAAAAGCATCCAGGGCAACTCCGTTTTAAAAGGGGATTTCATCCTGAAAGAAACCAACACGTTTCTGGGATATCTGGAAGCAGAAGACAAGTCTTCCATTTACGGTTTGTATATTGATGAAAAAGGGGAAATCGGTCTGTTCCATCAGGTTGGCGGAGATAAAGTCACGACGATTGCAAAATCCGGCAATCAATATCGTATTTCCCCCAATAAGAAATACCATTTCGAGATCTATTATCTCTCCGGAAATCCTGTACATATCTCGCTTCAGGAAGAAGGGAAAAAAGAGAAATGGATCGCGGTCGGTATCACTCCGATGCGAGGGGAAATGAAGCTCAAATTCCGCGGTGATGAAGGGGCCCGGCTGAATGCGCCGAAAGTGGATGGCATCAGCGATAAATCATCCGCACTGCGCGACTGGTTGAACCATCAGCCTTGGATCATTGATTTCGGTCAGGCCATTTTGTCGGTGGATGAGCAAAACCGCAATTACCTGGATGTGTTTCCAAAATCCCAAGTCCGGTTGGATGCGGGAGCGGCTTCCGGCTTTTTGATCCAGCCTCCGCCAAATGAATCGTTTGCCATGGATATTCAATCCGTGGGGGATGAGCGGTTCCGTTTGGTATGGTCGGATAAAAAGGACCAAGTGGAGCTTTTTGATGTCAACGGGAATATGAAAAAAGTGGCCGAACAGCGGATGGACAATTATGATGGCAAAACACCCCTTCAGGTGGCCGTCACAACAACGCTGAATATTTTAAACATCCAGTTGACTCATGGTTCGAATGTCACCGAGCTCAATCATACGGCGGAAAACCCTGTATTGATCAAAGATGTCACGCTACGGAACACCGGATTTAAAATCATTGAGGCGAAAAAATAAAAATGATCCGAAAACAGCCAAGGAAGACCGGATTTGATGGGTCTTCCTTGGCTGTTTCTGGAGAAAGTGTGATTTTTCATCTTTTTTTCATTTGCGGAACCTCATGAGAAACCGGGCGGAAAGTGGGCGTTCAAGCTTCGGTTTTTGACGGGATCAGCCGTTTAAAAGCTTCTTGCAACCGTCGGGTGAGCGGACCGGGGCACCCGTCGCCGATGGTTTTTCCGTCCACTTCCACCACCGGGCAGATTTCCATGGTGGTGCTGGTGATAAAGATTTCATCGGCATCAAAAAGGGATTCTTTGCCAAATTTCTTTTCGCTGACAGGAATTTGCAATTGATCCGCTAATTGTAAAGTGATCTTTCGGGTGATTCCGTGTAAAATGAAATGGTCGGCCGGATGTGTGAGGAGCATGCCGTCTTTTACCATAAAGAGATTGGTGGAGCTTCCTTCCGTGACAATGCCGTCCCGGATGAAGATGGCTTCTTTGCAGTGCTTGTCATGAGCTTCTTGCTTGGCCAACACGGCTCCGAGAAGGTTTAAGCTTTTGACATCACACCAAAGCCAGCGGATGTCTTCCGCCGTGATGGCACGGATCCCTTCCGTTTGTTCTTTGACGGGGCGTTCGGCCGGTTGGGTGTATGCTATGAGAAGGGGGGCGCTGTTTTTCGGGAAAGCGTGGTTTCTCGGGGCGGTTCCCCGGCTGACTTGTAAATAAAGATTTCCTTGTGTAAAATCGTTTTGTTTGATTAATTGGTTTAACCGATCCTCCAGCTCGTCCAAGGAATAAGGGAGGTTTAATCTTATTTTTTTGGCACTTTTCTCCAGTCTTTCTAAATGTTCTTTCAAATAAAAAGGTTTTCCATCATAAACCCGGATCACTTCATAAATTCCGTCGCCGAATTGATAGGCACGGTCCTCAATGTCAATACGCACATCTTCGCGTTTTTTGAATTGATCATCATACAAAATCATCATGAGGTTTCATCCTTTCGCGTGTTATATGTATAGTTTGCAAGACAGGAAAAAAAAGAACAAGATATTTCACTATTTTTTTATTTGATGTCTTTTGATTTTCAATATATAGTAGTATTATACTGTTTTTGATACTACATATAGTAGAAAGAAGAGAGGGAAACAATGAAGATCACGAGGTACTTCACCAAAAAAGGCCAAAACCCATATGACACGATTGAATATACAAAACGGGACAGCCGCATCACCAATCCGGACGGAACGGTTGTTTATGAGATGAAGGGAGCCGAAGTTCCGAAGGGTTGGTCACAGGTTGCCACCGATATTTTGGTTTCCAAATACTTCCGCAAAGCGGGAGTGCCCCAAACGGATGAAGAGGGAAATGAAATCCTCGATGAAAACGGAAAGAAAGTTCTCGGACCGGAAAGAAGCGTCAAACAGGTTGTGCACCGTTTGGCCGGATGCTGGCGGAAATGGGGGGAAGATCACGGATATTTCGATACGGAGGAAGATGCCCAGGCCTTTTATGATGAATTGGTGTACATGCTGTTGCACCAAATGGCCGCGCCAAACTCCCCCCAGTGGTTTAACACGGGATTAAGTTATGCTTATGGTATTACCGGAAAACCGCAAGGCCATTATTATGTGGATCCCAAAACGGAAGAATTGAAGAAATCGAAAAGTGCATATGAACGTCCGCAACCGCATGCCTGCTTTATTCTTTCGGTGGAAGACGATCTGGTCAATGAAAATGGAATCATGGATTTGTGGGTGCGGGAAGCACGGTTGTTTAAATATGGAAGCGGTACGGGAAGCAACTTCTCCAATATCCGCGGGAAAGGGGAAACCCTGTCAGGCGGAGGCACTTCATCCGGACTGCTTTCTTTCCTGAAAATCGGGGACCGTGCAGCCGGAGCGATCAAATCGGGCGGCACCACCCGCCGGGCGGCAAAAATGGTGTGCCTGGATATTGATCACCCGGATATCGAAGAGTTTATCAATTGGAAATTGGTCGAGGAGAAAAAAGCCAGAGCATTGATTCAAGCCGGATATGATTCTTCGTTTAACGGAGAAGCTTATGAAACCATTTCCGGGCAAAATTCCAACAACTCTGTCCGGGTCCCCCATTCTTTCTTCAAGAAACTGAAAAACAATGAAGACTGGGAGCTGACGTACCGCACGACCGGTGAAGTGTGCAAAAAAATCCCGGCCCGTTCCTTGTGGGAACAAATCGGAAAAGCCGCTTGGGAATGTGCCGATCCTGGAATCCAATATGACACCACCATCAATGAGTGGCATACCACGCCCGCCGGGATGGATGGCAAACTCGGGGCAAGGCACAACCGGATCAATGCTTCCAATCCTTGCTCGGAATACATGTTTTTGGATAATACCGCTTGTAACCTGGCTTCGTTGAACCTGGTGAAATTTTTTGATGCCGAAACCGGCAAGTTCGATATTCCCGCTTTCCGTCATGCTTGCCGTCTGTGGACCATTGTTCTGGAAATCTCTGTGTTGATGGCACAATATCCGTCCAAAGAAATCGCCAAGCTTTCTTATTTGTATCGCACCTTGGGGCTTGGATATGCCAACATCGGAACGTTGCTGATGATTTCCGGCATTCCTTATGATTCCAAAGAAGCCTTGGCGATTACGGGGGCGATCACGGCCATCATGACCGGGGTGGCTTATTCCACTTCGGCGGAAATGGCCAAAGAGTTGGGACCTTTTAAAGCATTCCCGCAAAACCGGGAGCATATGCTCAGGGTGATTCGCAACCATCGCCGTGCGGCATACAATGCACCGGAAGAAGAATATGAAAACCTGGAAGTCAAGCCGATGGGCATTGATGAAAAAGTTTGCCCGGAATATCTGTTGAAAGCGGCCCGGGCTGCTTGGGACGAAGCTCTCGCCATGGGAGAAAAATACGGTTATCGCAATGCGCAAACGACCCTCTTGGCTCCAACCGGAACCATCGGTTTGTTGATGGATTGCGACACGACGGGGATCGAACCGGATTTTGCGTTGGTGAAATTTAAAAAGCTGGCCGGCGGCGGTTACTTTAAAATCGCCAACCATTCCATCCGTCCGGCCTTGAAAAAGCTGGGTTACAGCAAAGAGCAAATCGACGACATTCTCACTTATGTAACGGGTACGTTGTCGTTGGACAATGCGCCTCACATTAACCGGGAAACCTTGAAACAAAAAGGGTTTACCGATGAAGATCTGAACCGGGTGGAAGAAATTCTGCCGACAGTGTTTGAGCTTTCGTTTGCTTTCAACCGTTATACATTGACGGATGATTGTTTGAAACGCTTGGGCTTTACCCCCGAACAGTATGAAAAACCGGATTTTGACGTGTTAAGGGCATTGGGCTTCACCAAGAAGCAAGTCGATGAAGCCAATGATGTGATTTGCGGCATGATGACGATTGAAGGAGCACCGCATCTGCGTGAAGAGCATTACCCGGTTTTTGACACGGCCAACCCGTGCGGAAAACATGGCACCCGCTTTATCCACTACATGGGGCATCTGCGGATGATGGCCGCGGCTCAGCCTTTCTTGAGCGGAGCCATTTCAAAAACCATTAACATGCCGAATAGTGCCACCGTTGAGGATATCCTCCATGCTTATGAAGAAGGATGGAAATTGGGATTGAAGGCCGTGGCCTTGTACCGCGACGGATCCAAAAGCTCCCAGCCGCTCAATACCAAAGGGGACGATCAAAACGATGAGGAAGCCGCGGAAGAAGAGGCGCTGTCTGCCGGCCCTGAGTCAAGCCAAGCGGTTTCCCAAGGCCGTGTGTCCGGTGTCCGTCGCCAGTTGCCGCGGAAACGGGACGGATTCACTCAAGAGGCAAGAATCAACGGGCAGAAGATCTATGTTCGCACCGGGGAATATGAAGACGGCTCGTTGGGAGAAATCTTTATTGACATGCACAAAGCAGGAAGCACGATGCGGGGCATGCTGGATGCATTTGCCGTTGCGGTTTCTCTCGGCTTGCAATACGGGGTGCCGCTTGAAAAATATGTCAACTCATTGACGTTCACCCGGTTTGAACCGGCCGGAATGGTGGACCATCCCAATATCAAAATGGCCACTTCGGTGATTGATTACGTCTTCCGGTTATTGGGTATGGAATATCTGGGAAAAACGGATTTTGTCCAAGTTCCGCCGAAGAAAGAAGAGTTGCGTTGTTATTTGAACCAGAAAAAGAAAGAATCGGCCGTTGACGCACCGGCAGCGGAAGCAAAGGAAACAAAGGAATTAAAGGCGGATGAAAAACGGAAGGAATCATTGCAACTGTCGTCCGCATCTGTGGAAAACAGCAATCTGGAAGCCATCCGTGCCAGCAGTGGAGCCCCCTTGTGCATTGAATGCGGCGGAATGACCAAACGGAACGGATCCTGTTATGTTTGCCTGGATTGCGGTGCCACCACCGGTTGCTCCTGATCACCAAAAAAACACCTCCCGATGCGGGAGGTGTTTTTCTTCCGTTTGTTTTGAAAAATTGCTCAAGTGACCGGGTTTTTGTATTATACAATCATAACCGACAAACCGTTACAAGAAGAAAAAGGTGTGAAGATGATTGGCCATTTACGCATTAAGTGATCTGCATTTATCTTTTAACAGGGAAGTCAGTTTGTATGACATTGATCCGGAAAAAGACATTGATAAACCGATGGATGTGTTTGGATGGGACCGGCATTATCATCAAATTCGTGATCATTGGTTAGATACCGTCCAACCGGAAGATACCGTTTTGATTCCCGGGGATATCAGCTGGGCGATGAAACTGGAAGTGGCCCGTTACGATTTCGGCTGGATCCATCAGCTTCCCGGAAAAAAAGTGCTGTCGCCGGGAAATCATTGTTATTACGCCCAAAGCAAAAAGAAAGTCCGCCAGATGCTCCCGGAAGGCATGGAGTGGATCGATGCCGATTACACGCTGGTGGAAGGAAAAGTGGTTGCCGGCACGAGAGGCTGGACGCTGCCGGGAGATAAGTTTTACAACGAAGAAGAAGACCGGAAAATTTATGAACGCCAAGTGGGAAGGCTTGAAATCGCTCTGGAAATGGCGGAGCGTGAACAACCGGATAAAGAAAAAATCGTGATGCTGCATTATCCTCCGATCACGCCGATGGCCAGCGAATCGGGATTTATGGAACTCATGAAGAAATATGGCGTGAAACTGTGCGTTTATGGTCATTTGCACGGCAGGGCGCAAGAAGATGCGATTGAAGGGAATGTCGACGGAATCGAATTGCGCCTGGTTTCATGCGATGCCATCGGGTTTTGCCCGGTGAAGATTTGGGATTGATGACGACAAAAGCAACGGAACAGCAAAGTCCGTTGCTTTTTTCTTTGCCGGTCAAACTTTCAGCCCGATCCGGCTTTGAATCAAACTGGTCAGTTGTCCGCTTTGGATGAGATGGTCGGCCCATTCGATTTCCCGGTAACCTTCCCGGTCTTCTTCCAAGGGAGGGACCGATTGGCGCAACAGATCGTAAGCCAGCCGTGTGCTTCTGCCCGGTTTTTTTGATTGAAATTCCAGAGCTTGCGCGGCACAAAGATATTCGATGGCCAGCACTTTGCGGGTGTTTTCGATCACTTGCCGGCATTTCCGGGCGCTGATCGCTCCCATGCTGACATGGTCTTCCTGATTGCCGGAGGAGGGGATGGAATCGACGGAAGCCGGATGCGACAAGGTTTTGTTTTCCGAAACCAGGGAAGCGGCGACATATTGAAAAATCATGTAACCGGAGTTTAATCCCCCGTTGGGGACCAAAAACGGAGGGAGGCCGCTGAGTTGCGGATTGACGAGCCTTTCCGTGCGGCGTTCGGAGATGTTGGCGATCTCGGCCATCGCCATGGTTAAGAAATCCAAAGCCAAAGCAAGGGGCTGCCCGTGAAAATTTCCTCCGGAGACGACTTCTTCTTCATCGGCGAAAAGAAGCGGGTTATCGGTTGCGGCATTCATTTCCCGGAGCACAATCTCTTCAACATAATGGAAAGCATCTTTGGAAGCGCCGTGCACTTGTGGGATACAACGAAGACTGTAAGCATCCTGGACCCGTTTTTCCCCGGGCTTGCTGATGCATTCACTGCCTTGAAGCAGTTTGCGCAAGTTATCCGCGGTGACCATTTGGCCGGACTGTCCGCGCACTTGTTGCAGACGGGGATGAAAGGCATGCGGGATGCCTTCCAATGCTTCCAAAGTCATGCAAGCAATAATGTCTGCAGCCAGCAAAAGTTTTTTGGCTTCCATCACGGCCAAGGCTCCGAGGCTGCACATCATTTGCGTTCCGTTGATGAAGGCCAATCCTTCCTTGGCTTCCAGTTTAAGCGGCGTCAGGCCGATTTCTTTTAATACATCCGAAGCGGGCTTTCGTTTCCCCTGATGCATGACTTCTCCCCTTCCCAAAAGCGGAAGGCACATGTGGGCGAGCGGGACCAGATCCCCGCTGGCACCGAGTGACCCTTGCGAGGGGATGACCGGATACACTTCCCGGTTCAACAACGTCACCAGAGCTTGCACCGTGGAAGGGCGAATTCCGGAATAACCTTTGGCCAAAGCGTTGATCCGGAGCAGCATCATTCCGCGGACCACTGGCTCCGGAAGCGGTTCCCCCGTTCCGCAGGCATGGCTTTGGATTAAATGGTGTTGAAGCCGGGAAGCTTGGCCGGGATCGATGAAACGGTTGCATAACTGGCCAAAGCCGGTGGTGATCCCGTAAACTGTTTCTCTGTTTTGAATCAGCCGTTCGACAAAATCCCGGGAAGCTTGCATCCGTTTGATGGCTTCATCGTCCAAGGCAACCGGGGTTTTTTCAAAAACAACAGATGAGAATTGAGAAAAATTCAATTCATCCCCTTTAATTTTTACAGTTTGGTTCGCTGCCATTTTATCGCTTTCTCCTTTTATTATATTAGAGTGTTCAATAGAAAGGAGGGTTGGGGAGAATCCCGACCCTCCTTTCGTTTGGATTATTTTTATTATATTTCTATAAAGAAAAGAATGAGCCTGCACCATCCGGAAGAAAGGGGAATACAATAAATCGATCTGAAACAGAAAAGAGGCTGTAAAAGATGGCATGTTCCGGACGGAATATTTTAATCAACGGAGGCTTTCAAAAAGGAAGGGCTCCATGGACGGGAAAACGGATAAGCCGGATGAAAAACCCGCTGCGCGCCGGGGATTATTCCATGTGGATGGGGGCCACGGGGGCCGGGGGTGATTCTGTCTTAAAACAGACCATTCGCGGCCCTTTCGAAAGAGGTTGTGTCTATTATCTGTACTTTCGTCTGCTGAACGTGACCCCTCCGCAAAGCCAAGCAGAGTTGTATGCCACGGTGGCTTATTCAAACGAAAAACGGCAGATTATCCGATCCACCCCGCTTCTCATTCATCCTCCTTACTTGGGAAGGAAATGGTATTCGTATTTCACCATTGTCCCGTCTCCCCCTTCCAATGCCCGGTATGTTGCGGTGGTGTTCCTGCTTAAAAAAGGCTTGTTGTTTGTGGATTACATCCGTTTGGCTTCGCATGACATTTGACGGGAAGATGGCTTGACGGGTATAATGTTTTGTCTTTTCTGAAAAAGCTACTCTTTAAGAGTCAGCTTTTTGTTTTTGTAGAAAAGATCGGATGAATTAGGTATACTGAAACGTGCTAAAATGAAACAATACAGATCTTTTTCAAGGGACATCAATGGCAAAAGGATACATAGAAAAGACGGGGGTGCTGATATGGTGAAAATCTTGGCTGTTCCCGGCAGCTTGACGGAAGATTCGACCACCCACAAAGCAGTGGCGATCGTTGCCGAAGCTGCAAGGCAGACCGGAGCTGAAGTGGAAATCTTTGATTTGCGAAAGTATCCGCTTCCCATTTATGATGCTCGCTCCGATGAGTCGACGTATCCGGAAAATGTTCACCGGTTTAAACAAAAAATGTTGGAAGCTGAAGGATATATCCTGGCTTCCCCCGAATATCACGGATCCGTCTCGGGGGTGTTGAAAAATGCACTGGATTTTATCGGGGCGAGAGAATTGGAAGGGAAATTTGTCGCGCTGTTGGGAACTTCGGGAGGAGCCTTGGGAGCCACCAATACCTTGAACACCTTAAACATCATCTGCCGGACATTGCATGCTTGGCCGTTGCCATCCATGCCGTCTGTTCCTCAGGCTTACCAGGCCTTTCATCCGGATGGCTCGTTGAAGGATGAAAAGCTGGAAAGTCGTCTGAAGCGTTTGGGTGTGGATCTGGTCAAAACAATCGAGCGTCATTGTGCGGGTACGAATAAGGATAGATAGGGGGCCTCTTCATGCCTACACCAAGCATGGAAGATTATTTGGAAAATATTTATAAGTTGATTGAGCAAAAAGGTTATGCACGGGTTTCGGATATTGCTGAGGCTTTAGAGGTTCACCCTTCTTCTGTGACCAAGATGGTGCAAAAGCTGGACCAAAATAAATATTTGGTTTATGAGAAATATCGCGGTTTGATTCTCACGCCGAAAGGGAAAAAGATTGGAAAACGCTTAATGGACCGGCATGATCTCCTGGAACAATTTTTGCGGTTGATCGGAGTCAGTGAAGATAAAATTTATCAGGATGTCGAGGGTATTGAACATCACTTGAGCTGGGACTCGATCACATGCATCGAAAATCTTGTGGAGTACCTGGAAAATAATCCGGAATTGGTCAAGTTTCTTCATTCGTTGAAAAAAGAAGAGCAAATGGATTCAAAACCCTAAAAACCTTGGACATGTTTCCAGGGTTTTTTTCAACAGAGAGACATATTTATGGGAAAAGGAGAATTTTTTCAGGAGGGATCGTATGTGGGCTGATGCTGTGTTTGAAGGTGGCGGTGTCAAAGGGATCGGGCTGGTGGGGGCTTTGTCTGTCGCTGAAAGCAACGGGTATCGCTGGAAAAAAGTTGCCGGCTCTTCGGCCGGGTCGATCATCGCCACATTGATTGCATCCGGCTATACCGCCCGGGAAATGGCTGAAATCATGATGGACAAAGATTTCAGCGATTTTTTGACCCCGAAATGGCCTGACTATTTGCCGTATGTGGGATCCGCCATCCGGTTATGGTTTAAAAAGGGATTGTTTTCCGGGAATGATTTGGAGAAATGGATCGCCCGGCTCCTCGAGCAAAAAGGGATTCAAACGTTTCAAGACTTGTCCCGGGAAACGGAGCTTCATATCATTGCTTCAGACATCACGCGGGGCCAACTGTTGGTCTTGCCCCGGGATCTGGAGGATTATGGCTATCAGGCGGAAAATTTTCCGGTGGCCAGAGTGGTCCGTATGAGTTGCAGTATTCCGTTCTTTTTTGATCCGGTGAAATTAACGTACAAACCGACAGGGGAGACTTGTTACATCGTCGACGGAGGCGTGTTGAGCAACTTTCCGGTCTGGTTGTTTGACAAGGAGAATCCCCGTTGGCCCACTTTCGGTTTCCGGTTGTTCTCCGAAAGAGATCATGAATTTAATAAGATCTCCGGTCCGTTCAGCATGTTGCTTTCCTTGTTTTTTACCATGTTGGAGGCTCATGACAACCGCTATATTGAGGAATTGGAGCAAGTGCGTTCAATCCAGGTTCCTTCTTTGGACGTCAAATTAACTGATTTTTCATTATCGAAAGAAAAAAAGAGGGAATTGTTCTTGTCCGGGGTCAAAGCGGCCGAACTCTTTTTCAATAACTGGACATTTGACGAATATTTAAAAGCAAGGGGCAAGCGAAACAGTCTCCGGCAAAAACGCACGGATCAAGCGGGAAGCTGATGAAAAAACAAGTCGGAATATTTCAAAATATACCGCAAGTCAAGGCCCCCGGCGGATGGGGGCCTGACTTATTTTTTATTTCCGTTGATGACTTGAAACCGGTGTTTTTTCCGCTTTTTTTTCGGCAGCTTTTTCGAGGCGCGGGGATGGGAAGGGTTGACGAGGCGGATGAACCAGCGGGGAGGCGCTTTGTAAAAATACCAGACCAACCCGATGACAAGAACCGGGATGAAAAAAGATGAGGGAGAATGGACCAGTTGGGAGATCAAACCGATGGCGGCAAGCCCCAAAATCAGATAATACCATGGAAATTGCGTTCGCCTTGGCATTTTGCAGCCTCCTTTTAATGAATTGGAGAGTTCACCGGGGGGTTCAACGGGGAAGCGGGCGTTTTCTGTTTTTCCAAAAGCGCATCCATCTCCCGCATGCGTTCAAAGGCTTTGATGGCCACTTCCACCTGATCATCGGTCGGCTCTTTGGTCGTCAGTTTTTGCAACCACAATCCCGGATAGCCCAAATATTTGAGAACCGGTATGTGTCGCAGCGAATTGGTGAATTTTAGCCATTCATAAGATAATCCGATCACCACCGGAATCAACAGAATCCGGATTCCGATTCTCTCCCATACATTGTCATAGCTGAAAAATGAATAGACAATGACGCCGATGATAATGGTGAAAACCAAAAAGCTGCTGCCGCACCGGTAATGAAGCGTGGAATATTTTTGCACGTTTTCCACGGTTAAATGTTCCTCGTTTTCAAAGGCGTTGATCACTTTGTGTTCCGCCCCGTGATACTGAAAAACGCGTTTGACAAGCGGGGTTTGGGAAACAGCCCAGAGATAGCCCAACAGCAATAAGGTTTTGATGGCGCCTTCAATCAAGTTTTGCACGATGAGGTTTTGGGTGAAGCGGTCAAACAGGATGCTTGCCAGATAGGCGGGCAAAGCAGTGAAGATGACCTTCCCGATCAGTAAAGACAAAATCCCGATGAGCGTTATGCTCAGGATCATTTCCCATTTGGAGCCGGATGTTGGCTCTTCTTCAACTTCTTCGGCTTCTTCGGGATCCAGATGATCCAGATCATACTTTTCGGAGGCATATTGCATATGCTTGGCCCCCAACGCACTGGATTCAATCAGCGAAACCAGCCCGCGGATGAATGGAAGTTGTTTCAGCGGCTTCAGCCAAGCGATTTCATTTTTTTCTATTTCCAAGCACTCAATCTCTCCGTTTTTCCGCCGGATGGCCGTGACTTGCGCATATCGGCCGCCGAACATGACGCCTTCGATGACGGCTTGTCCGCCATATGCGATGTTTTTTTCGGACACGAAAGGTTGCACCACCTTGTTTTTATGAAATGTTCACAGAAAACCGAACGCGGACGAAGAGGCGGACACGCGCCGGGCGGTCCGCTTCTTGCCGTTCGGAGTCCATTCTAACTTGAATTCGGCAAATGTGTAAATAGACGGAGAATGAATCTTACCATCGGTCCCCCAGCGGAATGTCCCAACCTTTGGGATAAATGAGGTAGACGGTGCCGTTGGAGTGGTTGAGAAAAGCTTTTTCAAACGCTTCGCGCGGATAAGTGATGCGGACTTGATCGTCGCTGGGGCCGGCCGGGTCATTGGTCAGGACATCCCCGTTTTCGTCAAAACCGCGGATCACCAACAGATGCCCGTTGGAAGAGGGGATCGGGCTTCCGGGCAGTTCCCCTTCACCATAAGCAATGCTGGCGATGACGGGGACACGGTGTGCGGTCCAGCGTTCCGCGTCCGCCAGGCTTTTCAGCCGCACCACTTTGGCTTCCAGCCCGTTAGAGGCGGCATAGGCCGTGTTAAAAGTCCAGTTTCCCCCTCCGTCATAAACATAATCCCACACTTTTGTGACAACCTGTGGCACGGGTTGATCCCAACGGGGTTGATTCATTACTTTGGCCCAATAAGCCATCACCATGGATAAAGAGGTGGGGGAACACCAGACTTCTCCCCCGTCCGGATAAACCATTTGGGAACGCATGGGTACGTCCAACGCGCTGGTCAAGCCGGTTTTGGGCACTTGGCCGGGTTCATCTTTGCCGGAGGCAACCGAGAGGCCCAAGGAAGTCAGGACGGGGCTTCGGCCGGGCTCGGTCGTAAAGAGGGTGACCCGGGCTTGAACGGCAGAAGCCGTCTTGTTCAACACCAGCGTGTCGACGGAAACCCGCCCGAATTCGTCCGACTGGCCGCTGACGGAATGGCGCCGGAAAGGGTGGTCGTTTTCATGCCAAACCCCCATGCTGTACCACGAACTCCAGCGGTTTTTGCTGTGGACGCGAAGTTCCACTTCGATCCAGGTGTTTTCAGGAGTGTCGGCTTCCCATGAGGCAATGGTTTCAAGAAAATTCTCACGAATTACCGGTGAAGTCCACGTGCCGTAATAGAAAGTGCCAAAATGGTATTTTCCGGATGAGTCCGTTCCTTGTTTGAGCTTGGCGGGATTTAAACGAAGCGCCGCACCGTCGTAAAAAGTGCCGTCAAATTTACCGTGATGAAGTCCGGATGCAAGGGAAATAAACCGTTTGTGGCTGCCGGAGGCGCTGGCGGCAAAGACAGCGGAAGGTATAAAGGCCCAGACAAGCAATACAATAAAGAGGGTGGAAAAAAAACGGAGCAAAATGAGGATCCCTCCCAGATTTTTTGATTAAACAATTCGATTTTTAAGGGGGTTTTCCTCTTCCCGGAAAGAAACGTAGACAAAAAAACGGGATCATGGGAAAATATAATATTGCGAAGAAATGCCTTCTCCTCTGTGGTACAATACGAATATCTACATAACACCAATTGCGGGGCGTTTATCCGTTTAAAAGGGGGAACAGGATGAAACGGCGAATTCAACGTTTGCACGAAGAGATGGCGGCAAAAGGCGTGGAAGCCCTTCTGATCAGCCATCCGGTCAACCGGCGCTATATGACAGGTTTCACGGGAACGGCAGGGGTCGCTTTGCTGACGGGGAAAGAAGCTTTGTTCATTACCGATTTCCGGTATGTGGTCCAAGTCAAAGAACAATGCCCGGATTGGACATTGGTCCGGCAAGAAGGGGACATTTTCGCTGATGTGGCGGCTTGCTGCAAAAAGCTGGGGATTCAACAGCTGGCTTTTGAACAGGATCATTTGACCTATGCCCAGGTGGCCAAGCTGAAGGAACAGTTGGATTCCATCCGCTTGGTGCCGGTCAGCGGACTGATCGAAAAGCTTCGCCTGGTCAAAGAACCCGAAGAGCTTTTGCTGATCAAAGAAGCAGCCAAAATTGCAGATCGTGCTTTTGAACAGATCTTGCAAGAGATCCGCCCCGGCATGACGGAAAAGGAAGTGGCTCTGCGTCTGGAAGTGATCATGAGGGAACACGGGGCAACTTCTTCCTCCTTTGACACCATTGTCGCATCCGGTTGGCGCTCGGCTCTTCCCCACGGGGTTGCCAGTGACAAAGTGATTGAAAAAGGGGATCTTGTCACATTGGATTTCGGAGCTTATTATCAAGGATATGCGTCCGATATCACCCGCACCGTCATGATGGGCAAACCCACCGCGAAACAAAAAGAAATTTATCAAATTGTCTTGGAAGCAAACAAAAAGGCGATTGCCGGGGTTCAACCCGGGAAAACCGGAAAAGAAGTGGATGCCATCGCCCGCAATTACATCAAAGAGCATGGTTATGGAGAGTATTTCGGACACAGCACCGGCCATGGCTTGGGAATGGAAGTCCATGAGAAACCGCTCGTTTCCACGAGGGGAGAAGAAGCACTGGTTCCGGGAATGGTGATCACCATTGAACCGGGCATTTACATTCCTGATTTGGGTGGCGTTCGGATTGAAGACGATCTGATTGTTACCGAATCCGGATATGAAAACATTACAAACGTTTCCAAAGAAATCATCATGATTCATTAAAGTTTGGGAGGAAAAGAAGAATGATCAGTGTCAACGATTTTCGTACAGGTTTAACCATTGAACTGGACAACGATGTTTGGCAAGTGATGGAATTTCAACATGTGAAGCCAGGAAAAGGCGCGGCGTTTGTCCGTTCCAAATTGCGCAATTTGCGAAACGGGAACATCCAGGAACGCACCTTCCGGGCTGGTGAAAAAGTTCCCCGCGCGATGGTGGAAACACGCGAAATGCAGTACTTGTATGAAAGCGGCGGCGAATACACCTTTATGGATAATGAAACCTATGAGCAAATCACCTTGCCGAAGGAACGGCTGGAATATGAATTGAACTTTTTGCAAGAAAACATGAACATCCAAATCATGATTTACAAAGGGGAAACCATCGGGATCCAATTGCCCAACACCGTGGAGTTGGAAGTGGTGGAAACCGAACCGGGAATCAAGGGAGACACGGCCACCGGCGGAAGCAAACCGGCAAAATTGTCCACCGGGTTTACCGTGCAGGTTCCCTTGTTCATCAATGAGGGAGACCGTCTCATCATTGACACGCGCAGTGGTGAGTATGTATCCCGTGCCTGAGGGGAAGATGAGACCTCTGTAGCTTTGCTATGGGGGTTTTATCCGTTTTTAAAGGATTAATTGAAGCAAAGGATGGGATAGCATGCGGATCGTATCCATTGAACCGACCCCCAGTCCCAACGTGATGAAGTTAAATATGGATGAGACACTTCCGGACGGAGTCAGTTACAATTTTCCCAGGGAGAAAGCAGAGGAAGCGCCGGATTATATCCGGAAACTGCTGGCGATTGACGGGGTGACAAGCGTTTTTCAGGTATCGGACTTTTTGTCTTTGGAGCGGCACCCCAAAGCGGATTGGCCGGCGGTTTTGGCCGAAGCGCGCAAAATCCTGGGGGAGGCCGAAGGTGAAAGGGAAGAACAGAGCGGGCAAACGGTGGAGGAAGAATCGTCTTCTTTCGGTGAAATCACGGTTTTGATCCAAAAGTTGAAAGAGATCCCCATGCAAGTAAAATTGTTAAAAGACGGGGAAGAGTACCGCTTTGGATTGCCGGATCGTTTTAAAGAGGCCGTGATGAAAGTTCAGGAAACGACATCCAATTTGATTTTTGAACGGCAATGGGTTGAGCAAAAGCCGCGATACGGGGAGATTGAAGAAGTCGGGAACCAAATCGTGGAAGAAATTTCCGCCGCCTATGACAAAAAGCGGCTGGAAAATCTGGTGAAACGAGCGTTTTCCGGGGAGACGGAAACGAAAGAAAAAGGCATCAGCCGGGAAGAAGTGGAAAAAGCATTCACTTCTCCGGAGTGGGAAAAACGGTATGCCGCTTTGGAACAATTTGAACCGGAAATCGGGGATCTGGATTTGCTGGCAAAAGCGCTGAAAGATGAAAAGCCGGCAATTCGCCGCCTGGCGGTGGTGTATCTCGGTTTTTTGGAAGATGAGCGGGTGCTTCCGTATCTGGAAGAAGCCTTGAAGGACCGGTCCGCCATTGTCCGCCGCACAGCGGGCGATACGATGTCGGATCTGGGGAATCCCAAAGCCATTCCGGCTATGTGTGAAGCGTTGAAAGATCCGAACAAACTGGTGCGATGGCGTGCCGCCCGGTTTTTGTTTGAGGTTGGCGACGAAAGTGCGATTCCTGCTTTGGAAGAAGCCGTGAATGATGTCGAATTCGAAGTGCGGTTGCAAGCCCAAATGGCTTTGGAACGCATTAAGCGGGGAGAAGAAGCCAGCGGAACGGTTTGGCAGCAAATGATGAGGCGGATGGAAGAAGATAAGAAATAAAACACAGTCCGGTTTTTTTCCTGAAGAGGGCAGAAAACGGATGGATGCTCACGGTGTGAACATCTCATCCGTTTTTTTCATGTCTCTCCAATTCCGACAGGGCGCCGGTTTTTTCCGGACTACACTGCTTTTTGAGCACCCCGTTTTTTTAGATGGCCGGACGGAAGTGGACGGTGCCGTAAGTTCCGGAACAAAAGATGATACAAAAATGCCCCGGCAAAAGCGATCAAACCCAAAATGGCAAAGGTCCACGGATATCCCACCCATGCCGACAAGGGAATGGCGGCGGGGGCAATGGTTTTCCCGATGGAAAACCGGAGACTGGCTGCGGCAAAATATTGTCCGCGCATGGACTCCGGAGCCAGTTTCGAAATAAAGCCGTCCTGCAATCCGACCACCAGGATTTCGGCGACGGTGAAAATAAAGATAGCCAAAAAGGCGAGCCACCACAGATGCGTCATACCCAGCAAAATCATGGAAAAGCCGTACAGCAGGGATGAGGTGACAAAAACGGTTTTTTCGTGAAAAGAGTGAATCATCTTGGTGATCCAAACCGTAAAAAGAACCACCATCAAACCGTTTTCCGTAATCAGCCAGCTGAAAAATCCGGCGCCTCCCGCTTCGATTTTGAACGATCCCCATTGAAACAGGGTTTGAACCGGAATCGATTCCGTGACATAAACGCCAATGACCAAATCCAGTTGCATGAAGGTTTGGGAAACCAGGATGCCTGCCAGGATAAAAAGCATGAAGTTAAAGTCGGAAAAAATAATCCGGTAGTCCCGCAAATTTTGTTTGACAAACGCAATCCATTTCCCGTTTCCGGACACAGGGGTGTTTCCTTCCCGGATCCGGGCGGTTTCCCGGACAAATTTTTGGATCAAAACCGCTAATAACAGAGTGGCCAGGCCGGATGCCAGCAACAATTCAAACCGGTGTTGAAAAAAGAAAAATCCGCCCAAAACCGGTCCGACGACCACGGCCAGATTGGACGTGGTGTAAAAGGTGGCAAAAACCTGGTTCCGGTCCTCTTCGGCCACCACATCCGCAATCATGGCATGGCTTGCCGGCCAATAGATGGATTGAAACATTCCCAAAACGGCAAAGCAGACAAAAGACCAACCCGGTGAGGAAAACCAAGGCGAATTGGCCAGTGCAAAGGAGAAAAAGGTGACCGATTCCCCGACGGAGGCGATAACCATCATTTTTTTCCGTCCGTAGCGGTCGGCACAATAACCTCCGGCCAGATTGGCCAGCACACTGATCATCTGTGAAAGAATCAACAAGATCCCGGCGGTTTTTTTTCCGTAAGCATCGGCGAAGAATATGGACATAAACGGGATATACATCCAAAAAAGAATGTGAATCAGCCCTTCTCCGAAGAGACGGACTTTTAAATTTTGGTCCCAATCTCGAATTCGCACAGTACTCCCCCTTATAAAAAGAAAAAGAAGCCACAGGCAAGACGATCCTTACCCGTGGCTTCTTTTGGAGATACGAGTCCCGCAAAAAAAAGAGTTTATCCGTCATCGGGGCGGAAAGGATTGAATCTGCCTACAAAGGTTTTGATTTGACGGGCATACTTGAAGCCCGGTTTTTTCAGGGGAAACATGCTTACGATTTGGAGATTTTTCATAATCCTTTCCACCTCCTTGATTTTTTTGAAAATGATGTACTTTTATTTTAGTGAAAGATCAATCCGGTTGCAATCTTTTTTTAACCGGATTCAAAAAAGCCATTTCAAAAGCCGGAGCAAAAAGGCTGTGATTCCTGCAGCCATCAAAGGGCCGACCGGAATGCCGCGCATAAATAAAATGCCGAAGATGGAGCCGATTACAAGCCCCACGATGAGTTGAGGATCCACTTTTAAAAGGTCCAGTCCTTTTCCGTTCATATATGTAGCCAAGGCTCCGCCAATGAGAGCCAAAATCCCGGGCAGAGTGATAAAAACGGATAAAACATCTTTGCTTTGGATTCGCCCGGAAGCAAAAGGGACCAAAACGGAAATGGTTAAAAACAACAATCCGAATTCCAACCCTCTTCTTTCCAAAGCAGGGAAGTACCGCTCCAAATGAATCAATTTGAGAATGAGCAACAAACTGGAGGCCGTTGCGATCAACGGCGATCGTCCGATGACGCCGATGATGATGAGTGTCACTAAAAGAAGATCGGGATTCATTCGGTTAACCCCTGTCCTGTCAAGTTTGTACTAAAAATATGTGGGACAGGTTTGATTTATGAATGTTTAAGTACGGGGATCGCCCGGATGGAAGGTATCGGCCCGAAGGCCTCTCCGCAAGCATTCCAGCGACAGGATATCATGGGGCGAAATATTTCCCAGATTGGCCTTCGGGCCGAGAAGATGAAGAAGTTGGATTTGCTGATGGGTTTGGGGAGCTTCCCACAAAATGGTATCGGGATCGGTTCGGTTCCGGATGAATTCCAGCATGGACCGGCGGATTTGCCCGTTTTCATCATAGATCCCGACATTTTTTCCCGATTCTCTTCCTTCCACGATCACAAAGGCGGCTCCCGCCTCCCGGTCCCGTTCATATACATCTGCAAACGTTTTTAAATCCAGGGGAATGCCTGAGGCCTTTTTCCCGATTTCAGTGATGACGCGAAAACCCATTTCTTGCCCCAGTCTGATCAGGCGGGAGCGCTCGGCCGGGGAAAATTCCATCAATCCGTCGGAAACTTCAATCCATTCAAACCCTAATCCGGCGAGGGTCTTCAAGCACGGTTGGAGCTTTTTTCGGGCATGGGCAATTTCCAAAAAGGTGCCGCCCGGGTAAATGGAGACCTTGGATTGCCGGGCGAGTGCTATTTTTTTTCGTAAGATTTCGGGCGGGGTGACTCCGGCGGTGCCAAATCCCAACTTGAGAAAATCGATATATTCGCCGGCGAGCTGAAGCAAATCGCAAAAAGCGCTCAACCCCAACCCCTTGTCGATCACCATGGTCAAACCGTTCCGACGGGGTTTAGGCGGGCGCTTTCGGGATGAAACGAGTGTATCCGGCCATAATGGCTGATTCATGGATTTCGCCTCCTGAAATGAAATGCATCTTGAAATACATCTTATTTTTATGCGGGGCGAATCCGCCGGTAACACTTCAGGCAGGCGAAAGCTTTTTTTTCCGCAGCAACAAACGGGTCCTTCCGTCTTTTCCCCGCAACCGTTGGGGACGCTCGATAAACTTCCGGGTCAGGAAAATCATGACAAATAATATGCCTCCCAGCCCGAGAAACAAAAGAAAGGGATGCGGTGACAAAGCGCCGAAAACCGGCGGGCCGAGGGCCACTCCGAAAAAACGGACGCTGTTGTATAACGAAGTGATGATGCCACGTTCCTGCATGCCGACGGCGGAGGTGATCAACGTATTTAAACAGGGAAGGATCAACCCGCTTCCAATGCCGATGGCAAAAGAGCAGAGAATCAGCCAGTAGGCATTGCGCCACCAGGGAATGGCCGCAGTGGCGATCGTGGTGATGATCAAACCGATCACAATCAATTGGTTCATCTGGTGCGTTTTTTCTTTTACATGAGCCCCCGTGAAGTATGCGGTCAAACATAAGGCGAGCAACGGGATGGCCAAAATAAACCCTTTGATCACGCCACCGATGCGGAAGGATTCTTCAAGGAAATCAGAGAGGTAAAACAAAACCCCGAACATGGTGAACATGATCAAAGACCCGGACAAAAAAGTAACGACAAGCCAGGAACCCCTGCGTTGAAAGACCTGGCGGATATGTTGTTTGTATTCCCGCAAAGGTTGGGGGGGTTCTCTTTTGGACGGTTCTTCGATCACTTTCCATAAGGCAATGGCCACCGGCACACACAAGAGAGGAAAAATAAAGAACATGGCATACCAAGTGATCAGTGCAATCAGTGAACCGAGAATGGGACTGATGACTTTCCCGAATGCGTTGGAGGCTTCCAAAATGCCAAGCGATTTGCTCCGGGCTTGCCCTTGGTACAAATCCCCCAACAAGACCATGGCAATCGGAGCGGTTCCGGCAGCGCCGATGCCCTGAATGATCCTTGAAATCAAAACCAGGGTGTAAGATCCTCCTTGGATGATGGACGAAAAGCCGGCCAACAACCCTCCAAAGCCGTATAAAAGCAAACTGTAAAAAACAATTTGTTTGCGGCCGATCCGGTCCGCCAGAATTCCGGCCACTGGAATGACGATGGCAGCCGGGATGGAAAACAAGGTGATAAGCAGGCTGACTTGGAATGAATTTACATTCAATGCTTCTTCGGCTGTCGGCAATACAGGAATCAGCATCGAGTTTCCGATCACCATGATAAACGGAATGGTGCTTAATGTGAGTAAAACCGCAGAATCAGGCGCGGTTCTTTTTTCTTTCGAAGCCATTTGGTTTGGAGGCATTCGGTTCACCTCTTTTGTCGTTTTATTGGTTTAGAATGTCCCGTTTTCCGTAAAATCTTGTTTCCATTTATTGATTTGTTTGGGTCTCCGGTGAAAAAGACACACTAAGGAAAAATCATCAGGGACGATGAGGTGATTGTATGTATGTCAACTTAAAACGGGATTTATCTTATATTGAGGGACTTTTGCAAGGTGATGAAAAACACCGGGATCACGTGGAATCCAAAGCGTTGCACCGTCTGTTGGACGTAGTGGATCAGTTGGTGGAGTCCGTTGAGCAGTTGGACCGGCGACAGTCAGAATTGGAAGAATATGTGGAGGCCGTGGATGAAGACTTGAATGATCTGGAATTATTGGTTTATGACGATGAAGATGAAGACGAAGAGTTTGATGAGCCGGTGTATGTGGTTTGCCCCGAATGCGGGGAAGAAGTCGTGGTGGAGGCGGAAGATCTCGAAGATGATTCCATTGAACTTCTTTGTCCCAAATGCAATACGGTGCTGGAATTACAAGACATACACGATGAAGAAGCCGAAGAAATCATGGATGGCGGGACGGACTGAAAAAAGGGCGTCCCGCTCTTTTTTTGCTTCCGCGGTCCGGTGATTTTGTCCGCATTGCTTGTCATATTCAAAACAAGTCCACATATGAATGGGAATAAGAAAAAAGGTTTGGGACAGGAGGTGCTCCATGTCTTTTCAGCCGGTTCTTCAAGTTCTTCCGCTTTCCATCCGTGAGGTGATCCGATCGCTTCCTGCTCCGGTGCTGGAGTGTTTGGAAGAAGTCAGGGTTCGCCAGGAGAGGCCGCTGGAAATCGTCACCAATGAAGAGTCGTGGTTTGTCAGCCGGTCTTCGCGCCTTTCCAAACAGCCGCACGATGCCATGATTCCGAACAAGGAAGATTGTCTGAATCTCTTAAATCTGATCAGCAACCATTCATTGTACACCATGGATGAAGAATTAAGGCAGGGATATGTGACAGTGGAAGGCGGGCATCGGATCGGACTGGTCGGAAAGGTGATTGTGGAAGGAGGGAAAGTCAAACATCTTCGGGACATCACCGGTTTTAATGTCCGGATCGCCCGGCAGGTTCCCGGCGTGGCCGATCCGTTGCTCCCTTATATGTTCCATCACAACAAAGTGGAAAATGTGTTGATTGTGTCCCCTCCCCAATGCGGGAAGACCACGTTGATCCGTGACCTTGCCCGCCGGGCCAGCGAAGGAAGCGCATTGTTTCCGGCATTCAAAGTCGGCATTGTGGATGAACGGTCGGAGATTGCCGGATGTGTGGCGGGGGTTCCCCAGCATGATGTCGGTCCCCGGACGGATGTGTTGGACGGGTGCCCGAAAGCGGAAGGCATGATGATGATGATTCGCTCGATGTCACCAGATCTCCTGGTGGTGGATGAGATCGGGCGGAAAGAAGACAGTGATGCTATCCATGAAGCGGTTTATGCGGGGGTTCACATTTTTGCCACGGTTCACGGGCAATCCATCAAGGAGATCGCCGCGCGTCCGGTGTTGAAGGAACTTTTGCAGGAAAAGGTTTTCACCCGGATTATCTTGTTGAGCAGGAGAAAAGGCCCCGGAACGGTGGAAGGTGTTTTTAATCAATTTTTTGAGCGGCTGGATGCAAGGCAACGGGCGGGAAGGCCGGGAACGTTATGTTGAAAGTTTTGGGAGCGGTTTTGATCCTCATGGCGACGTCCAAGATCGGATTTGACTCAGCCCGGCAACTCCGGAAGCGGCCGCGGCAAATACAAGAACTCCGTTCCGGTTTGGCAATTTTAAAAACCGAGATCAACTATGGGACAAGGCCGCTTGCCGAGGCATTCGAACGCATTGCCGAAGCAAGCGGCGAATTGAAACCGGTCTTCCTCGAAGCGAGCCGGAAATTAAATACTTCGGATGGCAAATCCACTTATGAATGTTTGAAATCGGCCATTGAGGAAAAGTGGAAAAAAACAGTGATGGGGGAAGAGGAAAAAGGCATCGTCCTCAAACTGTGCCAGGTGTTGGGCAGTTCCAACCGGTGGGATCAGTTGCATCACTTGGATTTGGCGCAAGAAAATTTGCAAATGGAAGAAAACAAAGCCCGGGAAGAACAAGAAACCTATGAAAAAATGGTGAAAACACTCGGAGTTTTATCCGGAGCCCTTCTGGTGATTTTGATGTTTTAAACTTGGATGAAGGGGTGGTGCTGGCTTTATGCCATACCATTTGGATTCAGTATTCCAGATTGCGGGAATCGGAATCATCGTGGCCATGATTCACACGGTGTTAAAACAAATGGGCAAGGAAGATTTCGCTCATTGGGTCACCCTGTTTGGTTTTGTCGTCGTTTTGTTTATGGTTGCAATGTTGCTTCAGGATTTGTTTCAAACCATTAAAAACGTCTTTTTGTTTCGTACTTGATGGGAGGCGATCCGCTTGGAAATCATCCAGGTGGCGGGCCTTGGCCTTATCACCACATTTCTTGTCCTGGCCGTAAAAGAACAAAGCCCCGTTTTTGCATTTTCATTGGCACTGTTTGTCGGTGTGGTTATTTTTATCTTCCTGGCAACCAAAATCGGGGAAGTGATCGGGATCCTGAAGGATCTGGCGCATCTGGCCAAGGTGAATGACCTGTTTTTGGAAACCATCTTGAAAATCATCGGAATTGCTTACATTGCCGAGTTTGGGGCGCAAGTGACAAGGGATGCCGGACAAGATTCCATTGCTTCCAAGATTGAACTGGCAGGAAAAGTTTTGATCATGGTCATGGCCATCCCGATCATTACCGTGATGATTGAGACCATTATCCAAATTCTGCCCGCGTAAGGATGAAGGGGAATGAAGAAAAAGATTTTGCTTGGATGGATTTTGATTTTGATCACAGGCTTTCCTCTCTTGGCTGTGGCTGAAAGCGAGGGGGATTCCCGGATGGTCCATGAGATGATCCGTTCCCGCCTCGATCAGTTGCAAACCGAACAAGTCGAGGATTTTTGGAAACAAATTGCGCAAGATTATGAAAAATATTTGGACGGGCAGAGTTCAAAGGATATTTTTGATTTGATTCTCTCGGGGGAAAACGGTCTCAGCCTCAAGAACGTTTTAAGCGGTTTCGTCAGGTATTTTTTCGATGAAGTCCTGTACAACGGGAAATTGTTGGGCAGCATCATCATCCTTACGGTTTTCAGCATGATTTTGCAAACGCTCCAGACGGCGTTTGAACAAAATCAGGTCAGTAAAGTGGCCTATGCCATCGTGTTTATGGTGGTGATCATTTTGGCGGTGAACAGTTTTTATGTCGCCGTCGATTCGGCCAAGCTGGCGATCGGGCGAATGACCGATTTCATGCTGTCGCTGGTTCCGTTGATGATGACGCTGATGGTGACGATGGGCAACGTGGTGTCCGTATCCCTTTTTCATCCCTTGATTGTTTTTATGATCCACATCATCGGAACGTTGATCTATACCGTGGTTTTTCCGCTGTTGTTTTTTTCGGCGGTGCTCAGCATCGTCAGCAGCATCACGGAGAAGTACAAAGTCAATCACTTGGCGGGATTGTTGCGCAAAACCGGTATCACTTTATTGGGAGGGCTGTTGGCCGTCTTTTTGGGGGTGATTTCCATTCAGGGAGCCACCAGTGCGGTGACCGACGGGATTACGCTTCGAACCGCCAAATACATCACGGGGAATTTTGTGCCGGTGGTGGGAAGAACCATTTCCGAAGCGGCAGACACCGTCATGAGTGCTTCTTTGCTGGTGAAAAACACCGTGGGGCTTTCCGGAGTGCTGATCCTCCTGTTTATTTGCGCTTTCCCGGCGTTGAAGATATTATCGCTTGCCTTTATCTATAATTTTTCGGCTGCCATCATGCAACCTTTGGGAAGCAGTCCCATCATTGAAAGTTTAAACACGATCGGCAAAACACTGATCTACGTCTTTGCGGCTTTGGCAACCGTCGGGCTCATGTTTTTTCTCTCCGTAACCATTTTGGTAGCGGCCGGAAACATTTCCGCCATGATCAGGTAGGTGAAACAGATGGTCTCCTGGATGAGTGATTGGTTAAAGCAAATTGTCCTCCTGGTTTTGATCGCCACCTTTATTGATTTGTTATTGCCGAATAACCGTCTGGACAGATATGTGAAATTGGTGATGGGACTGCTCATCATTTTGGCGATGTTGTCACCCGTTTTCCAATTGCTCTCGGAAGACCATGATTTAAGATCCTTTGCCTTTCTCGGTTCAAGCCCGGCACTGTCCAAGGAAGTTTCGATGGAAGAAATAAAAAAACAAGGGGAGGCCCTCAAGCAGGAACAACAACAATGGATCCGGCAAGAAGCCGAATCAAGGGCCGGGGAACAGCTGAAAGACGAATTGCAACAGCGCTTCCAAGCCAAAGTGGAAAAAGCGGAAGTGAAATTAAAAATGGACGGAAACGAGCAGGCGATTGAAGGCATCGTGGTGGTCATGCGGCCCCTGGCTTCCCCGGCGACGCAATCGGACCGGTCCGTTGAACCCGTTGAAATCAATGTGGGAAAATCCGGCGATGGTACGCAAGAGAAAGATCAGGAAGCAAACCGGAAAAAACTGCAATGGGATGTGATACATTACCTTGAAAACCATTGGAATGTACCCAGGGAAAACATTCATGTGGAAGTGCAGGGGGAGTAGATGTTTGCCTGTTACGGTCATGGCCACCGGCTTTACATAACCATCAAAGACGGAGGTGAAAAGCAAACATGTTCAAAAAGCTTTTCCAAAACACGGCAGGGGACGGGGAGAAGTCGAAGCGCTTGGGATGGATTTTGATTTTGGGGGCTTCGGGGGTGGCGATCATGATTCTTTCATCCTTCATCCAAGTGAGAGAAGCTTCGTTGCCGCCGGATAAAAAGGATTCTCCCCAAGCGGAAGCCGATGCCAAACCGGCGGCCGTGACCTCTTCCTCAGATGATGCCCTCAGCATGATGGAATACGAGCAGAGGTACGAAAAAGAACTGGAGGAAGTGTTGAGCAAAATCGTGGGGGTGGAAGATGTTTCCGTCATAGTCAACTTGAATTCGACGGTGGAAGAGGTTTTGCAAGTGGATAAAAGGGAATCGCGCCAAGTGACGACGGAAACGGATAAAAACGGCGGGAAACGTTCCGTCACCCAAGACACCGAAGATCAAAAAACCGCTTACTACCGCGGTGAAAACGGGGAGAAGCCCGTGGTCATCAAGAAGTTAAAACCGCAAGTGCGGGGGGTGTTGGTCGTTGCGCGCGGAGTGGAAAACCTGAAGGTGAAAGCGATTGTGATTGAAGCGGTCCAACGGACGTTGGATGTTCCGGTGCATCGAATTTCTGTATTACCGAAAGGATAAAAAAGGAGGAATTCTGAATGTCGGTGAACAAACAAACGGTATGGCTGGTGACGATGTTGTCCGTCATGGTCGTTTTGTCTGCCTATTATATCGTGACGGGTCCGGTTGAACCGGCTGATCAGGTGGCACAAACCGCCAAGGAAAAACAAGGGGATATCAAAGTGGATATCAAGCGGGTCGATGAACCGTCTTCTTCCGGCCAAAAATCGGCGGAAGTTCTGGAGAACCAGTCCAATGATTTTTTTGTCGGTTATCAGTTGCAACGGAGCACGTTGCGCCAAAAAATTGTCGAAGAATACATGCAAGTGCTGACCAATCCGGAAGCACCCGAGAAGGAAGTGGAAGAGGCCAATCAGAAAATCCAGCAATTGATGAAAATTGACAATCAGGAGACCGTGTTGGAAGAACTGATCCGGAAAGAAGGTTATCAGGATGCCGTGGTCATTACCAATCTTCCGCACGTCGATGTGATTGTCCAAAGCGAAAAGCTGGACAAAAAACAAGTGGTGAAATTAATCAGTCTGGTCCGCCAGCATCTGCAAGTCGATCCGCATCATGTGACCGTCGCATACCGCTGAAAAAAAGAAATGATCAAAAAACCGGTTTCAACAAGGAAACTGGTTTATTTTTTTACATACGGACATTTGGTAAAACCGGGTCGGTTGTTTTACTATGTAAAGAGGTGGTCAAACCACTGAAAATGCGTTATGCTATTAGCGTTATTATGGATTTTGCTTTGGGCAGAAATTAAGGGAGGAAATTAAAGATGAATTTTAAACCGTATGAGATTCGCGAACTGATCCGATTAATTGATGAATCTCAAATCGATGAGTTTGAACTCGAGTTTGAAGGAAACAAAATTTATATGAAAAAGTCCGGCACAAACAGCGGAGCTTCTGCAACGCTCACGACATCCGAACCGGCTGCTCAAGCGTCACCTGTACAAGCTGTCCCGACCCCCAAAGCAGTGGTTCCGGAACCCGTCGCGGCGCCAAAGGAACAGGAGGCTCAGGAACCGGCACCGCAAGCGGCGGAGGAAGATGATCCGACTTTACATAAAATTGTTTCGCCCATGGTTGGCACCTTTTACCGCGCTCCGGCTCCGGATGCCGATCCTTATGTAAAAGAAGGAGACACCATTCAAAAAGATACAGTGGTTTGCATCGTGGAAGCGATGAAATTGATGAATGAAATTGAAGCGGAAGTAAACGGTACCATTGTGAAAGTATTGGTGGAAAACGGACAACTGGTGGAATACGGCCAACCCTTGTTCTTGGTGAAAACCACATAACGGCCGCGGAAGGAGGATGACGATGTTTAAAAAGCTCTTAATCGCTAACCGCGGTGAAATTGCTGTGCGAATTATTCGTGCCTGCAAGGAGCTCGGAATTTCCACGGTGGCCGTTTATTCCGAGGCAGACCGGGAAGCATTGCATGTGACGCTGGCGGACGAAGCTTATTGCATCGGTCCGGCTCCAAGCAAAGACAGCTATTTGAATATGACCAACCTGATGAGCACGGCAACACTGGTCGGAGTGGATGCCATTCACCCGGGATACGGTTTTTTGTCTGAGAATGCCGATTTTGCCGAGTTATGCGCTGCTTGCAATATTACGTTTGTGGGCCCTTCGCCGGAAGCGATTCAAAAAATGGGGGATAAGACGACGGCCCGTGATACCATGAAAGAGGCCGGGGTGCCGGTCGTGCCGGGAACCGAGGGCGTGATTGAGGATGTGGATGAGGCCGTGCAAACAGCCAAAGAAATCGGTTTTCCGGTGATTGTGAAAGCGACCGCCGGCGGAGGCGGAAAAGGAATGCGCGTGGTCCATCACGAAGAAGAGCTGAAACGGGCGATTGCGCTTGCGCAGAAAGAAGCCGAAGCCAATTTCGGCAATCCGGGGGTTTATTTGGAAAAATACCTGGTGGAACCCCGTCACATTGAGATCCAGGTGTTGGCGGACCAGCACGGCAATGTGATACATCTCGGAGAAAGGGATTGTTCGATCCAACGACGGTATCAAAAACTGGTGGAAGAAGCCCCGTCTCCCGCATTGTCTCCGGAATTGCGGGAAAAGATGGGGGAAGCGGCGGTGAAAGCAGCCCGGTCCGTCCAATATTCGGGAGCCGGCACCGTGGAGTTTCTCCTGGATAAAGAAGGAAACTTTTATTTCATGGAAATGAATACACGCATCCAGGTAGAGCATCCGGTGACCGAGTTGATAACGGGCGTGGATTTGGTGAAAGAGCAAATCCGGATTGCCGCCGGCGAGAAACTTTCGCTCCGTCAGGAAGAAGTCCGGATCAACGGTTGGTCGATTGAATGCCGGATCAATGCCGAGCGTCCGGAAAAAGATTTCATGCCTTCCCCCGGAACCATCCAATTCTACCTGCCGCCGGGAGGAAACGGAGTGCGGGTGGACAGCGCTTGTTATCAAGGCTTCAAAATTCAGCCGTTCTATGATTCCATGGTGGCAAAGTTGATTGTATGGGGAAAAGATCGCAATGAGGCGATTGAGCGGATGAAACGGGCATTAAATGAATTTGCGATCGACGGAATTCACACAACCATTCCGTTCCACCTGAAACTGATGCAACATCCGAAATTTGCCGAAGGGGATTTTGATATTCTTTTCCTGGAGAAGAATCCATTAAATAAGGAGAGTATGGATCAATGAATGAAATTTATGAGTACGATCAAAATGCGATTGGCAAGATTGAGATTGCGCCGGAAGTGATCCAAATCATCTCAGGGATTGCAGCGTCTTCCGTCGACGGCGTCATCGGGTTGAGCGGGGGAACCGCCGCCAATATCAATCAGTTGTTGGGCCGCAAAAATTTGAAAAAAGGAATTCATGTGGATTTGGGAGAACAACTGGCCGTTGACTTGTCCATTGTGGTACAATATGGTTTCAATATTCCTGAACTTGGCCGCAAAGTGCAGGAAGAAGTAAAACAAGCCATCGAAAACATGACCGGGCTTCAAGTGGATCAAGTTTCCGTCAAAATCAGCGGCATCAAAATGCCGGCAAACGATTCCGGGGACGAGAATGAGCCAAACCCGCCACGTGTGAAATAAGAATGGCTTGTGCTGTTTTTTGGTTAAAATAAAGAGGGAAGATCGAAGACCGGGCTGCATGGCTCGGGCTTCTTTTTGGGGGATTGTTGATGAGCAGAAGAGAGATCAGGGAAAAAGTGATTCAAACATTGTATGAGTGTGAATTTCGCCCGGAGGAACAAGAGGAAATTGTGTCTGTGCGAAGCACCGGACTCGCCGGGGAAGAGCGTTCGTATTTTTTGCATTTAACAGAAGGGATCTTGCAAAACGCTTTCCGTCTGGATGAAGTGTTTCGCCCCTTGTTGAAAAAAGGCTGGTCATTGGAACGGATTCCCACTGTGGATAAAATGATCTTACGCTTGGCCATATTTGAATTGTTATATGAAAAAGATGTGCCCAAGGCTGTGGTGATCAATGAAGCGGTCGAACTGGCCAAGTCTTTTTCCGGCGAAGAATCCGGCCGGTTTATCAACGGGGTTTTGGGAAGAGTGGCAAAAGAAGAAGCCGGGCAAATAACCGAACAATAATTTTTAAAAAAGAGGAGAGGGGACGGAGATCTCCCCTCTTTTTTGTATATGAAAACGCTTGTATTTTAAGTGTTTGCATAAAGTCTTTACATCAAAACATTTAACATATAAACTGAACATTAATTAATAATTAACCTTTAATGTTAAGGAAGTGAGCGCGTTGTCTTATCAATTGATTGATGGAAAACAAATCGCCAAAGAAATCCGTGCGGAACTGAAAGAAGAAGTCAGCCAATTAGCCGAAGAGGGATTGAAGCCGGGGTTGGCCGTCATTCTGGTTGGAAACAACCCTGCGTCCGAAACGTATGTGCGGAGTAAAATCCGGGCATCGGAAGAAATCGGCATCCACTCCCGGTTAATCCGGATGGAGGAAACCGTTCAAGAAGAAGAGTTGTTGAATCAGGTGAAAGAATTGAATGAGGACCCGGCCATCCACGGGATTTTGGTGCAACTGCCCCTGCCTGCTCACATCGACCCGGATAAAGTGATTGCAACCATTTCCCCGTCCAAAGATGTGGACGGCTTTTCCCCCGTCAATATGGGAAAAATGATGATCGGACAAAACGGTTTGTTGCCGTGCACGCCTTACGGAATCATGCAATTGTTTAAACGGACGGGGATTTCTCTCGAAGGAAAACATGCGGTGGTCGTGGGAAGAAGCAATATTGTCGGCAAGCCGATGGCCATGTTGTTGCAACAAGCCAATGCCACCGTGACATTGTGCCATTCGAAAACAGCGGATCTGGCTCATCACACCCGCCAGGCGGATATTCTCGTGGCCGCTGTGGGAAGAGGCGAAATGATCACCAAAGAGTTTGTCAAACCCGGGGCCGTGGTGATTGATGTGGGAATGAACCGGAATGAAGCCGGCAAATTGGTGGGAGACGTGAATTTTGAAGAAGTGGCGCCGGTTTGCTCGGCGATTACCCCGGTGCCGGGCGGCGTCGGCCCGATGACGGTGGCAATGCTGATGAAAAACACCGTCACGGCGGCGAAAAAGCTGTGGCAACGTGCAAAATAAATGAAAAAGAAGAGGCTTCCTCTGTTGGAGGAGAGCCTCTTTCTTTTATAATGGAAAAGATGAGTGATTTAAAAAGGCAAAGTGAGGGGAAGTTATGTTCCGTGAACCGGAACGCGATGTCTGGTCAGTCACTGACCTGGTGGAATACCTTTATACGTCGCTGAATCTGGATGAAAATTTAAAAAAGATCTGGCTGGAAGGAGAAATTACAAATTTCTCCCAAAACCGGAAAAGCCGCCATATGTATTTCACCATCAAGGATGATCAAGCCGCCATCGATGCGGTCATGTTTGCGGGAAACAACCGCCGGTTGCGTTTTGTGCCCAAAAACGGGGACCGGGTGTTGGTCCGCGGGTATGTTTCTTTATACATGAAAAACGGTCATCTGCAGATTTATGTGCAAGATATGCGGCTCAGCGGAACCGGGGATTTGTACATTGCTTTTGAGCGGCTGAAAGAAAAACTTTCGGCGGAAGGGTTGTTTGACAAAGAAAAAAAGCCTCTGCCGAAATTTCCGGGAAAAGTGGGGGTAATTACCTCTGCCAGCGGAGCCGCTGTTCGTGATATTATTGTAACGATTCGCCGGCGCTATCCGATTGCATCCATTCTCTTATATCCGGTTTCGGTTCAAGGGGATGAAGCGGCACACGAAATCGCCAGAGCCATTGATCACATGAACGAAATGGATGAAGTGGATGTGTTGATTGTCGGAAGAGGCGGCGGCTCGTTGGAGGAATTGTGGGCATTCAATGAAGAAGTGGTTGCCCGGAGCATTTATCGTTCCAAATTGCCGGTGGTATCGGCCGTCGGGCACGAAACCGATGTAACCATCAGCGATTTGGTGGCCGATTTACGGGCTCCCACCCCGACGGCAGCAGCGGAGTTTGTGGTTCCCGAGCTGCTGGAGCTGAAAAATCAAACCGCTCAGTTAACCCGGCGTTTGATTCAGTCTCAGCAGTCGGTCCTGGACCGGATGAAAGAACGGGTGAAAAACCAAGTCAACCGGGCTGTCTTTCTGGATCCGAAAGCACGCCTCTTACAATACACCCAACGGCTTGATCATTTACAGACGCGGCTGGAGCATGCCATGCAAGCATCGCTTGAAACCAAAAAACGTGATTTTTCCGAAATGAAGTTTCAATTAAAGGCTTGCCATCCGTCGCAAAAATTGTCTAAACTGAGTGAGCAGTTGGCGTTATTGATCAAAGACAGCCGGACCCTGATGCATCAGCGGCTGAAAACCGAAATACAACGCTACCATCACCAACTGGCCCAATTGGATGCATTGAGTCCGTTAAAGGTCATGCAACGCGGATATTCTCTCGTTTACCGCCTTCATAAGAATGAACTGATTAAATCCGTCCGGCAAGCGGAGCCCGGGGATTTGATTCAAGTCCGTCTCCCCGACGGGCGGTTGAGATGTCAAGTGTACAGAGCGGAGGAGGAAAAAAATGACTGAATCAAAAGATCTGTCCGCATTCGAGTCCCTGCCGTTTGAAGATGCGTTGAAACGGCTGGAACAAGTGGTGCAGCAGCTGGAAAAAGGCGACACTCCTCTGGAGCAGGCGATTCAGTTGTTTGATGAAGGAATGAAGTTGGCCCATGTTTGCGGAAAGAAGCTGGAATGGGCGGAACATCAGGTCGAGATGCTGGTCAAGGAGAATGGAGAGTGGCTGAAAAAACCTTTTGAAATAGAGGAGGATTTGGAGTAAGTGCAATCCATTACATCATATATCAAGGAACAAGCGGATCGGGTTCACCGGGCTTTGGAACAATATTTGGATCAGATGGACAGCCTGCCCGATGTGTTGCGGCAATCCATGCGGTATTCGCTGTTGGCCGGGGGGAAACGGTTGCGTCCGGTGTTGACGCTGGCCACCGTGGAGTCGCTTGGAAAAGATCCCGAAAAAGCCCTGCCTTTTGCCTGTGCCATTGAAATGATTCATACGTATTCCCTGATTCATGATGACTTGCCGAGCATGGACGACGACGATTACAGGCGGGGGAAGCTGACCAACCACAAAGTGTTTGGGGAGGCTCAGGCCATTTTGGCCGGGGATGCCCTGCTGACAGAAGCATTCGGTTTAATGGCCGCCGCGGCCAAAAAAGAAGGATTGCCTGCCGAAGTGGCTCTGACGATGATTGAAGAAGGAGCCCGAAGTGCAGGGGCGCGCGGAATGGTCGGAGGCCAGTCGGATGACCTGTTGAGTGAAAACCGGAAGATCAGCTTGGAAGAACTGGAAAGCATCCACAAAAGAAAAACCGGGGATTTGATCGCCTTTTCGGTGCGCATGGGGGCGCATTTTTGCCAGGCTGAACCCTCCGTGCTGGATGCTTTGACGCGTTTTGCTTATCAAATCGGTCTTGCGTATCAAATCCAGGACGATATTTTGGATGTGACCGGCACCACCGAAGTGATCGGGAAACCGGCCGGAAGCGACATCAAATCCAACAAAGCAACGTATCCGTCATTGCTCGGTCTTGAAGAATCCAAAAGAAGGCTGAAATTGCTCACGGAGGATGCCAAAAACACGTTGATGTCCCATCCCGGGATTGAACCGTCCCGGTTGTTGGAAATCGCCGATTATTTATTGTCCCGTGATCATTGACGCCAATGTATGATAAAGAGAGAGCCTTGTGCTATAATAAAATATGTTTTCAGTGAGTGGGTCTCTTGAAAAAGGAGGCACATCGGGAACCGTCAGATGACAAGCAGGCTGTATGTTGCCGGAAAAGCCTGCTTGATGCGGTACTCGTCCCAAGGGGCACCACTTGCGTGAACCGGGAAAAATACATATCCATCGTTGGAGAAACGATGAACGGCACCGGTCCTTGCGGCCGGCATTTTTCTGAATGGATTCGGGCAAAGGAAAGATGACGGGTGTTCAGGAGCACGTCACTGCATTTATAAAGAGACGGGATGGAGAAGGACTCATCTGTATCGGATCATATTCATGATGGCAACGAAGGCGGCGGGAAACCCGCGAATGCGGGGAAAGGCCGCTTTGAAAGCGGACTTGACCTTGTGGTGTCGTAATCGCTTCCAACAACGCTCTTTCTTTGCAGTGATTTTTCGGACCAAAGCCGCTTGTCAATTTCCTTTGCTCATCATATTATTTTTCAAGTAAGTCTTGTAAACCAAAATGAAAAGAAAGCGAAAGCGAGGCGTTTTTCGTGCACCTCGAGCAGATTAATTCGCCAGATGAATTAAAAAAATTACCTGTGGAAGAACTTCCGAAATTGGCGGATGAAATCCGCCGGTTTCTCATTGAAAGTTTGTCGAAGACCGGAGGACATTTGGCCTCCAATCTGGGCGTGGTGGAACTGACGATTGCCCTTCATTATCTGTTTGACAGTCCCCGGGACAAAATTTTGTGGGATGTCGGCCATCAGGCTTATGTGCATAAAATTTTGACGGGCCGCCGCGAAATGTTTTCCACTTTGCGACAGTACAAAGGGTTGTGCGGTTTTCCGAAAATGAGAGAATCGGAGCATGACTGCTGGGAAACCGGACACAGCAGCACGTCCTTGTCCGGGGCGATGGGAATGGTTGCGGCCCGGGATTTGAAAGGGGAAGACTACAAAGTCATCCCGGTGATCGGGGATGGAGCCCTGACCGGCGGCATGGCTTTGGAAGCACTCAACCATATCGGGGAATCCCAAAGCGATATGATTGTCATTTTAAATGACAATGAAATGTCCATCAGCCCGAATGTCGGTGCCATTCACAATCATTTGGCCCGTCTTCGCACAAACAAAAGCTATAACAAGATGAAAGACGAAATCCAGCATCTTTTGAAGAAGATTCCGACGGTCGGCGTGCCTTTCGCCAAAACATTGGAAAGAATAAAAGACAGTCTGAAATATTTGGTGGTATCCGGAGTCTTTTTTGAACACTTGGGCTTTACTTACATCGGGCCGGTTGACGGCCATCAATTGGATGAATTGATGGAAAGCCTGCGTTTGGCCGGCAAAACCAAAGGGCCGGTCTTGGTCCATGTCATCACGAGAAAAGGATACGGGTATAAGCCCGCCGAAGATGATTCCGTCGTGTATCACGGTGTCGGAACGTACAAAATTGAATCCGGTGCTTTTCAAAAGAAAGCAGGAGGTCCTCCGACTTACCCCTCGGTTTTTGGAAAAACCTTGGTGAAGCTGGCTGAAAAAGACGATCGCATTGTCGCGATCACCCCGGCGATGCTGACCGGTTCCAAATTGGATGATTTTCAGAAAAAGTTTCCGCATCGTTGTTTTGATGTGGGAATCGCGGAACAACATGCTGTCACTTTTGCTGCAGGCCTTGCAACCCAAGGGATGAAACCGGTACTCGCCATTTATTCCACCTTTTTGCAAAGAGGCTATGATCAACTGGTTCACGACGTATGCCGGCAGAACCTGAATGTGGTTTTTGCAGTGGACCGGGCCGGATTTGTCGGTGAAGACGGGGAAACCCATCAGGGAATTTATGACATCGGATATATGCGCAGTCAGCCAAACATGGTGATCATGATGCCAAAAGATGAAAATGAATTGCAGCACATGATCCATACGGCCGTCCAATACAACGACGGGCCTGTCGCCGTCAGGTACTCCAAAAGCGCCGGGGTCGGGGTTCCGATGGATGATGAATTGAAGTTGGTGCCTATCGGGAAAGCGGAAGAGGTGAGACCCGGAAAGGATGTGGCCATTCTGGCACTGGGACCGATGGTTCAGACCTCTTTGGAAGCGGCTGAACGGTTGAAAGAAAAGGGTATTGATGCGCGTGTGATCAACGCCCGGTTTGCCAAGCCGCTGGATACCGCGCTTCTGGATCAGCTGGTTGAAGAAAACATACCGTTGATCACGGTGGAAGAAGCCGCGGTGCTTGGCGGTTTCGGAAGCGCCGTGCTGGAGTATTACCAGCAAAAAGAAATCGACATGCCCAAGGTGAAAATTTTGGGGGTTCCGGATGTCTATGTGGAACACGGAAGCATCGATGACCAACGGAGAGAAGTCGGATTAACTCCGGAAGGCATTGCCGATACTGTTAACAGATTTTTATCACAAAAAATCCAAAAAGCTTGAGGGTTGAACGTGGAAAAAAAGGAACGCATTGATACTTTACTGGTTCAAAAAGGCCTGTTTGCAAGCCGTGAGCAGGCCAAACGATCCATCATGGCCGGACTGGTTTACGTAAATCAGGAACGGATCGAAAAAGCAGGGACCAAAGTTCCGGTGGATGTGTCCATCGAGGTGAAAGGGCAACTTCACCCTTATGTCAGCCGTGGCGGATTGAAACTGGAAGAAGCGGTGAAAACATTTGGCATCGATTTGAAAAACCGCGTCCTTTTGGATATCGGGGCTTCCACCGGGGGATTTACCGATTGTGCGCTGCAAAACGGTGCAAAACAGGTGTATGCCATTGATGTCGGCTATGGGCAACTCGCTTGGAAATTGCGGCAAGATCCGCGGGTGATCGTGATGGAGCGGACGAACTTCCGGTATGTCAAACCGGAACATTTGACAGGGGATATCCCTGACTTTGCCGTGATAGATGTTTCATTTATTTCCTTAAAGCATATCTTTCCCAATTTGAGGGATCTGCTCAGCCGCGGCGGGGAAGTGGTGGCTTTGATCAAGCCCCAATTTGAAGCGGGCAAAGAAGAAGTCGGCAAAAAAGGAATTGTCAAAGATCCCAAAGTGCACCGGAAAGTTTTGATGAATACCGTGCAACTGGCCGAATCCCTGAATTACCAGGTGGAAGGAATCACGCCATCCCCGATTCAGGGTGGGGAAGGAAACATTGAATTTCTGGGATACCTCACTTTCCCGAAAACCCGGGAAAGCAACACCGATTGGGCAGCAAAGATAAAAGAAGTGGTGGATGAAGCGCACAAGCGGTTTTGATGAATTGAAAAAAGGGTTCACCCGCATGACTTCGAATTAGTAGGTAAAGGAGGGGGGAATGGTGACCCGACCGGGCGATACCCTTGTACTTTTTCTGCTAATCGGAGTCATCTTTTATTTGATTTGGAAAAAGTTATTGGATTTATACCCGACAACGAAAGAACCGGATGAAGAGATTGAGGGGGAAGTTCCGGACTTGTTGCGGCAACACGGCTATGAAGTGGTGGGGGAGAAAGAAAGGATTCTGTTTGACATCGGTTACGGCGGTCGCCAGTATGCCAGCCGGTTGTTCATCGATTATTTCGCCCGCCGCGAGGATGCATGGTATATTGTGATTGTCGCAAGATCGCGCAAACCGGTCCGGGAATCCGGAGCCGGATTGAGGGACTTTTTCCTGCCGTATTATTTGTTGTACCGTCCGGATGCCATTTTGTATGTGGACCGCGAGCAGGGAACGATCAAGGAGATCGAATTTGACATACCGGATGTCTCCTTTCAAAAGAATAAACATGTTTTGTTTTATTTGGCACCGGTGCTATTGATCTTGTTCGCCGCTGTGTTTATATTATTATGATTGCAACGTGGTTATTGGGGTGGAAATGGTTGAAAACAATCGGGATTAAAGTAAATCGATCCAAACCGAAAGCTTTTGCGGTTGCAGAGAAAATGAAACGGGAATTGGAAACCAGAGGGGTTGCTGTCTGTTTCGAGCCGGATATTGCCGCTGACTTGGGATATCCAGAATTGGGGCTTCCTTTGGAGGAATTCGCCAGCCGTGTCGAACTTGTCTTTGTCCTGGGCGGCGACGGAACCTTGCTGGGGGTGGCCAGACAGTTAGCCCGGTACCAAATCCCGATTCTCGGTTTTAATTTGGGAAATCTGGGCTTTTTGTCCGAAGCGGAAACCGGCGGTCTGTCCGAAGCGATTGAACGGGTGCTTTCCGGGGATTATGTGATCGAATGCCGCCTGATGCTGAAAGCGGAAGTCATCCGCAACGGCCGTGTGATTGAATCTGGGGTTGCGCTCAATGATGTGGGGATCGCCAAAGGCTCTTTCGGCCGGATGATCACATGCACGGCGTATATGGACGGGAATTTTCTCGGAACCTATACAGGCGATGGGGTCATTATTTCCACGCCGACCGGTTCGACCGCATATTCCTTGTCCTGCGGAGGGCCGATTGTTTATCCGGGAATCCGGGCATTGCTTTTGACGCCGATTTGTTCGCACACATTGACTTCCAGACCCATGGTGCTTCCGTCTGAATCGGTCATCGATATCCATGTTTCGGCCGTTCACCGGGAGATGGGAATCACCATCGACGGGCAGATCGGCTATTGTTTGAAGGAAGGAGATATTGTCCGGGTTAAGCGTTATAAGCACTCCGCTTTGCTGATCAAATGGCAGGACCGTTCATTTTTTGAGGTGGTACGCCAAAAACTGCAAGGCGAGAGTGTGGATGTTAGCAGGGTAGGTGGAGAACATGAAGGCACAGCGCCATATTAAAATCCGTGAAATCATTTCAAGTAAGGAGATTGAAACGCAAGACGATTTGGTCGCAGAATTGAAAAAAGCGGGTTTCAATGTGACACAGGCAACCGTCTCCAGGGACATTAAAGAATTGCATCTGGTGAAAGTTCCGACAGCCAGTGGGGCATACAAATATTCGCTTCCCACCGGGGAAAAACGTTTTGATCCGTTAAGAAAATTAAAGCGGACCCTTCAGGAATCTTTTGTGAGCATCGATTACAGCGAAAACCTGGTTTTGCTCAAAACCTTGCCCGGTAATGCCCAAGCCGTGGCTGCTTTGTTGGATCATTTGGATTGGGAAGAAATGATGGGAACGATTGCAGGGGATGACACCATATTGATCATTTCCCGGACCAAAGCCCAAGCACCTCAATTAATGCAGCGCTTCCTGGATTTGCTGTAAGGAGGCGGTCGGGATGCTGAAGGAACTCGTTATTCGCCACTTTGCCATCATCGAAGAGGTGCATATCGCGTTTGACCATGGGTTTCATGTGTTAACAGGCGAAACGGGCGCCGGGAAATCCATTTTGATTGATGCGCTGGGCTTGGTTGCCGGCGGCAGGGCATCCGCGGATTTTGTCCGCCATGGAGAAGGAAAAGCCGAAATCGAAGCGGTGTTTGAACTGGATCCGGAGCACGCTGCACGGGCTCCGCTGGTGGAGTGGGGATTTGATGAGGAAGAGTTGGATCAAATCATCATCCGCAGGGAGATCACCGCACAAGGGAAAAGCACCTGCCGGATCAATGGAAGAGTGGTCACGCTGTCTTTGCTCAAACAAGTCGGCCCCCGCTTGATTGACATCTCCGGACAGCACGAGCACCAATCGTTGCTGAAAACGGAGGAACATTTGGAGTGGCTGGACCATTTCGGCGGCGAGGAAATTCTTTCATTGCGCCGGCAGTATGAAGAGATCTATGTTTCTTACGATAAAGTCAAGCGCCAATTGGAACAATTGCGAAAAAATCAGAGGGATTTGGACCGGCGTTTGGATTTGCTCCGTTTCCAAGCCGATGAAATTGAAGCGGCACAGTTGACCCCCGGGGAAGAAGAAGCTTTGGAATCGGAACATAAACGGTTGGCTTCCGCCGAGAAACTGATGGTCCACAGTGCGAAGGCATATGAATACTTAAACGGGGAACAGGGAGGCATCAGCCTCGTGCAGGAGGCGATATCCCATTTAAGCCAGATTGCGGAAGTGGACGAGTCTTTGGAAAATGTGGCGGAACTGGCCCGGTCGGCCTGTTATCAACTGGAAGAAGCGGCTCATGAAATTGCCCGCTATCAGGACAATTTTGAGTTCGATCCCAAACGCTTGTACGAAGTGGAAGAAAGAATCCATTTGATTCACCAATTAAAACGCAAATACGGGGACAGCATTGAGGAGATTTTGGCTTATAAAGAACAAGTGGATCAGGAACTGCATGAACTGGAAAATCATGAGGAAATTGAAGCGGAACTCAGCGCAAAATGCCGCCAATATACAGAGCAATTGAAAGAATTGGCGCAAAAACTGACATCGAAACGGAAAAAAGCCGCATCCGCATTGGAAACCAGAGTGGAGCAGGAATTGAAGGATTTAAACATGGGGTCGACCGTTTTTCATGTCGCCTTTTTCCCGGAGCCTTACCGACATGACGTTTTTTATGCTCACGGGCAGGATCAAATTGAGTTTCAGATTGCCCCCAACCCTGGCGAACCGTTAAAGCCGCTTGCCAAAATCGCTTCCGGGGGAGAATTGTCCCGGCTGATGCTGGCGCTCAAGTGTATTTTTACCGAAGTGAACCGGAATGATACATTGGTCTTTGACGAAATTGACACGGGAGTGAGCGGCCGCGCAGCGCAGGCCATTGCGGAAAAAATTGCGTTTTTGTCGAACAGGCATCAAGTCCTGTGCGTGACGCATTTGCCCCAAGTGGCTTGTATGGCGGATTGCCATATGTACATTGCAAAAGAAGTGTTGCAATCCAAAACAAGGACAAAAGTGAAGAAGCTGGACATGGAAGGTCGCACGATTGAATTGGCGCGCATGCTGGGCGGCGTGGAAGTGACCAGTACGACCCGGAGTCACGCCCGGGAAATGATCCGGCTGGCTGAAGAACAAAAGAAACAATATGTGAGGTGAGTGCCTTTAACCCAGGTGTTAAAGGCTTTTTTGTTTTTACAGTGCATTTGGTTTTTCAGGGAACATGTTCATGAGCAGGAATGTTTTGAAGGACATAAAAGGCCGGCGAAGCGGTTACCTTAAGATTAGTAAGCTGCACCTTTCAAAATTGGCGAAAGGGAAGGCGGGAAGCTCAGGAGAGTGGTAAGATTGCAAAGCAAAGGGAAACGAAAATGGTTGGGATTTCTCCTGGTGCTTCTCCTGATGTTGGGAAGTACTACAAGTGTCTTTCAGCAATGGATCCAATTTCCACATGAGATCCGCCTTTTTCAGGGTGAATCAAAACAGCTTCCTTTATCCATGCCTGCCACCGCTACTGCCAGTGTATCCGATCCCCGTATTCTCCATGTGAACGGATTCCGTCAAGCTGAGGTTCCGGTGGATCTCAAAAAGCCTGTCACTTTATTTACCAACGCAGCCGGAAAGACTTGGCTGACCCTGAACTTATTTGGTGCATTCCCGATTAAAAAAGTCCAAGTGAATGTTTATCCCCGGTTAAAGGTGATCCCCGGCGGACAATCCATTGGAGTGAAGGTTTATTCCAAAGGAGTGATTGTCGTCGGCCACCATCGTATCCAGACCAGCGATGAAAAGGTGGATTCACCGGCTGAAAAAGCTGACATCCGGATCGGCGATTATATTGTGGCCATGAACGGAAAGCCGGTCAACCGGGTGCAGGATGTGGCCAAAGAAGTCGAAAAATCGGAGGATAAACCGATCCGGGTCACACTGATACGGGAAGGAAAACAAAAAAACACCACCATTCAGGCACAAAAAGATGCCAGGGAAAACCGTTACCGCTTGGGGATTTATATCCGCGACTCCGCGGCCGGGATGGGAACGCTGACCTTTTATGATCCTGAAAAACATGTGTACGGGGCATTGGGACATGTCGTGACAGACGTGGATACCGGACTGCCGATTCGTGTGGGGGAAGGAAAGATTGTCCAATCCAATGTGACCTCGATTCAAAAAGGGGAATCTGGTGAACCGGGTGAAAAAAGAGCCATTTTCTTCAGGGAAAATCAAGTGTTGGGGAACATCCGCCAGAATACACCGTTCGGGATTTTCGGGCAGATGAATGAGGCCCCGGCTAACGGAAAATACCAAAAACCGATTCCGGTTGCTCTCGCTGATGAAGTGAAAGAGGGCCCTGCCAAAATCCTGACGGTGGTTGAGGGGCAAAAAGTGGAGGAATACAACATTGAAATCGTGCATGCCATCAAACAAAAATTTCCGGCGACCAAAGGATTGATCATCAAAGTGACGGATCCCCGGTTATTGAAAAAAACCGGCGGCATTGTCCAGGGAATGAGTGGAAGCCCGATCATTCAAAACGGAAAATTAATTGGGGCAGTAACTCACGTGTTTGTCAATGATCCAACTTCGGGATATGGAACTTTTATCGAATGGATGTTGCAAGATGCAGGGGTGATTCAATCAACAGCGGCTACACATCGTAGCCGCTTTTTTCTCTTCAGGATCGATCCAGTTGTTTTAAAAGTTGATCTTTCGTCTGAATTTGTTGAAGGGCCGCATCCACTTGCTCAGCAGCAGAAACCCGGTTTCCATCCAAAGCAAATTTCCCTTGATAAGCGCCCACGATCACGTAACTGGGATCATTTGTCACCGGACCTTCGTATTTTTTCAATAACAAAACATACGAGTCATCCGCATCCATGACTTCATTTCCTTCCACGGTAAAATTCATATTTTTCTGTACACCACCGGTTTCCAAAATGGATATGACTTTTTGCGGAGCGTTCCCTTCATAGACCTGATCAATTTGGAACGAAGTCAGGGTAAACGGAACCCGGTCATAGAAAAAACTTTTTTGCCCGGAAAGAGCCTTGCCCTCCACGATTAAATCAGCTTCTTGCTGCATTTCTTTCACACTGGAATACATTTTGTTCAAGGACACACCCACTTCCACCTCTTTCGGTTGGAAGAAAGAAACATAGATCCCGGCCGCCGTCAACAAAGCAAGACTTGTGATCCCGATGGAATAAAGAAGGTGTTTGGACTTCCTCAGCATAAATAAACCTCCTTAAAAATTAATAAATGGCATTCACTCCGCTGATGTCATCCTGGGTCGGGGAATAAACCGTTCTCCCGTCATTGCTGTACATGACTGCTCCACCGGGTCCCAGCCGGTCTTCATGGGCAAGACCGATCGCATGCCCCAGTTCGTGCGTGATGACTCCTTTTCGAACCTGAGAGGAATAACTGTCGGTATAATAACGGTTGATGGAAATATCCATTTGGTAAACCGTGCTGCCTGAAGCGGAAGTAACGGTGCAAAGGCCGCTCCAGGAAACATTTCCATAATTGCCGGCCTCCGTGCGAATCCCGGCACTGGACCCTCCGTAACTGAGATTTACATCCGTCCGGCTGCTCCATTCCGCAGCGCCGTTTTCGCACTGTGTCGTATAGTCGCCTCCCATATCGCATTCATACGTAATATTGCTGCTTGACCATCTGTAACCCCACAAATTGTAAGCAAAGGCCGGAGTCCATGCCAGCAGGGTGACCACAAACAAACTGAGGACTACCAATTTTTTGGCCAAGAAAAACCCTCCTTATAAAAATATTCTGACTATATAATTGGCTACAAAGGAGGGAAAACCTGCTTTTTTATATAAAAAAATTCTAATTCAAAATACTTTTATACAAACAAAGAGCAAACCAACAAGAAAAAAAAGGCAAGAATCCATTTTCGGAATCTTGCCTTTGAATTTGGCTTCAAATTGCTGAGTCGGGTTGTTCTTTCCAATCTTGGTATAACAAGCCGGTGGCAAAAGTGACAAGCGGAACAAACAACATATTGACCAGCATGACCACGGATGCCACCACGAGGTAGCGGTCGGTGAATAAGAATGTGATCGATTGGACGATCCACTCGACAGCCAGCTCCACGATCAAGAAGCCAAAAATAATACCACACAGTTTCCAGAAATTGCTTTTGCCAAATTGAAAGGCTTGCTTGAAGCCTTCCCACCATTTTTTTTCGTCCAGGACCACGGCAAACGGGAAGGCATTAAACAGAACCATCAAAACAAATCCCGGGATAAGCAGAAGGATAGTTCCGGTGACCACTCCCAAAGTATAGAGAACGGACATCACAAAAACGACAAAACCATATTGCCAAAAGCTCCCGTATGCACTCGAAAACTCAATGTATTCCCGTTTCCGGTAACTGTCCAAGATCTTGATAAAGGGAATTTGGACCAGTGATCCGGCAATCAACATATTGATGCCGTAGAACAAATCAGCGATATGAATCTGAGGTAACCAATAATAGAAATATAAATAGTTGTTGATGAGTATACACAGAAACTGGATTGGAACGATCACGATCAAACCCAGCATTAAAATCTTGCCAAATTCTTCGCGATACAGTTGAAACGAATCCCGAATGAGCATTTTGTCCTCCTTCAACATTTAGTCTCTGGGGTTGCGAATACTTTCTATTTGTTCTTTCCTTTTTGATTCACTGGATTTTTCTCTTGAAACATCTGCTTTGAATTTTTCGTACTCCATCATTGTTGCTTGATCGGCATTCAGCCATTTATGCAGTTTATTCAGCCGCATATAGGAAAATTTTTTCGAGAGATCCAGAAAAGAAATGGATGCTTTTAGTTGCTTCATGAATTTTGTCCGTTCTTCTTCCGTTTCAATCTGCACTTCAAATTGTTTTTTCATATTCTCCATCATAAGACGGTAATTTTCGTCCACTTTATCGTGGAATTCTTTTGTAACAACATAATCTGTCGTCAATTCAGTGTAATATTTTTTTGCGTTTTCCACGACTTCTTTCAGCTGATCCTGTGTTTCAAACATGGTATTGGGGATGGAACAAAAGACATCATATCCCTTTTGAAAAGCGGGATCATTGGAAGCATGGACCGTATCTGCAAAAGAATCCAACAGGGATTGCAACTTTTTCCACACCCCCATCGGTCTTTTGGACCAGTCGGAGCCATAGGCAAGAACATTTGTCAGTCCGGTTTCAACTCCGGAAAGATAAAGATAAACATCTATACAATCCTTATGAAGAGGTAAAGTACCATCTTCTTTAACAATTAAAAAGCCAGTTATATTTTCTTTAGAATAGCTGTAAGTTGCAAAATAGAATGCTTCATCATTTATAACCGCCTTTTGGGGGAATATATTAAATTGTTCTCCATCTTTTAAGTAGCCTTTTGCCACAGTTTTAATCAATTCCGGTGGTTCCGGATTGGGTCTGCCTTTTAATTCTTCCAAATTCATTGTTTTAGCCCTCCTTTGTTTAACCGAAAAGTTTGTTCCAAGCCGATTTTACACCATTCTTCACGGCGTTAACCCCTTTTTTCGCCAAATCAACGGCTCCTTGTGCCATCTTTTTGATGCCTTCCCGATGGGTCCAAATGGCACTTCCAGCCCATAATACCGTACCGGCAGCGGCTAAACCGATTCCCCAAGGAGTGGGTCCCATCAAGGCTCCTGCCGAAATCAGACCTTCACCGAAACTTCCCACAGCTTTGATGGCTGCATCCCGGGCTTCGGCACCTTTGCCGGCTTTCCAATTTTTGTAGGTGTCAATCAGATTATTTCCTGTATCGATAGCGGCAACACCAATGCCAACCCAGCCGAGACCTTTGGACAATTTAGAAACGGAACTGAGTTTCCCGATTTGACTTTGAATTTCTGCAGCCTGTGTTAAAGATGTATTTGCTGAAACTAATTGTCTTTCTAAACTTTGAATGGTTCTCAAATCTTTATATTTATCCCAAACTTCTTTGCCCTTTTCTGCCCCATCCCAAGTATCAATAAAGATTTTCCCGGCGGACCCATCTTTAAAAACCAAGTTTCCCATGGCTGACCGCGGGATTTTCACTATGTTGCCGTAAACGGCTCCTTTGGGGGAGATTTCATCAATTGGATTGTATATATAAGGTTCAATGGAAGCGGCTTGTTCTTTGAAAAAGTCATTGATCACAAATTTCATGACTGTCCAGGGATCCGGACCGTCGTTTTTCTTTTCGTTTTTGGATTGCGGTTGTTGTTTTTGCTCCGGTGTTTCCACTTTGGTGTTTTCATCGTTGATCTTTTTTTGCTCTTCCGGTTTCGGCCCTTCCTTCGGCTTGTAAAAATGGTCATCGACCGAAGGAACGTTGATGCCGCCTCCTTCAGCGTGGGAAATCGCCGGTGACAATGGAATGACCATTCCGATCATCATGCAGATGATTGCCATCAGGAGGCGGTGGGTCATGTTTTTTCGCATGTGACGCATACACACGGTTACGGAAAACAAAAGCAGAAGGTCTGGCTTTAAACCATTTCCTTCCCCTGACGCAAGCTATGTATGTGATTTGTTTTCCGTAACAGATTCACCTTCCTTTCTTTGGATGTGATTTCATGGCTGTCATAACAGACAGAATGAACCCGGGGGTTCACTCTGTTTAAGCAATATTTCGATTTATTTGCAAACCGGTTTACGGTTTACAACCTATGTAAATAATCATAAATCATAGCCAATTATACTTGTTTTTGTAATATTCGATTTAACGCAATCTTGTCTATATTGTTAATTCTTTTTTAAAGGCGCTTGAAATGGATGGTTTAAGGGAAAAATACAAATTTTTTTCAACATATTTTTTTATATTAGTATATTTTGTCTTGGAAGGGTAGTGATGAGCGAAGAAATCAGGAAGGAAATCTATAAAAAAGGAGTAAATCAGATAAAGTCATTCATAATTTCATTCCATGGAGTTTAAATTGCATCTTTTACGGTCAGATGCTGTCGGATGGAGATTGCAAGGGGGAGGGGAAGGTGTTATGTTATGAGTCGTTTCAATCAATGAGAAAGACTGCTGTTTGAAACGCAGCAGTCTCAGGCGGCATTTTTGATTTCTTCCAGATAGTCTTTGGCTTTTTGTTCGTTAAATTGTTTTTCCCATTTGGACATGACGACCGATGCCAAAGAATTGCCCATGACGTTGACAACCGTACGCATCATGTCCATAATGCGGTCGACGCCGGCGATGAATGCCAATCCTTCTGCCGGGATGCCGACAACATGCAAGGTGGCTAACAAGACCACGAAGGAAACTCCCGGAACTCCGGCAATTCCTTTGGAGGTTATCATGAGTGTGAGCAAAAGGGTGACCTGTTGGGTGATGGTTAAATCAATGCCATACATCTGGGCGATGAAAATGGCGGCAATGGCTTGATACAGCGTGGAACCATCCAGATTAAACGAATAACCGGTTGGAATGACAAACGAAGTGATCGCTTTCGGGCAGCCAAACCGCTCCATTTTCTCCATCAATTTTGGCAAAACGGCTTCCGAGCTGGAAGTGGAGTAAGCCAGAATCAATTCGTCTTTTAGGATCTTGACCAAATGGAAAATGTTGACCCCGACGATTTTCGCGGTAAGCCCCAAGACAACGACAATGAAAAAAATCATGGCCGCATAAACCAAGATCACCAGTTTGCTCAAAGGAATCAAGGATTCGATTCCAAATTTGGAAACCGTGACCCCGATCAGGGCAAAGACGCCAAATGGAGCAAATTTCATGACGGTATTGGTGACATAAAACATGGCATCGGCGGTTCCTTGGAAAAACTTGAGCACGGGTTTTCCTTTTTCACCGATCGCGGCGATCCCGAGGCCAAACATGACGGAGAAGAAGATGATGGCCAACATGTCGCCTTCCACAATGTCCGCAAACAAGTTTTCCGGGACGATTTGGACGATGGTGTCAATGAACCCGTGTTCTTCTGTTTCTTTCGTGGTTTCTTGATATTGGCTGATATCGGTTTGCTCGATGGATTGCATGTCAATGCCCTTACCCGGTTGAAACACATTGGCGGCGAGCAAACCAACCAGCAGGGCGATGGTGGTGATGATTTCGAAATAAAGAATGGTTTTTCCACCGAGTTTCCCCAGTTTTTTGATGTCACCGACACCGGCAACGCCGACAATGATGCTGGAAATGACAATGGGGATGACAATCATTTTAATGAGGCGCAAGAAAATGTCGCCAATGGGTTGCAGATATTTTTCGATATTCGGATTGCCGAAGAAAACGGCTCCGACAATGATTCCCAAGATAAGCCCGATAAATATTTGCCATGCCAGACTGATTTTGACCTTTTTCATTCAATCACCTCGCAAAAATTGACATGATTATAAATGTTTATGACTATTTATTAATTGATCTAGTAAATAAACGACAAATAATATGTTAAAAGAAATTTAAAGATGAATCAATCTTTATAACAATAATTGTATTTATTTGAATATACTTGTTTTTCAATCTATAAGTTTGGAAATAAAAAAAACCGGGAAGATAAATCCCAGTTTTTCGGTGAGTGAATTAAGTTGACGGACGGTCCGGCCCTTCCAGCTTTTTGTTTCCAAAGCCGGCGGCAAATTCGGTTTCGGTTTTGTTTTGCTGTTTGGTTTTCCCGGCTTTTTTCTTTTGTTCCAAGCTGGAGTTGGACGTTTTTTTCAAAGCGGTTCACTCCTTTCTAATTTTAATATGCAACTTTTTCGTGGTTTTACACCGAATTCGTTTTATGAAACTGTATATTTTTTTATTTTCTTAAAAATTATGCCCTCAGCAAAAGACGGAATGCAGGAAGTTTTGATTCTTTGTCGAATGGAAAAAATAAACTGTTTTGGACGATTGGGAGGGTCTTCCATTGAATAAAATCCGAGTGATCCTAGCGGATGATAATCGGGAATTTGCCGATTTGCTTAAAGAACATTTGAACGGACAGGGAGATATTGAAGTGATCGGTGTGGCCCACCACGGGGGCGAAGTCATTGAAATGTTGAAACAGGAAATTCCCGATGTTTTGATCTTGGATATTATCATGCCTCATTTGGACGGACTTGGCGTATTGGAACAGCTCCAGCAAATGGATCTGGAGTTTGATCCGAAAGTGATCATGCTCACGGCATTTGGCCAGGAGAACATCACGCACCGGGCAGTGGAACTGGGAGCTTCCTATTACATATTAAAGCCGTTTGATCTGGATGTGTTGACCCACCGGATCCGGCAGATGAAAGGCATTGCTTCCAAGCCGGCACTGGTGAAATCCGGCTCTTCCGCCCCGTCGGGAAAAGCGTCCTCCGGACAAAAAGTCAATAATTTGGATGCCAATATCACCAATGTGATTCATGAGATCGGTGTCCCGGCCCATATCAAGGGGTATCTGTATTTACGTGAAGCCATTTCCATGGTTTACAATGAAGTGGAGTTGCTCGGGGCGATCACCAAGTCGCTGTATCCCCGGATTGCCAAAAAATACAACACGACTCCGAGCCGTGTGGAACGGGCGATCCGCCATGCGATCGAAGTGGCTTGGAGCCGTGGGAACATGGATTCCATCCGGGAGCTGTTCGGTTATACGATTAACGTGACCAAAGCAAAACCGACAAACAGTGAATTTATCGCCATGGTTGCCGATAAATTACGCATTGAACATAAAGTCGGGTAAGCCGCCACTGGATCGTGGCGGTTTTTTCATCAGCGGATTCGTACTTTTTCGGAACGGTCAATCCATAACCGGTGTTCTTTTCTCGCTTCGGTGATTTCCCGGTAAAGGGATTCGGCTTCTTCATATCGGCGGGCTTTTAAAGCTTGGCGAAATCTTTTTTCCAGCGGTGCCACCACTTGTTGATGAAAAAGGTTTGCACGGGAAGTGTATTTGGGTTTGGCAGGACGTTGTTCCTGCCGGTTTGTCGAATGTATTCTTTTTTTGCCCATCAGTCATTGCCTCCTTTTTTAAGCAGGGGACCAGGTCACTTTCCTGACGGTTGAAAAACGTTTTTTTACTTCCGGCCAATAAACCACATTCCACCAGTTGTCGATGTATGCTTTGCGATTATTTTTATATTTCAAATAATAAGCGTGTTCCCAAACATCCAGGGGCAGCAAAGGAATCACATCTTGCTGGGAAAGGTTTTGGTGTTTTTCCGCTTGCAAAATTTCCAGGCGATGGGCCCTCGGGCTCCAGACCAAAATGGCCCAACCGCTTCCTTCCACCTGTTCCGCCGCGCGGGAGAAGTGTTCCTGAAACCGTTCGAAGCTGCCAAAATCCGTATTGATTTGGTTTCGGAGAGAGCCGGACGGTTCCCCGCCTCCTTCCGGATTCATGATTTCCCAAAAGATGGTGTGCAAATAGTGGCCGGCACCGTGGAAGGCGGCTTCCCGTTCCCAATGCTTCAACAAAGTAAAATCCCCTTCCAGACGGGCGGTTTGGATCATTTTTTCAGCCCGGTTCAGTCCGTCCACATAGCTTTGATGATGTTTGTCGTGATGCAGTTGCATGGTTTCCGCATCAATATACGGTTCCAGCGCATCATAGGGATAGGGAAGCGGAGGCAGTTGATGTTGTCCGACGGGAACGCGGGGTTCTTGCAATGGTTTGGGGGATTCCGGCGGTTTCGGTGTTTCTTCAGCAAAAGAAATTGTGATGGGCGTGGAAAGGTTTTGGAATCGTGCGATGAGTTGCTGTAAAGTTTGGTAAAGGGTATAAGGGTCTTTAAAAGGTACTTGCTTTTCCAAATTGCAGATTTGCTTCCACAACTTCCGTCCCGCTTGTTTCTTGTGGGGGTCGGCAGTGGCTTGCAATTGCTCCTCCAGCCGGGTGCGGTAATATTGAAACAAGGGGATGAGCGATTGCCTGTGCCAATGGCTGAACCAATTCGGATTTGGAAGTGACATAAGCTCCATTCTCCTCCGCAATTGCTTTTTTTCCACATTATGTATAAACGCCCAAAACAGTGAATGAAAAAGAAAAAACGGAGAAGGGCCGAAATCATGTTAAAATAAATGGTTGCATCAGACATTGAAAATGGATTGGAGGCGACAGGGTGGCTCGGGAACGCAAGTTTTCAACAGATGAATTGTTTCGTGAAACCAAACAAATTCTTCAATGTAAAGGTTATGACGCTTTTACCCTCAGCCGGTTGGCAGAATGTTTGAATGTATCACGCGGGACCATTTACAAATATTATGAGAATAAAGATGAATTAATTACGGCTTATATGATTGATGAAATGAATCGGTTTCTTATGAAACTGAATGAAATGGAAAGCAGGCAAGGTTTTTTCGCCCAGTTTGAATTTCTGTTGCACCTTTTATTTGAAAACGAAAATATTGATCAACTTATGGAGATCGGACAGCAAATTTCAGCAAGTACGAACAAGGTCAAAGAGAAAAAAGAAGAATTAAGCCGACTCCATTTAATGATTTATGACCGCTTGCAACAATTAATCCAATTGGGGCGCAAAGAACAGGTATTGAAAGAGGAAATTCCGGATGAACTGATCTTGGGATTTATTTTTAACTCTGTGGCCATTCCACGCAGTGAAGTTCCATGGGATCAATGGGTCAAGAGCATCAAGGAAATCATCTTTTATGGAATGGTTAAACGTTGAGAAGAATTCGTATATTGTTTTTTGATTGACACAAGTGTCACCAATGTTTATGATCTTAAGTGACACTTGTGTCAATTTAAATTCAAAGTGACAGTGTTGTTACTTTTCGTGGAAAGGGGAAATCAGATAAGCGATGCACAAGGTTCTGCAAGCAGTGACGGATCGTGTGACTACGAAGAAGGGAGTTTGGATCACGTTGGCCGTATGGCTGATTGCCGTGGTTCTGCTCGCCCTTTTTGCTCCGGGGGCAAAAGATTATGAAGTGAGCCAAGTGGACTCTCTCCCGGGTGAAGCCCAATCGGTCATTGCCCAAAAGAAACTGGATCAGTACTTTCGTCAGGACGGAACACCCGCCATTTTTGTTTTTCAGTCCAAACACGGTGAATTGAAAGCCGAAACGCTTTTGGAGTTGTTGAAGAAAATTGAGGGAGCAGATCTGAAGGGGCTGAAATCTGCCGTTCCCCTGCAAAACCTGCCTCCCCAGGCAATGATGGGATTTTTCTCGGATGACAAGACAACCGCCGTCCTTCCTTACATGTTTGATGAATCGCTGGAAACGAAAGAGATCAAAGAGGTAAGGGATCAGGTTTTGGAGACCGTCGGGAATCATCCGGAAATTCAGCTTTATGTGACCGGTCCGGCCGGAATTGCCGCGGACACACTGGATCTTTTCTCCAGAGCAGATCTGGTGCTTCTTTTCTCAACAATCGGGTTAATCCTTGTTCTTTTAATTGTGATTTATCGTTCTCCATTGTTGGCCCTGATTCCGCTGATCGCCGCGGCATTTGTTTATGAGGCTGTGATGCAGATTCTGGGGTTGATGGGGAAAGCCGGGCTGGTATACAGTAATCAGACGGTTTCGATTATGTCAATTCTTTTGTTTGCAACCATCACGGATTATTCTTTGTTCGTCTTTTCCCGTTTCCGGGAAGAACTGAAAGTGCATGAGGACAAATTTGCCGCCATGAAATCGGCCATGAGAGGCACGGGGATGCCGGTCTTCTTCTCGGGTGGAACGGTTTTGGCCGCCATGCTTGTTTTGTTCTTTGCTCAGTTTGGGGATTACCGGAACTTTGCCCCGACTTTTTCCACGGCGATGGCGGTGGTCATGCTGGCATCCGTGACCTTGATTCCTGCTTTGTTTGCGGCTTTCGGAAGAAAGGCATTTTGGCCCAAAGTGCCCCGGGTCGGGGAAGCAAATATCAAAAACAACGCCGTTTGGAGCCGGATCGGGCATACGGTCGTCAAGAAACCGGGGGTTTTTGTGGCGGCCATCGGGATTTTTCTCCTTTTGTCGGCAAGCTATTTGACGAACTTGAACTATGAGTTTGACACGATGAAATCGTTCCCGGAAGATATGCCTTCGCGCCAAGGGTATGAAGTGCTGGAGCAAAAGTTTGCCAAAGGGGATTTGGCACCGACCACCGTTTTGTTGGAAGCGGAGGAGAAGGTTACCAAAACGCAGATGGATTCCTTGCAACAGACGTTGGAAAAACAGCCGCTCGTCAGCCAGGTGCGCCCCAATGGAACGGACGAATCCGGAAAAGTGGTCCGTTTTCAGCTGACTTTTGACGAAAATCCCTATGCGGTGAAAACCATGGATGCCATGGAACAAATGGTCAACCATTCGGGGCAGATTTTAAAAGAGAGCGGATTGAAAGGCAACTTGTACTTTGCCGGGGAAACCGCCAACAAAGTGGATGACCGTATCATCAATAACCGGGACACGTGGCTCATTGTCCTGTTGGAAACCATTTTGATTTTCTTGCTCCTGATTGTTTTGACCCGGTCTTTTAAAATGCCGGTATACATGATGGGAACCATTTTGATATCGTTTTTGGCCGCGTTGGGGCTGGGAATGCTGTTGACCAAGTGGTTCTTCGGCATTGATTCCATCAGCAACCGGGTTCCGTTGTATTCGTTTGTGTTCTTGGTGGCACTGGGCATCGACTATAACATCATGCTGATGTCCAGGTTCCAGGAAGAGCGGAAAAAACACCCGGTCAAGCAAGCGGTCGAATATGCCGTGGCCAGCACGGGAGGGGTCATTTCCTCCGCCGGAGTCATTTTGGCCGCAACCTTTGCGGTATTGATGACCCAGCCGATACAGCTTCTGTTTGTCTTTGGTTTCATTGTGGCTGTGGGCATTTTGTTGGACACTTTTTTGATCCGGGGCATGCTGTTGCCGGGCATGATTGCATTATTTGAAAAAGACAAAGCGTCCAAAAAAATGGAAGAGAAAGAGAAGGAGCCTGCTTCCACCGCCGGGCTTTTGGATAAAGCCTGAAGATGCGGCGGACAGAAATCAAAAAGAGGATGGGGAAGAATCCCTTCATCCTCTTTTTTGTGCAGTCAAAAAAGGTTAAGAGGAAATTTTGCCTTTTTGACTTTTGAGCCGGTTTCTTTTTTTGTCATGGTGAAAAATGAAACCACCCAGAAAGGCGATGCTGGCCAGAAATAAGATGAGGGAACCTGTAAACGGCAGCCAGGCAAAGGGTTGGCCGGACAGAAAATCATGGAATATGTCGCGCATCCATTTCCAACTGTATGCGGCCGATGCTCCCGGAATGCACATGATAATGATGGCCAAGATACGTTCATACACAGGTTTTGATGGTTTCATCAATCCGGTCCGTCCTTTCTGTATCTTCTTTAAACATAGTAGCGCAGGTTAGCGGATATTACCACCCGCTTTTCAGAGAAACAATATGATAAGATGAATGGCGAAGGAGGAAGGAGGAATTCCGATGAAAACGTTTCTTATTGTGGGAGGCGGTCAGGGCGGGATTGCCATCTTGCAAACCTTGTTGTCCATTGATTTTGTCAAAGTGATCGGAGTGGTTGATGTAAATCCTGACGCTCCTGCGATTTCAGAAGCTGAGAAACATGGGATTCCCACAGGAAGACAATTCGAACCTTTCCTGGATCCGGCGCCGGATGTGGTATTGGAAGTGACGGGAGATCCGAAAGTTTATGACCGGCTGGGGGAATTGAAACATGAAGACACCTTGTTGATTTCAGGCGCGGTGGTCGATCTGTTGATCCGGCTGGTGGAAGAAAAAAAGAAGTGGTTCATGGCTTACAAGCGCCGGCAACAAGAGTTGGAAACGATTTTGGATTCCACCCATGACGGAATGATTGCGGTGAATAAAGAAGCCCGGATCACGTTGTTTAACCGGGCGGCGGAAAAGATGATCGGAACCTCGGCCGCCAATGTGCTGGGGAAAAAAATCGAAGATGTGATCCCCAAATCCCGTTTGGAGTGGGTCTTAAACAACGGAAAGGCGGAATTGAATCAAAAGTTTAAACTTCCCAGCGGAATGGAGATATTGACCAACCGTGTGCCGGTAAAGGGGCAAGACGGAAAGGTGATCGGAGCGGTTTCTGTATTCCGGGACATCAGCGAGCTGAAGAACATGTCCCAACAAATCATCGACTTGGAAAGCATGAAAAGCTTGCTGCAGGCCATCATCGATTCCTCGGAAGATGCCATTTCCGTCGTGGACACCAACGGAATGGGAATACTGATCAATCCGGCCTACACCCGATTAACCGGACTGAAACCGGAAGACATCATCGGGAAGCCGGCGGATACGGATATCTCCGAAGGGGAAAGCATGCATATGAAGGTGCTCCGGACCAAAAAGCCGGTGCGCGGCGTCCAATTAAAAGTGGGTCCCCATCGGAAAGAAGTATTGGTCAATGTGGCTCCGATCATGATGGAAGGGGAATTGAAAGGCAGTGTGGGAATTATTCACGATGTTTCCGAGATCAAACGGCTGAACCGGGATCTCGAACGGGCGCGCCGGATTATCCGTAACCTGGAAGCCAAATATACATTTGATGACATTATCGGAAGTTCCGAAACGATGAAATACAGCATCGAACAGGCCAGGCAAGCGGCAGAAACCAGAGCGACCGTCTTGTTGAGAGGGGAATCGGGAACCGGGAAGGAACTGTTTGCTCATGCCATTCACAATGCCAGTGACCGCAAATACAACCAGTTTGTCCGGGTGAATTGTGCCGCCTTGTCCGAATCCTTGTTGGAAAGCGAGTTGTTCGGCTACGAAGAAGGAGCGTTTACCGGAGCAAGGCGCGGCGGAAAAAAAGGCCTTTTTGAAGAAGCCAACGGCGGCACCATTTTTCTGGATGAGATCGGCGAGCTGAAGCCGAGCACCCAAGCAAAACTGCTCAGAGTGCTGCAGGAAAAAGAAGTTTTGCGGGTGGGCGGTACCAAATCGATTCCGATTGATGTCCGGGTGATTGCGGCAACCAATGTGTATTTGGAAAAGGCCATTCAGGAAAAACGCTTCCGGGAGGACTTGTATTACCGCCTGAACGTATTGCCGATTCATATTCCCCCGCTTCGCATGCGGAAGGAAGACCTGGTGGATTTGGCCCGGCATTTGATTAAAAAGTTTAACCAGGAATATGGACGGAATGTGGAAGAGATTGATCTGGAAGCGATCCAAACCTTGCATCAATATTCCTGGCCGGGAAACGTCCGCGAATTGGAAAACGTTTTGGGGCGGGCCATGATCAATATGGAGTTTAACGAAAGGGTCATGAAGAAAAAACATTTGCCGCCTTTGGATTTATCCCGGGCAAAAGAGGGACAAGACTTAAATGGCCGGTTGGAAAGTGATACAGATATTCAACCGTTGAAAGATGTTATACAACAATTTGAAAAAAATTATTTAAAAAAAGTGTATGAAAAAACCAACAAGAACAAAACGGAGACGGCCAAAGCGCTGGGAATCTCCGTCCGAAGCCTTTATTACAAGCTGGAGAAATACGATCTGATTTGATTTTGCAAAAAATTGCATGAAAAAAATTTCCTTTATCTGCACACTTTTGCAAACGAAAAAAATCTAAAATAACAAAAGCCGCTGATAAAATCGCGGGATTTTCATTTTTTGACGGGGTTGGCACGCCATTTGCATATCAGTATGGCGGCCGGCGAAATCGTAAAAACTATCATTGACGAATGGAAAGGACGACTCAAACAATAGCCGGAATGAAGAGGTGTTTAAGTATGTTGAGATCTTTTGGAGAAATACTAAAAAAAGCAGAATCGTTGCCGTCCGTCAAGGTTGCCGTCGCAGCAGCCGATGATCAGGATGTGTTGGAGGCTGTTCGTGATGCCATGCAACATGGAATTGCCGAATTCCTGTTGTTTGGGGACGAAGCCAAGATCCGGGAGATCAGCCGACAAATCGGTCTTGATATCAATGACGGGCAAATCTTTCATGCGGATTCCCCCGCGCAAGCTTCAAAAATGGCAGTATCCGCCGTTCGTGACCAACAAGCCGATGTGGTGATGAAAGGGATGGTTCAAACGGCTGACTTTTTGCGGGCCGTCTTAAATAAAGAAAAAGGCTTGAGAACCGGCGCTGTATTGAGCCATGTGGCCACGTTTGAAGTTCCGGGATATGACCACTTGATTCATGTCACCGACCCGGCATTGAATGTGGCTCCGGATCTGAAAGAAAAAACCCAAATTGCCCAAAATGTGATCCGGTATTGTCACACGCTCGGAAATACCGAACCGAAAGTCGCGGTCCTGGGTGCAGTGGAAGTGGTAAATCCCAATATGGACGCGACACTTCATGCTGCCGCTCTCGCGCAAATGAACCGCCGCGGCCAAATCAAAGGCGCTTTGGTGGACGGGCCGTTTGCTTTGGACAATGCGGTGTCCGTGAGAGCAGCGGAACATAAAGGAATTGAGAGTCCTGTTGCCGGACGTGCGGATGTTTTGTTGGTGCCGGACATTGAGGCAGGAAACATGCTGTACAAATCCATGGTGTATTTTGCCAACAGTAAAATCGGTGCCGTTGTTCTGGGAGCTGCCGCTCCGGTGGTATTGACTTCCCGTGCGGATTCGCCGGAATCCAAACTGTATTCGATTGCGCTTGCCGTGTTGCAAGCAGCAGCCCAATGATCTGATTGAGGAGGAATGAAAGATGAAAATCTTCGATTACATGGAAAAATATGATTATGAACAACTCGTCATGTGCCAAGATAAAGAGTCCGGCCTCAAAGCCATCATTTGTATCCATGATACCACCCTGGGGCCGGCTCTGGGTGGTATGCGCATGTGGACTTACGCTTCGGAAGAAGAAGCCATTGAGGATGCGCTGCGCCTGGGAAGAGGGATGACTTACAAAAATGCAGCTGCCGGCTTAAACCTCGGCGGCGGAAAAACGGTGATCATCGGCGATCCGAGAAAAGACAAAAACGAAGCCATGTTCCGTGCTTTGGGACGCTTTATCCAAGGATTGAACGGACGGTACATCACGGCGGAAGACGTGGGAACCACTGTGGAAGACATGGATATCATTCATGAGGAAACCCGTTACGTGACAGGCGTATCGCCCGCTTTCGGTTCCAGCGGCAACCCTTCACCGGTGACGGCTTACGGCGTATACCGTGGAATGAAAGCGGCTGCAAAAGAAGCTTTCGGCGATGACTCACTCGAAGGCAAAGTGGTGGCTGTTCAAGGAGTGGGACATGTTGCTTACGAATTATGTAAGCACTTGCATAATGAAGGGGCCAAATTGATTGTGACCGACATCAACAAAGAAAATGCAGACCGTGCCGTGCAAGAATTTGGTGCCGAATTTGTTCATCCGGACAAAATCTATGATGTGGAATGCGACATTTTTGCTCCTTGTGCGCTCGGGGCGATCATTAATGACGAAACCATTGAACGCTTGAAATGCAAAGTGGTGGCCGGTTCGGCAAACAATCAGCTGAAAGAAGAGCGCCATGGAAAAATGCTTGAAGAAAAAGGAATCGTCTATGCGCCGGATTATGTGATCAATGCCGGAGGCGTGATCAATGTCGCCGATGAATTGCTGGGTTATAACCGTGAGCGTGCGATGAAAAAAGTGGAAGGCATTTACGACAAAATCCTGAAAGTGTTTGAGATCGCAAAACGGGACGGCATTCCGAGCTATCTCGCAGCAGACCGCATGGCGGAAGAACGGATTGAAATGATGCGCAAAACAAGAAGCACATTTTTGCAAGATCAACGCAACCTGATCAATTTTAACAACAAATAAGGGATGGAAAATTGCAGGCAGATTAGAATGGAGTGTTGAAGGTGGAGCCGATTCGGGTTCTGGCAATTAACCCTGGATCAACTTCGACGAAAATCGGTGTGTTTGCGGACGAAAAACCGATTTTGGAAGAAACATTGCGCCATGATCCAAATGAAATAGCAAAGTTTAAAGACATGTTTGACCAATATCCGTTTCGCAAACAGGTGATTCTGGACACCTTGGATCGCGAAGGGATCAACTTGAACAAACTGGACGCCGTGGTCGCACGCGGAGGGTTGTTGAGACCGATTCCGGGCGGAACTTACAAAGTGAATGAAGAAATGATCGCTGATCTGCGTTCAGCGGAATATGGCACACATGCTTCCAACCTGGGTGCCATCATTGCCCAAGAAATTGCGGATCAATTGAATATTCCGGCATTCATCGTGGACCCGGTGGTGGTGGATGAATTGCAACCGGTTGCACGGATTTCCGGGATTCCTGAAATTGAGCGGAGAAGCATTTTCCATGCTTTGAACCAAAAAGCAGTGGCCCGGCGCGTTGCTCAAAAATTGGGGATGACCTATGAAAAAAGCCGTTTTATTGTTGTGCATATGGGAGGCGGCATCACGGTGGGTGCGCATCTGGAAGGCCGGGTGATTGATGTCAACAACGGATTGAACGGAGAAGGACCGTTTTCGCCCGAACGTGCGGGGACGGTGCCGGTTGGCGATTTGATTTCTCTCTGTTTTTCCGGCAAATACTTTGCCAGTGAAATTATGCGCATGGTTGTCGGGAAAGGCGGACTCATGGGTTATCTGGGAACGACGGATGCCCGCGAAGTAGAAAAGATGATTGAAAACGGGGATGAAAAGGCGGCTTTGATTTATGAAGCGATGGCTTATCAAGTGGCCAAAGAAATCGGAGCTTATTCCACGGTGTTAAACGGACAAGTGGATGCCATCATTTTGACGGGCGGTCTGGCCTACGGGAAATCTTTCACCAAAATGATCCAAGATCGTGTGGATTGGATTGCCCCTGTGCATGTGGTCCCTGGAGAAAATGAATTGCAAGCATTGGTCGAAGGAACGTTGCGTGTGGTTCGCGGCGAAGAAGAGGCCAAGCATTATCCACCGATAGAAAAAGGAGTCGAGGTAGTCCATGGCTGAGAACTATGATCTCGTCGTATTGGGGGCCGGGCCCGGCGGTTATGTCGCCGCTGCCCGTGCCGCCCAACTGGGAATGAAAGTGGCTGTTGTCGAAAAGGAACGCTTGGGAGGCGTCTGCTTAAATAAAGGATGCATCCCGACCAAAACTTTGTTGAGAAGCGCCGAGCTTTACCATAACATGAAAAACAGCGAAGAATTTGGAATCACTGTCGGGGATGTCAGTCTGGAATTTAACCGGGTGCAAAAAAGAAAACAAAAAGTGGTCGACACCTTGCATAAAGGAGTCGAAGGACTTCTCAAGAAAAATAAAGTGGATGTTTATTACGGAACCGGCCGCATTTTGGGCCCGTCCATTTTCTCGCCGATGCCCGGGACCATTTCCGTGGAGCACGCGGACAGCAGTGAAGAACCGACGATGTTGGTTCCCAAAAACGTGTTGATTGCAACGGGTTCCAGACCCCGAACACTGCCGGGGCTCGAAGTTGACGGTCAATTTGTCATGAACTCGGACCATGCCTTGCAAATGGAAGAGCTTCCGAAATCCATGATTATCATCGGAGGCGGCGTTATCGGGGTTGAGTGGGCTTCCATGCTGAGCGACTTTGGTGTGGATGTCACCATTGTGGAGTATATGGACCGGATTTTGCCTTTGGAAGATGAGGATGTCAGTAAGGAGATGGCCCGTCTTCTGAAGAAGAGAAAAGTAAAAATCCTGACCGGTGCCAAAGTGCTGCCGGAAACCGTCACTGCTCAGGATGGAAAAGTGACCATGCAGGTGGAAAAAGGCGGGGAAGTGACAACACTGGAGGCCGACCGCACCCTTGTATCCGTCGGGCGTGAAGCCAACATCGATGACATTGGCTTGCAAAACACCTCGATCAAAGTGGAAAAAGGTGTCATTCAAGTCAATGAATTCATGCAGACGGAAGAAAGCCACATTTACGCCATTGGTGATGTCATCGGCGGATATCAGTTGGCTCATGTGGCTTCGCATGAAGGAATTTTGGCAGTGGAACACATGGCCGGCAAAGAAGTTTATCCGATTGATCCGCTCACCATTCCGCGATGCACATACAGCCGTCCGGAAGTGGGAAGCATCGGTTTGACCGAGGCACAGGCCAAAGAGAAAGGCTATGAAGTCAAAGTCGGCAAGTTTCCGTTCCGGGCCGTCGGAAAATCATTGGTATTCGGAGAAATGGACGGATTCATAAAAATCATCTCCGACAAGAAAACTGATGACTTGCTGGGTGTGCATATCATCGGTCCCCATGCAACCGATATGATTTCGGAAGCCGGGCTGGCGAAAGTATTGGATGCAACGGCTTGGGAAATTGCCCATACCATTCACCCGCATCCGACATTATCCGAGGTTTATGCCGAAGCAGCGATGGCTGTTGACGGAAAACCGATCCATGGTTAACGAAAGGGGCGTTTTTTGATGAGCGAATTGAACCATCGGGAATTGGGATTAAGCGATGACCAAGTGTTGGATATGTACCGTTACATGCTTTTGGCGCGCAAAGTGGATGAGCGCATGTGGCTTTTGAATCGGGCCGGTAAAATTCCCTTCGTGATCTCTTGTCAAGGTCAGGAAGCCATCCAGGTGGGGGCTACGTTTGCATTGGATCGCGAAAAAGACTGGCTCTGCCCTTATTACCGTGATTTGGGCATGATGCTGGTATTTGGGCAAACCGCCAGAGACCAAATGCTGTCTGCCTTTGCCAAAGCAGAAGATCCAAACAGCGGCGGACGCCAGATGCCCGGACACTATGGAGATCACCGTTTCCGCATTTTAACCGGTTCCAGCCCGGTGACGACCCAAGTGCTTCATGCGGTGGGAATCGCTTATGCCGGAAAACTGGAAAACAAAGATCATGTGGTCCTCACCACTTGCGGGGAAGGTTCCAGCAACCAGGGGGATTGGCATGAGGCATGCAACTTTGCGGGGGTTCATAAACTGCCTGTGATCTTTATGGTGGAAAACAACAAATATGCCATTTCCGTGCCGCTCTCCAAGCAAGTGGCCGGGGGCGAAGTGTGGAAACGGGCAGAGGGATACGGATTCCCCGGCATCAAAGTGGACGGAAACAATCCGCTTGAAGTTTACAAAGCGGTCAAAGAAGCAGCTGAACGTGGCCGGAAGGGAGAAGGCCCCACATTGATCGAAGCCGTTTCCTACCGTTTGGTTCCGCACTCCAGTGATGATGATGACCGTACTTACCGGGCACGGGAAGAAGTGGAAGAAGCAAAGAAAAAAGACTCATTGGTCGTCTTTAAAAATTACCTGATGGATCAAGGTGTGTTGACCGAGGAGAAAGAAAAAGAAATTCAGGATCAAATCGCCAAAGAGGTGAATGATGCCACGGATTATGCGGAAAAAGCACCTTATCCGGAACCTGAAACCATTCATGATCATGTATATGCCTAATCGAGCAGGAGGGAATGAATATGCCGGTCATTTCATATATTGATGCGGTGACACAAGCACTGAAGGAAGAAATGGAACGTGATTCACGTGTTTTCGTGCTTGGAGAAGATGTGGGGGTGCGCGGCGGTGTTTTCCGGGCAACCGACGGCCTGTATGAACAGTTTGGGCCGGAACGGGTGCTGGACACGCCCCTGACGGAATCTGCGATTGTCGGAGTCGGGATTGGCGCAGCGGCTTACGGGATGCGTCCGGTGGCTGAAATCCAGTTTGCGGATTTCATCATGCCGGCGTATAACCAAATTGTCAGTGAAGCGGCGCGGATTCGTTACCGCTCCAACGGCACCTGGCATGTGCCCATGGTGATTCGTGCTCCGTACGGCGGAGGCGTTCACGGTGCATTGTACCATTCACAAAGCGTGGAAAAGCTGTTCACCGGTGTTCCCGGATTGAAAATTGTGATGCCATCCACTCCTTATGATGTCAAAGGGTTATTAAAATCGGCGATCCGCGATGACGACCCGGTGTTGTTCTTTGAGCACAAACGTTGTTACCGGTTGATTAAAGGAGAAGTTCCGGAAGAGGATTATACCGTTCCGATCGGAAAGGCTGAAGTGAAGCGGGAAGGATCCGATGTCACTGTGATCACCTACGGTCTGATGGTTCATTACGCTTTGCAGGCTGCTGAAAAATTGGAAAAAGAAGAAGGAATCAGCACCCATGTCCTGGATTTGCGCACATTGGTCCCGCTGGATAAAGAAGCGGTTCTCGATGCGGTGAAAAAGACCGGAAAAGTGATCGTGATTCATGAGGATAATAAAACAGGAGGATTTGCCGGGGAAGTTTCTGCGGTCATTGCCGAAGAAGCCTTATTTGAATTGGATGCCCCCATCAAACGTCTTTGCGGTCCGGATGTACCTGCCATGCCGTACAGCCCGCCGCTTGAAAAAGAATTTATGTTGAATCCGGAAAAAATTGCAAATGCCATTCGCGAATTAGCAGAATTCTAACCAGATGAGGAGGTTCTTCCCAAAATGGCGACCGATATTTTAATGCCTCAGCTCGGGGAAAGTGTAACCGAAGGCACCATTGCAAAATGGCTGAAAAAACCAGGAGATCCTGTAGCCAAATATGAACCGATTTGTGAAGTGTCCACAGACAAAGTGAATGCCGAAGTTCCGTCAACTTATGAAGGAACAATGGCGGAAATCATTGCTGAAGAAGGCGAAACCGTCGAAGTCGGGCAACTCATTTGCCGCATCGAAGTGGCAGGCGAAGAAGGCGGCACGGAAGTACCGGCCAAAGAAGAAGCTTCCGCTCCCGCCCGGGAAGAAGCCAAAGCACCGGAACCAAAACCGGCCGCACAAAAAGAGGATTCCAACAAACATCGCTATTCTCCGGCCGTCATGCGCTTGGCCCAGGAAAATAACATCGATTTGACGCAATTGACCGGAACCGGAAAAGGGGGACGGATCACCCGTAAAGATGTCCTGAAAGCGATTGAAGAAGGAACCGGAAGGGCCGCTGCTCCGGCTCAACCGTCTCAACCGGCAGCACCGGCTCCGGAAAAAGCGGCCGAACCCAAAGCCGCGGCAGACAAACCCGCTGCCAAACCGGCATCCGGTTCCGGCATTGTGCTGGAAAATGGCGATACCGAGATTCCTGTCTCCAGCGTGCGCCGTACCATTGCCAACCGCATGGTGCAAAGCAAGCATGAAGCACCCCATGCCTGGACGATGATGGAAGTGGATGTAACGGGGCTTGTGGAATTGCGCAACCGCATCAAACATGACTTCCAAAAACGCGAAGGCGTCAAGTTGACCTTTATGCCTTTCTTCATCAAAGCGGTTGTGGATGCGCTCAAAGAATACCCGATCCTCAATTCGGTTTGGGCGGACGACAAAATCATCCTGAAGAAACGCATCAATATTTCGATGGCCACGGCCACCGATGATGCCTTGTATGTACCGGTGATTCATGATGCGGATGAAAAGAGCATTCTGGGACTGGCCAAAGCCGTACAAAACCTGGCCGAAAAAACACGGAACGGAAAATTGGAACTGGCCGACATGCAGGGCGGAACGTTTACGGTGAACAATACCGGTTCATTCGGTTCGATCCAGTCGCAACCCATTATCAATGCGCCGCAGGCAGCCATCCTGTCCTTTGAAGCGATCGTGAAGCGCCCGGTGATCTATAACAACATGATTGCCGTCCGGGACATGATGAACATTTGCTTGTCCCTCGACCATCGGATTCTCGACGGCCTAGTGGCAGGACGTTTCTTGAATCGCGTCAAAGAACGCTTGGAATCCTATGGCCCCGACACGCAAATTTGACGTTGACCAAAAAAGGCACCCATTTCCGGGTGCCTTTTTTTCGGATGGAACAAAAAAACAAGGTTCTCACCAGGGCCGATGAAAACCTTGTTACCGCTTTTATTGGAGTCCGATAAAGAAATCATACAAAGCAAGCAAAGTCACTCCAACGACTCCCAATGTAAAGATGCCACCGATCACAAAGCCGGGTTTGTTTCCGGTTTTTTTGTTGTACCATGCTCCGCGTACGGCAAGAATACTGATGATGACCAAAAGCGGTACCATAAAGTAATCCATCGTCATTCCACCTACTTTCTCAAACTCCAGTCGATTTCAGTATAAACCTGAGAATGATTCATTAACCGTTAGTATATGGAAATCAGAATTAAAACATACTGGTGCAAATGGAAGCTGCAACCAGAGTAACAATGAAGTAAACCTGGCTTGAACTCAGGCCGTTTGTAAAATAATTTACCTCAGGTTACATTGTAACCAACATTGTCACCAATGTCCATGTTCTTTCCGATCGTAAAAAATCATTCAAAGATGATAAATATTTGTTATATTAAGAAGTGAAAGCGTTTTATCATATCTTGAGAGGAGACTGTCAATAATGAATAAATCATCCAAGCAAGAAAAATTGAAAATTTGGCAAGAAAAAACCGATCGGCTCCTCCAAAAAACGCCGGAAAGAAAAGAGAAATTTCATACATCCTCGGAGATTGAAGTGAAACGCCTTTATACAGAAGCGGATGTACCGGAAGATCCGGGGTTGCCGGGAGAGTTTCCCTATACACGCGGGATTTATCCCACCATGTATCGCAGCCGGCTTTGGACCATGCGGCAATACGCCGGTTTCGGGTCCGCCGGAGAAACCAACAAACGGTTTCGTTATCTGTTGGAACAGGGGCAAACCGGACTCAGTGTCGCTTTCGACCTTCCCACCCAGATCGGCTATGATTCGGATGATCCCATGTCGCAAGGGGAAGTGGGGAAAGTCGGGGTGGCCATTGACTCCCTGAAGGACATGGAAAGGTTGTTTGCGGGCATCCCGTTGGATCAGGTCAGCACTTCCATGACCATCAATGCACCGGCCAGCGTATTGCTGGCGATGTACATTGCCGTTGCGGAAAAACAAGGAGTGCCTTCCGAAAAGCTGAGAGGAACCATTCAAAATGATATTTTGAAAGAATATATTGCCCGTGGAACTTACATCTTCCCGCCGAAACCGTCCATGCGCTTGATTACGGATGTGTTCCAATATTGTGCGGAACATGTTCCCAAGTGGAATACCATCAGCATCAGCGGATATCACATCCGGGAGGCCGGTTCCACTGCGGTTCAGGAGATTGCATTCACTTTGTCCGACGGCATCGCTTACGTGGAAGCCGCACTGGAAGCGGGTTTGGAAGTGGATCAGTTTGCACCCCGTTTGTCCTTTTTCTTCAATGCGCATAACCACTTTTTTGAGGAAATTGCCAAATTCCGTGCAGCCCGGCGCATTTGGGCCAAAATTATGAAAGAGCGTTTCAACGCGTCGAACGAGCGCTCGTTACAATTGCGTTTCCATACGCAAACAGGTGGATCCACGCTGACGGCCCAACAACCGGACAACAACATTGTGCGGGTGACCTTGCAAGCATTGGCGGCGGTTCTGGGCGGAACCCAAAGTTTACACACCAACTCCCGGGATGAAGCATTGGCCCTGCCCACGGAAGAGTCGGCAAGAATCGCCTTGCGGACACAGCAGATCATTGCGCATGAAAGCGGTGTTGCCGACACGGTGGATCCGCTCGGAGGATCGTATTATATCGAAGCGTTAACCGACCGGATCGAAAAAGAAGCTTGGCGCTATATTGAAAAAATTGACAAAATGGGCGGGGCGGTCCGTGCCGTGGAGGAAGGGTACATGCAGCAGGAAATCCATCGGGCTGCCTTGTCCACCCAAAGAGAAATCGAGTCCGGCAAACAAGTGGTGGTCGGTGTGAACCGTTACCGGTTGGAACAAGAAACCGAACCACAATTGTTGCGGGTGGATCCGGCCATTGCCAAACAACAAGTGGAACAATTGAGGGAATTAAAAGCCAACCGGAACGCAATGGAAGTGGAGGAAAAGTTAAACCGGTTGAAAAAAGCGGCGCAAGGGACGGAAAACCTGATGCCTCATATTCTGAACGCCGTCAAAGCGTATTGTACGATCGGCGAGATTTGTCATGTGTTGCGGGAAGTTTTTGGCGAATACCGAGCGGGATAAAAAGGGGGAAATTGAAATGAAGCGGACGATTCGTGTGTTGATCGCCAAACCCGGGTTGGACGGCCATGACCGGGGGGCGCTCATTATTGCACAAGCGTTGAGAGACGAAGGGATGGAAGTGATTTATACCGGTTTGCGCCAAACGCCGGAGCAGATTGTTGCCCAGGCGATTCAAGAAGACGTGGATGTCGTCGGCTTGTCTTGTTTGTCGGGGGCTCATAACGAATTGTTTCCCGAAGTGGTGCGTCTGTTAAAAGAACAAGGCGCTGGAGATATTCCGGTCATTGCAGGCGGGGTGATCCCGCAAAAAGATGTGGAGTTTTTGAAACAGCAAGGCATTGCCGAAGTGTTTACACCGGGGACCCCGACGAAACAGACAGCGGATTTTATCCGGAAACTGGTTGCCGAAAAGGAGCGTCAACAGCATGAGTGAAGGGAAAACCAAAAAAATCAGCCATATCGGAATTGCCGTTCGCAGTCTGAAGGAAGCCGTTCCTTTGTACCGGGATATTTTCGGGTTGGAATACGAAGGGGAAGAAGTGGTGGACAGCGAGCAGGTTCGCGTGGCTTTTTTTAAGATCGGAGAAAGCCGGATTGAATTATTGGAACCATTGTCAGAAAGCAGCGCAATTTACAAATATTTGCAAAAGAAAGGGGAAGGGATTCATCACATCGCCCTGGAGGTCAGTAATTTAAATCAGCGGCTGTCGGAATTAAAAGAGAAAGGGATCCGGTTGATTCATGAACAGCCGAAACCCGGAGCCCATCAAATGAATATCTCTTTTTTGCATCCGAAAGCAACCGGCGGTGTATTATACGAGCTTTGTGAACCTCGAGAAAGAGAGGAGTAAACCACCATGAATATGTACCAAAAGATTGACCAGCTTTATGAAAAGCGCCGCAAAGTGGAAATGGGCGGCGGGGAAAAAAAGATCCGGTCCCAACATGACAAGGGGAAATTAACGGCCCGCGAACGGATTGATTTGCTGCTGGATGATGACAGTTTTGTCGAGTTGAACACGTTTGTGGAACACCGGGCGGTGCATTTTGGCATGGATCAAAAACAAGCACCGGGGGAAGGGGTGGTGACCGGTTACGGAAAAATTCACGGACGGGACGTTTATGTCTTTGCCCAGGATTTTACCGTATTTGGCGGGGCATTGGGCGAAATGCATGCACTCAAAATTGCGCGCTTGATGGATTTGGCCGCCAAGAACGGGGCCCCGGTCATCGGCTTGAATGACTCGGGAGGGGCAAGGATTCAGGAAGGCGTGGTTTCGCTGGATGGATACGGCCATATTTTTTATCGCAATTCCATTTATTCCGGGGTGATTCCCCAGATTTCAGTCATAATGGGGCCTTGCGCCGGAGGGGCCGTCTACTCGCCGGCCATTACCGATTTTGTGTTTATGGTGGAAAAAACCAGCCAAATGTTTATTACCGGACCAAAAGTGATTGAAGCCGTCACCAGAGAACAAATCAGTCCGGAAGCACTGGGCGGGGCGAAAGTGCATGCCGGTGTGAGCGGAAATGCCCATTTCACCGCGCCGAGCGAGCCGGAAGTTTTGGAGCAGGTCCGCCGCCTCATGCAGTTTCTCCCGCAAAACCACCGCGAAAAACCGCCTGTGGTTCCGTACCAGGATGAGGATGACTGGATTGAAGAACTGGCGGAGATCGTCCCGGTGGAAGAGACCAAAGTGTATGATGTCCGGAAAGTGATTGAATACATCGTCGATGGCGGCGATTTTATGGAAGTCCATGAATCATTCGCGCGCAATCTGGTGGTTGGTTTCGGCCGCATTGCCGGCCGGACGGTGGGAATTGCCGCCAATCAGCCCAAAGTGATGGCAGGCAGTCTGGATATCGATTCATCAGATAAATTAAGCCGGTTTATCCGGTTTTGCGACAGCTTTAACATCCCCATCATCACCTTTGAGGATGTGACCGGCTTTTTCCCGGGGGTCAACCAGGAGCATCGCGGGATTATCCGGCATGGAGCCAAAATTTTATATGCTTACTCCGAAGCAACTGTCCCCAAAATCACGGTCATTTTGCGCAAAGCTTTCGGAGGGGCTTATGTGGCCTTAAACAGCAAGGCGATCGGCGCGGATCTGGTATTTGCCTGGCCGAGTGCGGAAATTGCCGTCATGGGGGCGGAAGGAGCGGCCAACATTATTTTTTCCCGCACAATCCAAGAGAGCGAAAATCCGGAACAAACCCGGCAGGAAAAAATCCGGGAATACAAAGAGAAGTTTTCCAATCCTTACATTGCGGCCAGCCACGGCATGGTGGATGATGTCATCGATCCGCGGGAAACCAGACAGAAATTAAAACAAGCTTTAAAGATGTTGGAAAACAAAAAAGAAAGCCGCCCGGCCAAAAAGCACGGGAATATTCCGTTGTAAGGCCAGGAGAAGGATGCGAAAAGTGGGAATCCGAAAGGGTTTCCACTTTTTCCTTGAGGCAATATTTTTGATCCGGATGAAAAAAATGGGAAAAGGGGATGATAGGGGAATAAGGAGGTGAAAAAAATAAGAAAGTGGTATGATAAAATATGGCTCGAAAAATGGAGCTTGTACCAATTTTTGTTATCCAATTCTAAATGATGGTGTTACAATAAGAAAAAATTTTTTGCATCGAATGGAGGAAGGATTACCATTGGTTAACCAACAACGGCTGATTGATGAATTCATTGAACTTGTCACAACGGACAGTGAAACAGGGGATGAACGGGTTATTTGTGATTTATTGAAGGAGAAGTTGACCAACCTCGGTTTTGATGTGAAAGAGGATCATTCCAACGAAAAAACCGGACACGGTGCCGGAAATATCGTGGCAACGTTAGACGGAACGTTGGAAGATGCACCGAAAATCTATTTTACCTGCCACATGGATACCGTTGCCCCCGGAAAAGGGATTCGGCCTGTCATGAAAGATGGATATATCCAATCGGATGGAACGACGATTTTGGGAAGCGACGACAAAGCGGGACTGGCAGCGTTGATGGAAGGAATCCGCCTGATGAAGGAACAAAACATCCCGCACGGAAAAATTCAATTTATCATTACCGCCGGCGAAGAATCGGGATTAATCGGTTCGCGCCATTTAGACTTGAGTTTGGTGGATGCCGATTTCGGTTTTGCCCTCGATTCCAACGGACCGGTGGGCGAAATCATCACTTCCGCCCCGTCCCAAGTGAAAATCATTGCGACGATTTACGGAAAAGCGGCTCACGCCGGAGTGAATCCGGAAGACGGAATCAGCGCTATCCAGGTGGCCAGCCGGGCGATTTCCAAAATGCGCCTGGGCCGGATCGACAGTGAAACCACCGCCAATATCGGTTCATTTCACGGCGGGACGGCCAGCAATGTGGTTCCGGAAAAAGTGGAGATCATTGCCGAAGCCCGCAGTCGCAATGACATCAAATTAAAAGCACAAGTCAAGCATATGGTCCAGGCATTTAAAGAAGCGGCAGACGAGCTCGGGGCCCGTGCCGAAGTCGAAACAAAGGTGCTTTATCCCTCATTTAAATTCACTGAGGAAGATTTGGTCGTGCAAAAAGCCATGGCGGCGGTGGAACGGGTCGGCCGGAAACCGAAATTGGATGTGAGCGGCGGAGGAAGTGATGCCAATGTCATCGCCGGATACAACATCCCGACAGTGAATCTGGGAATCGGTTACGAAAACATCCATACCACCAGTGAACGGATGCCGGTTCAGGAATTGATCAAAGCAGCCGAACTGGTTGTGGCATTGGTTCAGGAGTGCGCCAAAGTTCCGGTGCCGCAAGGTATTCAATCATAAGAACCCCGGCCGGGGGGTTCTTTCTTTTTTGGACACATACATCAGTTTGCGGTTTTTCTTCGGAAACTATGCATGCAATCCCCGGTGCCCCGGTCGCGAAAAATCAGGATGACGTGTCGGTGCGGAAGTTTGAATCCAGTTTTTTTAATTTATCCATGATCCGTCGTTTGCGGTATAACATCATGCCGGCTTCCGCCACTTCTTCGACCGTGGACCGGTTGATGAAGGCTCCGAAAAGAATGCCGATGACCGGCACGATTTGAAAAAGTTTTTTCCAACCGAAATTGTCACGGTACGTTGCAATCACTTCCCGCCATCTCTGAAATTCGGAAATGGCTTCCCGTTGGCTTTTTTCGGAACCGGTTTCTGCAAGCTGTTTGAGAATGGATTGTTTGCCGACATAGTCGGCGGAAGCAAACTGCAAACATTTGACTATAAAGATTCGTTCTGATTTTTCTTTGGGTTGATACCCGTAAATTATGGCCATTTCTTGCAGGGCGTGGAGTGAAATGCCGAGCAAAGCGGGAATGTCAATGGCCAGAGTGAAGATTCCGCCAAATCCGGTGGTGGCCCCTTGCATGGTGGCGAGTTGCTTATGTTTTTGCACGGCGGTTTCGGCAACCTCGTTTAACAGGGATAACGGGAGTTGACCGATTTCTTCCGGTGAAAGGGATGAACCGGGCTTTCCCGCTTTCGCGGCGATGTCTGACACGGTTTGGTGTTCCTGAATCAAATACTCACCGCCGGTTTGGATATAACTCCCCAATTCATCAAAAAATTTCCCCAGCACGTGATGGACGGCTTGAGGCGTGATTTTATCCAGCAGCGTAAAAGGGAGCCGTCCGATTTTTTCCCAAAACCACAAATCTTTTTGATCTTTTTCCCATTGGCGGACTTTTTCCAATTCACTAAACAAGAATTCCTTGCTGTCCTGTGAAAAATGTTTCATTTGACTGATCCCCTCTTTTCATCACGGGAAGTCACCCGACGTACCGGTTTAAAATGCGGTCCACCGAACGGCCGTAAGATTCACCGAACACATTCAAGTGAACCAATAAATAATACAATTGATAGAGCGGTTTCCGCTCCGGATAGGATGGAGAAAGCGGGTAAACTTCTTGATAGTAATCATAAAAAGATGCAGGAAATCCCCCGAATAATTCCGTAAACGCGATTTCCAGTTCATGATGGGCAAAGAAGACGGCCGGATCAATCAAAAAGGGAGAGCCGTCCGGGCCGGTGATCCAATTGCCACCCCATAAATCGCCATGGATCAGTGAAGGTTGCACTTGCCCCGGAATCCAACGTTCCAGTTGATTCATCAGCGCTTCCAGTTTTTTTCTTCGTGTTCCGGTGATTGTGTGCCGTTTTATTCCCAATTCATATTGAACTTTTAAGCGTTGATCGCGATAAAAGGAGAGCCAGTCGGTCATCCAGGCATTTTGTTGCGGGAGAGTTCCGATCAAATTGTCTTCATGAAATCCGAAGGCTTGTCCGCGCACCTGATGAAGACGGGCCAGTCCTCTTCCCAGCTGTGGAATGGTCTCCGGGGTTTCGGTTCCTTCAATCCATTCCAACAGGAGCAGGGCAGTTTGGGTTTCTTTTTCATGGAAGGCTCCGTAAACGTCAGGAACGGATAAGGTGTTTGTCTCTTTAATCGCGTTTAATCCGTTGATTTCCTTTTGGAAAAAGGTTTCCGGAACCGGGCGGTTGATTTTGACGAAATAAGACCGCTTTGCCGTGTCGATCCGGAAGGTTTGATTGATGCTCCCGCCGGAAACCGGGTGAATTACGGGGGGATCCTTTTCATCCAAAAGTTGGCGGAGCGCTTTTTGAAGGATGGTTTTCATGTCCGGATCCTCCTGTGCAAAAAGTATCCGGATTTATTTTAACAATTATTTCATTTTGACTAAATAGGGATGTTGGGGATGGCATTTTTCAAGATATTGCTTGACCGTTAATGGATGGACGGCCATTTTCTTTAAACAGGAACGGATTTGCCCGGCGGTTCCCGTCAAAAGAATGCCGTGCGAACCGGCTTTGAATTCCATCTTGCACGCCTCCGGTAACAAAGTGTTTAATTCTTTTTTACGTCAGTGCAAGTGAACTTATACATCCGCCGGTGCTTCAAAGACCGGCGCGGAAGGAGAAAAAAAGCCGGGGATCAGCCATGGAGGGTGCAAACATTTAGGCGGAAAACATATGCAATTTGATTGGACAATTTATATTGGGAATCCGGATGCATATATACTTTTACGGAGGTTCTTTCTCCGCATAATCTGGTTTGCTGAACGGGTTTGAAAGGGACAGTTGCTTCTTCGGTTTGCTGTTATCAAGAGGAAGTTTCCTCAGATCATAAGGAGGGATTTCAATGCACCCTTGGTCACCCTGCGGGAGCATGTATGATGCCACCTTCCATTCCAGCTTGTATCCGTTCATGAGACGGAAGGTTTCCGTGCAAACAATCCGCGGCAGTGTAACAGGAAGGCTCACACATGTTCAAAGTGATCATGTCGTGGTTCAATCCGGCGGGGCTCCTTTTTTTATTCGCATGCAACAAATCCTTTGGGTCGTGCCGGTTACCAAAAGCAAAAGACAACCGATGTCTCCTCCGCTGCCTTATTGATGACAGGTCCTGAAATTAAATCCGGTTTCTGATGCATGTACCAAGGGAGGGGAAAAGATGTTTAAGCGGTTGAACCGGATGTTGATCGAATTGCCCGTACCCGAACACGGGGATGCCAATGCGGCGGCAGCTGTTCAGGAATTGCTCGGCGGACGTTTCGGGGAAATGTCCACCCTGAACAACTATATGTTCCAATCTTTCAATTTTCGTTCCAAAAAGAAACTGAAACCCTTTTACGATCTGGTTGCCAGCATTACGGCCGAGGAATTCGGCCATGTGGAACTTGTCAGTGCGGCCATCAATTTATTATCCACCGGCCTTACCCGTCCGGGGGATCCGGACACCACCCCGTTAAGAAACGGGCTGGATGCCCGAAATTCCTATTACTTTATCGCAACGGCTCAGACTTCGTTTCCTGCCGATTCGATGGGCAATCCATGGAACGGAACTTATGTGTTTAACAGCGGCAATTTGATTGAAGATTTTCTGCACAACTTTTTCTTGGAGATCGGTGCCCGCACCCACAAAATGAGGGTTTATGAAATGACCGATGCACCGGTGGCCCGGGAGATGATCGGTTATCTTTTGGTGCGGGGAGGTGTGCATATCGTTGCCTATGCCAAGGCGCTCGAAATCCTGACCGGTGTCGATGTGACCCGTATGCTGCCCATTCCGAGTCTTGACAACTCCAAATTTGATCATGCCAGAAAATACATTGAACAAGGACTGGACAACATTCTTTACACTTGGAGTGACCATGACTACCGTGACATCGACAAGATCTGGAGAGGGGAAAATCCGGAAACGGGTGCACCGCTCCGTGTGGTGAAGGGAACGCCGAAAGGAGCCCCTGTGCCGGATTTGGAGAAAAAACCGGAAGAGTTTGCCCCGGGCCTTGACAAAGATCATTATGAATGGGTGTTAAATAAATTGAAATTTTATATGTAAACGGCTGACAGCCACAGACCGGCCCGGTTGGGCTGTTTTCTTTTTTTTGATCCGGTTTCCTGCGTTATAATGGAGTGGACATCCCAAACAGGAGTGACTGGTCATGAAACAAAATTTGGAAGAAAAGACGATTGCCACCCAAAAAATATTCACCGGAAAAGTGATTGATTTACAAGTGGATGATGTCCTGCTTCCCAACGGAAACGTCTCCAAACGGGAAATTGTGACACACCCCGGCGCCGTGGCGGTCATGGCGCTCACTGAAGAAGACAAGCTCGTGCTTGTACGGCAATTCCGCAAAGCGTTGGAAAAAACGATTTTGGAAATACCGGCGGGAAAGCTGGAAAAAGGCGAAGATCCGATGGACAGTGCCCGGCGGGAGTTGGAGGAAGAAACCGGTTACCAGGCCGGCCGTCTGGAAGAAGTGGTCTCGTTTTACACCTCCCCCGGTTTTGCGGATGAGAAAATCCATTTGTACTGGGCAACCGGGCTGCAAAAAGGAACCCGCAATCCGGATGAAGACGAATTTGTGGAGCTGGTCGAGCTGACCATGGAAGAATGTTTCAAGCGGATTGAAAACGGAGAAATCTGCGACGCCAAAACGATTTTTGCCGTTTATTATTGGAAAAACCGGGTGGAAGCCGGCAATGAGTGAACTGAAGACCCTTTATGCCGATTTTCATATTCATATCGGGAGAACCAGCCGCAATCATCCGGTAAAGATTACCGCGGCCCGAAACATGACCTTTGAAAACATCGTCAAAGAGGCACACCATCGCAAGGGGCTCGGCATGATCGGCGTGATTGACAGCCAGTCCCCGCCAGTGCAGGAGGATATTCTCGACGGGCTTCGATCCGGATGTTTCCGGGAGCATCCGGACGGGGGCATCGTTTACAAAGAGACGACCTGTTTGCTCGGAGCCGAAATTGAGATCCGGGAACCGGGCGCGGGCCCGGCCCATGTGCTGGTGTTTGTCAAGACATTGGAGAAGATGCAGCAATTGACGGCTTGGCTGAAAAAGTCGATGAAAAACGTCCGGTTGAGCACCCAAAGGCTTTATCAGCCGGTTTCAGAGTTGCAGGAAAAAGTGGAAGAGCTGGACGGGCTGTTCATTCCCGCTCACATTTTTACGCCGTTTAAAAGCATTTACGGCAGTGCCGCCGATTCCATGGGAGAGCTTTTTGATTTGAAGAAAGTGGCTGCAGTCGAATTGGGGCTGAGCTCCGACTCAGAATTGGCGGACCGGATTTCGGAGTTGAATGCATTTCCGTTTTTAACGAATTCGGATGCGCACTCCCTGCCCAAAATCGGACGGGAGTACAACCAGCTTTTGGTGAAAGAAGCCAGTTTTGAAGAATTCCGCAAGGCGTTGAACGGGACGGACGGCCGCAAAATCCTTAAAAACTACGGGTTGAACCCGCGGCTGGGAAAATATTACCGGACCCGGTGTTTGGAGTGCGGTGAGCTTTGGACTCATGAGGAAACGCCGGTTTGCCTGCATTGCGGAAGCAAAAAAAGAGTCAAAGGCGTTTTGGACCGGATTTTGGAAATCAGTGACCAATCCTGCCGCCATCCGTCATTCCGTCCTCCGTACCAATATCAAGTTCCCTTGGAATTTATTCCGAAACTGGGGAAAAGGACACTGGAAAAACTGCTGGATGCATTTGGCACCGAAATGAACATTCTTCATGAAGTTCCCGTCGAAGCGATTGAACGCGTGGCGGGGAGTCACATCGCCCGTCACATTCTCATGGCCCGGGAACAAAAACTGGCTTTCGAAGAAGGAGGGGGAGGCATATACGGACGGGTGAAACCAAGCTGACCACATAAATGGTGGCCGGCTTTTTTTATTAGAAGGAGATCGTAGTATAATGGATTTAACATCTGCACCGGTTTTGTCTGAGCGATGAAAGGTGAAGAAGGGATTGGAATGGAATTTGGAGTGATGGGAATGGCTTATTTGGATTGGTCTCAGAAGTTGTTGAAAATGAGCGGGTCGTGGGTTCTTGTATGTGTGATTCTTTTAATCTTGTTCAAAGGATTGATTTTCCTTCTCCGAAACAAAAAATTATCGGTTTTCATTGCTTGCTTTAAAGGGATTTGGGCTGTCTTTTTTATCCTTTACTATGGTTTGATCTGTATATTTATTTATCAATTTCTGATTTATCCGTCATTTGGGGACCCGGTCCGGGAGATTGGCATGACTTTGATCATATTTGGTCTGGCGGTTTTGTTCTGGATCGGCCCCGTACGGGGAATGTTGGGATTAAAAGCCACCCGGACCCATCCCGAGGCAGCCGGTGGTTCCAAAGACGGCTGGGTGATTGAAAGCTGGTGGGGGGAAGAGGGGTTGCCGGAGCGGAACCGGGATTCGGGCAAATGAATCGGAAGCAGGCAAATCTACAGAATCTTTTCGTATATTTCGGCCTTGTCCGTCATAGTTTCATAGTGATGGACAAAGGAGGCGGAAAACATGAAAAGAAGACCGGGTCCCCTCGAGCATACGCTCAGGTCCCATTTTCAAAGTCAAAAGTCGTTATATATTTTCGTCACGACCCTGTTTATGATGGGAGTGATTTTTGGCGCCGTTTTGGTCAACTCCCTGGATCCGTCTCAGAAAGAAGGGTTGCTGCATTATCTGGGATATTTCTTTCAGGGGTTAAAAGACGGGACCATTGCCGAGCCGGAGGTTGCTTTCCAACATTCCTTGGGAGACCATTTGAAAACGATCGGTTTGATGTGGATTTTGGGATTGTCGGTCATCGGGATTCCTGTTTTGTTGGTTCTCTTGTTTTTAAAAGGCCTGGTTATCGGGTTTACGGTGGGGTTTCTTTTTTCAAAATTGTCCTGGCAGGGGCTGTGGTTTGCGTTTGTTTCCATTGTGCCGCAAAATTTGCTGATCATTCCCTCGATGATTATCATCACCATGGCCGGCATCCGGTTTTCCATCACCCTGATCAAAAATCGTTTGATTCATCACCGCGGAGCCATTTATCCGCATTTTGTCTCTTTTTCGCTGTTGGTGACGGGCATGGCGGTGGTCATGTTGGTTTCTTCCGCCTTTGAAGCTTATGTTTCCCCGGTGATGATGAAAGAGGTTGTGCCAACCGACATCACTCTGAATCAGAATTTTTAATTTAAAATTATTATTAGCTGATAATATTTCTCGATTGGATTGACTCCTCTGCTCTGGTCAAATATAATGGTGTAAGACAGACAGGGGGGTGTCGTTATTGGAAGATCGGGTGAATCAAATTAAACAACAATTATCCGCCCATAACTATAAATTGACCCCCCAACGGGAAGCGACGGTCCGTGTGCTTTTGGAAAATGAGGAAGATCATTTGAGCGCGGAGGATGTCTACCTGTTGGTGAAGGAAAAAGCTCCGGAAATCGGGTTGGCGACCGTGTATCGGACGCTGGAGCTTTTAAGTGAATTGCAGATTATCCATAAGTTGAATTTCGGAGATGGTGTAACACGATATGAATTTCGAGCTGAAGGGGCGGAACATCACCACCATCACCTCATCTGTCTCCATTGTGGTACAGTCGATGAAATTACGGAGGATTTGTTAGGCCCGATTGAGGAACAGGTGGAGAAAGATTTTGATTTTCAGATTGTGGATCATCGGTTGACATTCCATGGAATTTGCCATCGTTGTAAAGGAAAAGTATCCAACTTGAAAAAACTGGTGGGATCCAAAGTGACGTGAGATCTGTGAAGATCTCACGTTTTTTTATGTTTAAAATCCGGGATATATTCCATCCTATAAATGGAAGATCAAACCGAAGGAGGGTGTTGAATCTTGAAAGTCGGAATTCCCAAGGAGATCAAAAACAATGAGAATCGTGTCGCCATCACGCCCGCAGGTGTCGACCATTTGGTGCAAGCCGGGCATGAAGTCATGGTGGAGTCAGGCGCCGGCGAGGGCAGCGGATTCAAGGATGAAGAATTTTTGGAGCATGGTGCCCACATTCTTCCTTCCGCAGCCGATGTGTGGGGCAAAGCGGATATGATTTTAAAAGTAAAAGAGCCGTTGAAAGAGGAGTTCCAATATTTTCGCGAGGATTTAATTTTATTTACTTATTTGCATCTTGCGCCGGAGCCGGAATTGACGAAGGCGCTGATGGATCAAAAAGTTTCCGCCGTTGCCTATGAAACGGTGCAATTGGATAACGGGTCCCTGCCGCTTTTAACCCCGATGAGTGAAGTGGCCGGCCGGATGTCTGTGCAAATCGGAGCGCGCTTTTTGGAAAAACCGCAAAGCGGTGCAGGCGTGTTATTGGGCGGAGTGCCCGGTGTGGCCCCTGGCAATGTGGTGATTATCGGAGGAGGAACGGTCGGAACCCAAGCAGCCAAGATGGCCTTGGGTATGGGCGCCAATGTGACGATCCTGGACATTAATGCGGAACGGCTCAGACAGCTGGATGATTTGTTTGCAGGACAACGGATTCAAACGCTGATGTCCAACCGGTTCAATATTGCCGAAGCCGTCAAACAGGCCGATTTATTGATCGGGGCGGTTCTGATTCCGGGAAGACGGGCACCCAAGCTGGTTACGGAAGAGATGGTGCAAACGATGAAAGAAGGTTCCGTGATTGTCGACGTGGCGGTGGACCAGGGTGGATCCATCGAAACGGTCGACCGGATTACCACACACAGTAATCCCGTTTATGAGAAACACGGGGTGGTACACTATGCCGTTCCCAATATTCCCGGTGCGGTTCCCCGGACTTCCACCATGGCCTTGACCAATGTCACCATGCCGTATGCCAAGGAAATTGCCGATAAAGGGTTGGAGCAGGCCATTAAAGAGAATAAGGCGCTTGCCAAAGGAGTCAACGTGATCCGCGGGCACGTGACCTACAAAGCCGTGGCGGAAAGCCTGAACCTGCCTTATACGCCGCTTGATGAGTTGATGGGATAAAGGGAGGTTCTGCTCCCGTATGATGTCATAAAAGATCGTCTTTCACATAATGTTTATAAAAATGTTTGAAAAGGGACGATCTTTTATGGTAATTTCTTTGCGTAAGGTAAAACAATGGGTGAAATTTTTGTTATTATTTACCTTATTTACGCTTTTGTTGTATCAGCTTTTCATGATCCTGGCTCCTTATTTCCAACCGGATTTTTTGTATGAAGAGCCATCCGGCGGAGCGGTGAAAGTGATTGCACAAAATATAGATACCCATGAATCCCCATCCATGCTGGAAGAAATGAAAGAACGGTTGCTTTTGTTTTACTGGATGGGGGAATGAAAAAGAACGGTGGGCGTTCTTTTTTTTTCTCATTGATTATAATGGGAATCGGAAGGAGATGAAGAGATGAATCGATTTAAACGTGTCGCCTTGATTGTACTGGACAGTGTCGGAATCGGGGCTTTGCCGGATGCCGGTGAATTTAATGATGAAGGTGCGCATACGCTGGGGCATATTGCTGAATACGGAGACGGGCTCAAGATGCCGAATCTGCAAAGCCTCGGGTTGGGAAATATCGAAACTTTGAAAGGGATTGAACCAGTTGCCGAACCGGGGGCCTGGTACGGGAAAATGAAAGAAATCTCCAGAGGAAAAGATACAACCACCGGACACTGGGAGTTTATGGGGATTTATACGGACAAGCCCTTTAAAACCTATCCGGATGGATTTCCCGCGGAATTGATTCAAGCGTTTGAGGAAAGAACCGGACGCAAAGTGATCGGGAACAAACCGGCTTCCGGAACGGAAATCATCAAAGAATTGGGCGAAGAGCACATGAAAACCGGGGCCTTGATTGTCTATACTTCTGCCGACAGCGTGTTTCAGATTGCCGCCCATGAAGAAGTGGTGCCGCTGGAGGAATTGTACCGGATTTGTGAAATCGCCCGTGAATTGACCCTGGATGAAAAATATTCCGTCATTCGCGTGATTGCCCGGCCGTTTGTGGGGCAACCCGGAAACTTCACCCGGACGGCCAACCGCAGGGACTATTCGGTCAAACCGCCGGAAAAAACCGTGTTGAACCATTTGAAAGAAGCGGGAAAAGATGTGATTGCCATAGGGAAGATTTCCGACATTTATGCCGGTGAAGGAATTACATATTCCCTCAAAACCAAATCCAATATGGATGGCGTGGATCAATTCCTCAACATCATGAAAGAGGATTTTCACGGACTGGCGTTTGTGAATTTGGTGGACTTTGATGCCAAATATGGCCATCGCCGGGATCCGGAAGGTTACCAACAAGCGTTGGAAGAGTTTGATGCGCGGGTGCCGGAGATTTTGGCTTCGCTCCAAGACGATGATTTATTGATCATCACCGCTGACCACGGTAACGATCCAACCCATCATGGAACCGATCACACCCGGGAATACACGCCGCTTTGGGTGTATGGAAAACGTTTGGCCCAGCCCGGACAATCGTTGGGCGTGCGGGAATGTTTCGCAGATGTGGGAGCCACCATTGCAGAAAACTTCGATGTGGCCATGCCGAAAATCGGAAAAAGCTTTTTGAAAGAATTGAAATAAAAGGAGTCGGTGAAACCGTGAGTGTGACGAAAGAACAAATTAAAGAAGCCGCAGAATCAATTCGCGGACAAATAAAGGAAAAGCCGCAGGTCGGATTGATTTTGGGGTCCGGACTGGGTGTGTTGGCCGAGGAAATTCAAGAACCGGTCACCAGTCGTTATCAAGATATCCCGCATTTCCCGGTTTCCACGGTGGAAGGGCATGCGGGAGAGTTGATTTCCGGGAAATTGGAGAATAAAAATGTGATGGTCATGGCCGGACGATTCCATTTGTATGAAGGACATGACCCGTCTTCGGTGGTGTTCCCCATCCGTGTAATGAAAGAGCTGGGAGTGGAAACGCTTTTGGTCACCAACGCGGCCGGAGGAGTCAACCAGTCTTATGAACCGGGGGACTTGATGGTGATCCGCGACCACATTAATCTGATGTTCCGGAATCCTTTGGTCGGTCCGAATGATCCGGAACTCGGCGACCGCTTTCCGGATATGTCGGTGGCCTATGATGAACAATTGCGCAAGTTGGCCCATCAGGTCGCGAAAGAACAAGGATTCTCCCTGCAGGAAGGCGTTTATGCCGGCGTGTTGGGCCCGTCTTATGAAACTCCGGCCGAAATTCGCATGATTCGGACACTGGGCGGAGATGCGGTCGGCATGTCGACGGTGCCGGAAGTGATTGCAGCCCGGCATGCGGGAATCCGGGTTTTGGGTATTTCTTGCATTTCAAACATGGCGGCGGGCATTTTGCCACAACCGCTTTCGCATGAAGAAGTGATCGAAACCGGCAACCGGGTCAAAGGGAAATTTATCAAACTGGTGAAAGGGATTTTGCGACAGTTGGATTAATCGGAAGGGAAGGAGATGGAACCATGGTTTTTCATGGTTTCATCTTTTTTATGGTGTTTTTTGGGATAAACAGAGTAGATCCATGTTGAAAAAAAATTAACATAATTTATAATAATAGATGTGTTTTTATGTTTATATCAAAGGGGGAAACCGATGAAGAAAACGAAAAAGGTGTTTGCCCTTCTTTCTTCTTCACTTTTGCTCGGATCCATCGTCATGTCGCCGGTGGCGGGATGGACGAAAAAAGTGGAAGCAAAAGAAGCGGAAACACGGGTTGACTGGTCATTGGTGAATGAAAATGCACTGATTCGGCATTTGAAAGAGAAGGGGAAACTGGATCAGGATGCAAGCCCTGAGGAAATCAATCAAGCCGTGAAAGAATACGTGATGGATGGAAGAGTTCCTTTCAGCCAAACCGAAGGGATCGACACTTCTTCCAAATTTGGTGAAAAAGCATACAAAGGGAAGAAAAAGATTCAGCAAAAAGTATTCGACAAAATCAGCAAAATCGATGAAAATACCGTGCAAGCACTGAAAGAGAGCAAACAATCTTTTAATGACCGCGCGGTGGTGGCCTTGATTGAATTTCCTGATTTTACGCACAATTCCATCAAAAAGAAAGAGAACCAGTTTTGGGTAAAAGATTTTAATCCGGAACATTATGAACAGCTGTTGTTCAACCGCGATGGATTTACCATGGATGACGGGGAGAAAATTCCATCCCTGCGCCAGTATTATCTTGAACAATCCGTCGGGTACTGGAATGTGGTTGGCGAAGTGACCTCTTGGGTTCAAGCAAAGCATGAAGCGAAATATTATGGAGGACACCAGGATCAAGGGGATTATGAATTAAAAGATGCCCGGCCCCGTGAGTTGGTGATGGAAACCTTGGCTTCCGTCGGCCAACAAATTGCCGGGAAAGAGGACTTGTATGACCAACGGGATCCGTACGATCTCGACAATGACGGCAATGTCATGGAACCGGACGGTTTGTTGGACAACCTGTTCATTGTCCATTCCGGTGAAGGCGAAGAAGCAGGGGGCGGCGATTTGGGTGAGGACGCGATTTGGTCCCACCGGTCGGTGATCGGTTCGGAGCCGGTTCCGATTCCTGGAACCCGTTTAAAGGCTTTTGACTATATCATTCAGCCGGAAGACGGTGCGGCCGGTGTTTTTGCCCATGAATACGGCCATAATCTCGGATTGCCGGATGAATATGACACCGGCTATACCGGTGCCGGTTCCCCGATCGAAGCCTGGTCCTTAATGTCCTACGGCAGTTGGACGGGGAAAATCCCGGGCACCGAACCGACCGGATTCAGCCCGTGGGCGAAACTGTATTTCCAGGAAACCTACGGCGGAACCTGGCCGACCGCCACGGTCATTGATTACGACCGCCTGCACAAAAAAAGAGCGGCGGTGTTAAAAGAAGCGGTGGCGCAATCCAGCAAAGGAAAAGTCCTGAAAATCAACCTGCCGGAACAACTGGTGAATCCGCCGACCCAGCCCAAAGGAAAGAAATCGTATTTCTCTGACAAGGGGAATATGCTGAACACCAAGCTGACATCGGCGGAGATTGATTTGACGCAGGCTTCGGAAGCAAAATTGCAATTTGAATCGTGGCGTCAGATTGAGGCCGGTTATGATTTCTTGTATGTCAATGTTTATGCCGACGGACAAAAGGAAACCATCCGGCAATACGATGATGACACCAACGGCAAGTGGGTTGAAGAAGAGTTGGACTTGACCCCGTATACCGGCAAAAAAATCAAAATCGAATTTAATTACGTCACGGATATCGGATTGATGATGGAAGGATTCTATGTGGACAATATTGCTGTCACCGCAGACGGAAAAACGGTCTTTTCCGATGATGCGGAAGGGGATCCGAAATTCGCGTTGGATGGGTTCAAAGTATTTGACGGATCCAAAATTCCCTTTGAACAATATTATCTGGTGGAATGGCGTACCCATCATGGAATGGACCTTGCCCTGAAACATCTTCGCCGCGGACAAACCATGTTGAGTTATGACCCCGGCATGGTGGTCTGGTTTTATGATGCCCGCTGGGGAGAAGATAACATGACGGGCCTCCATCCGGGAGAAGGGTTCCTCGGCGTGGTTGACGCCCATCAACGCGGGCATTACTGGAATGACGGAACCGTGGCGGACACCCGGTATCAAATCAATGATGCGGCTTTCGGATTCAAAAAGACTTCCCCCATTGATATCGAATTCAACGGAGCCTACATGAAATATGATTCGTTGCCGGGAATTCCGAAGTTTTATGACGGACACGACTACACCAGCCCGTTTAATCCGGACGGAGGCAAGATCCTGCCCCATTACGGAATCGAAATCGCTTTGAAAAAAGTGAAAAAAGGGGAAAAAGAAGTGATTGTGGAAGTGTCCAAAAAATAAAAAACAATGATCGATAAAGACTTTACTGCTGTTAGCGGTAAAGTCTTTTCTTTTTTGGCATAATTATCCGGTTCATGGTTCAAACTATAGATACTGCTACTGGGGAGGGAATTGGAATGCTGAAAAAGCTCAGCTGTTTAATTCTGCCGCTCGGCTTGATGGCCGTTTCATTGATTCCGTCACAACCGGTTTCGGCCGAAGGGTCGGAAACCGATCTGGCGCCGGAAGCCGTTTCTGCCATTTTGCTGGATGCCGGGACGGGGAAAGTGTTGTACGAAAAAAACAGCCATCAACCGTTGCCGCCTGCAAGCATCACCAAAGTGATGACCATGTTACTGGTCATGGAGGCGATCGATCAGGGGAAAATTTCCTGGTCGGATCCGGTGCGTGTCAGTGAACATGCCGCTTCCATGGGCGGGAGCCAGATTTTCCTCGAACCGGGAGAACAAATGACCGTCCATGACTTGTTTAAGGCGATGGCCATTTCATCAGCCAATGATGCGGCAGTGGCACTGGCGGAATATTTGGGAGGCACGGAAGAGCGTTTTGTGAAAATGATGAATGACAAAGCCAGGGAATTGGGACTGAAAAATACACATTTTGAAAATTGCAACGGCTTGCCGGCATCACGTCATTACTCTTCAGCTTATGACATTGCCGTGATGTCCAGGGAACTTCTCTCTTATCCCAAAGTGACCAACTATACGGGACTGTACGAAGATTACCTGAGGAAAGATTCGAAAAAACCGTTCTGGCTGGTCAATACCAACAAATTGGTCCGGTTTTATCCGGGAATGGACGGGCTGAAAACCGGATTCACTTCCGAAGCGAAATATTGCTTGACGGCCACGGCCAAAAGGAACAATCTCCGGTTTATCGCCGTGGTGATGGGAGAACCGGATGTCAAGAAGCGGAACCAGGAAGTTTCTTCGATGCTGGATCATGCCTTTAACCATTACACAAGCCAACGGATTTACAACAAAGGGGATTTGATCGCGGAAAAACGGATCGATAAGGGAAATCCGGACAAAATCCGCATTGAAGCCAAACAGCCGATCGACATGTTGATAAAAAAAGGAGAATCCATCCGCGATTATCAAAAGAAATGGATTTGGGAGGATTTAAAGGCTCCCGTCAAAAAAGGAGACCGCCTTGGAAAATTGCAGATTGTAAAGGACGGAAAAGTCGTTGCCGAGTGGAATTTGATCAGCAACATGGAGATCCAAAAGGCAAATCTCTGGACCTCTGTGAAACGAAGTGTGAAAGAAATGCTTTTTTTGCCGGATAATGTGAATACACAGATGTAAAAGAAAAGGGGATTCTGGACAATCTTGTCAGGAATCCTCATTTTTTGGTTATTTTTTGCAGACAGAAGGAAAGGGCCGAAAAATCATAGAAGATATGGGAAAAAAAGAAAGGGGCGGGAGAGATGAGTTTATCCCTGCAAATGGATTCCGACCGTCAGGTTTTGATTGTCCGGCTGGCCGGAGAGCTTGACCATCATCATGCCGAAAAAGTGCGTGCTTCGATTGAAGCGGAATTGGAAAAAGGGGAGTTTCGCCACCTGGTGTTGAATCTGGCCCGTTTGGAATTTATGGACAGTTCGGGATTGGGTGTGATTTTGGGACGTTATAAAAAAGTTTCCCAGTTGGGGGGAAAAATGATTCTTTGTTCCATTCAGCCGCCGGTATACCGCTTGATGGAAATGTCGGGGTTATTTAAAATTTTGCCTACATACGAAAATGAAAAGCATGCAATTTCAGCTTGCGGGGTGGCGTCATGAGCGAAACAGGAAAAAATTTCATGGAACTGAAATTCAGCAGTCGTTCGGAAAATGAAGCGTTTGCCAGAGTGACGGTGGCTTCGTTTATCTCTCAATTGGATCCGACGGTGGAGGAATTGACCGAGATCAAGACGGTGGTTTCCGAAGCGGTGACCAATGCGGTGATTCACGGATATGAAGAAAAAGAGGATGGGATCATCTATATCCGGACGGATATCGAGGGACAAAAGGTCAGCATCACCATCTCCGATCAGGGTATCGGCATTGAAGATATCAACGAAGCCAGACAACCGCTTTACACATCTAAACCGGAATTGGAACGGTCGGGCATGGGATTTACGATCATGGAAAATTTCATGGATGAAGTGATGATTCATTCCAAACCGGGAAAAGGCACAACCGTTCACATGGTGAAATACTTGAAAAGCCGTCAGCAGACGTTGGCTCATTGAGGGATGCCTATGGAACCGGATGTATACAACAACAGGCACAGCCATTTGTCGGATGAAGAAGTGAAAGAACTGATTCAGGCCAGTCAAAACGGGGACATGGAGTCCCGGAACCGTTTGATTCGTCATAATATTCGGTTGGTTTGGTCGGTGGTGCAACGATTTTTGAACCGCGGATACGAGGCGGAGGATTTGTTCCAGATCGGTTGTATCGGTTTGTTGAAAGCGGTGGATAAATTTGACTTAAACTATGACGTGAAATTTTCCACTTATGCCGTTCCGATGATTATTGGCGAAATACAGCGATTTTTACGCGATGATGGCATGGTGAAAGTGAGTCGGTCGTTAAAGGAGATGGCCAATCGCGTCCGCAAAACGAAAGACCATTTGTCCAAAAAATACGGGCGTTTGCCCACCATTCAGGAAATCGCCAATGAGATGGGAGTGGATCCCGAGGAGATTGTTTTTGCTCAGGAAGCCAACCGGGCTCCAGCTTCGATCCACGAAACGGTATATGAAAACGACGGCGACCCGATTACCTTGATGGACCAGATTGCCGACGAGCCGGTGACCACCTGGTTTGACAAGCTGGCCATCAAAGAAGCGATTCACCGTTTGAGCGATCGTGAAAAGTTAATCGTTTATCTTCGTTATTACAAAGACCAGACACAGTCCGAAGTGGCAAACCGGTTGGGCATTTCCCAAGTTCAGGTCTCGCGGTTGGAAAAAAAAATTATTGCCAAAATGCGACAGGAGCTGGATATCCAGAAAGAAAACCGGTAATTTCAGGCTTCAAGCACCTTGACGGTGCTTTTTTATATTTGACCGGTTCTGCACATACTAACGGATGACCTTAAGTGATGTTTAAAGGAGTTGCCCGCTGATGAAAGACATGTTAACCATCCGCCTCAAAAAGAAGGCCGTTACAAAACCCGGGCAACCATTGTATCTGAAAGATATTTCCCGGTTGGATTCTAAAGAGGAAATTGCATGCAAAGTCAAAGATTTGATCATTTATGACCCGCAGGTACAGCATGGGAATTTTTATGTGATCGATGTGGTGGATGTCATGAACATCATCCACAAACATTTTCCGGAACTGGATGTTCGCCATGCGGGGCCGCCGCAAACATTGGTTGAGATCTCCGGCCATTCCCGCCCGCCTTCGGTTATTCTTGTCCTGTTGGTGATGATTCTTTTATTTATCGGTTCCGGATTGGCCATCATGAATTTCCACATGGACGTCAGCATGCCACAAGTTCATGAACGTATTTATTATCTGGTGACCGGGGAACACAAATCATCCCCCTTGATCATGCAAATTCCTTATTCGTTGGGAATCGGGATCGGCATTTTTGTATTTTTTAACCGCCTGATCAAAAAACGGTTGAAGGAAGAACCAAGTCCGTTGGAACTGGAGATGTTCATGTATCAGGAAAACATTGAACAATACATGATCGATCATGAAAAGCGGAAAGAGGATTCCGGTCGTCATGAATCTGTTCCATGACTTGCTTCTCATCCTCATCGGTCTGGCGGGAGGGACGGTGGTCGGTGGCGGTTTTGTCGCCTTTATCACAGTGCTTGACATTGTTCCGAGACTGGCGCAAGTGACCAGGACCCCGCAAATGATCGCCCTCTATGAGTACAGCATCGGACTTGGCGTTTTGTTTTTTACCTGGTTGGACTTTCGTTCGCTGTCGCTTTCGATGCCCGGCGGTTTCACCCTGATCGTCGGCCTTTTCATGGGGGTGTTTGTCGGCCTTTTGGCGGCGGCGCTGACAGAGGTGGTCAACGTCATCCCGATTATGGCAAGGCGTTTGAACCTGGAAGGTTATATGGTTTATTTTCTGTTGGCAATGGCACTCGGCAAAGTGGCCGGTTCCATTGTGGAATGGATGTTTTTTTGATATTGATCAAGAAAGGATGTATGCAATATGGGTTCTTATTGGGCTGCTTTTCTGGTGGGTGGATTAATTTGCGTGATTGGACAGTTGTTGATTGATTTAACCAATTTGACGCCGGCGCACGTCCTCAGTTTATTGGTGGTGGCCGGTGCGGTGTTGGACGGATTCGGATTGTACGATCCGTTGATCCAGTTTGCCGGAGCCGGCGCAACGGTTCCGATTACAAGCTTTGGCAATTCATTGGTGCACGGGGCATTGTCGGAAGCGCATCGCAACGGATTTATCGGGGTGTTGTCAGGGATTTTTCAAATCACGAGTTCCGGTATTTCTGCGGCCATCATCTTTGGCTTTTTGACGGCGGCGATTTTTAAACCCAAAGGATGATAAAAACACATAAAAGTATATTCTAATCATAAATGAGTGGGGGTTTCCACTCTTTTTTTTACGGAGTTGTGATAAGTTTTTGCCGTTTTTGTCCCTGTGCGGCTTTTCACCAAAATTTGTGGTATGATCAGTTGTGAACATTTTTCCTCATCGGAGGGAGGGAATCAACAGATGAAGCAACTGCGCGCATTGCAGATATTCGGAATCATCACTTCGATTGGTGCTTACTTCATGTTGGCAATCGGAGCCATTGTAAGCGCTACGGAATCAGGGAAAGGTTGCGGCAACACCTGGCCGTTTTGTCATGGAAAACTGATCCCTGAAAGTTTGCCGATGGAGACCGTGATTGAATACAGCCACCGGATCGTCTCGGGAGTGGACGGGTTGTTGATCCTGATTTTGACGGTCTGGTCCTGGATGGCGTTTAAAGAGAATAAACGAGTAAAGGTTTTGGGTTTTTTAAGCTTGTTTTTTGTCGTGTTTCAAGGAGTTCTCGGAGCATTGACGGTTGTTTTTGAAGGCACGTTTGCCAAAAACTTCTCGCTGGCTTTGCATTTCGGCTTTTCCCTTATTTCTTTTGCCAGTGTCATTTTGCTGACGGTTTATCTGTTTCAATTGTCCAATCCCGAAAAGAAGAACGGGCTCATGGATATGCGAAACACCCCGCTTGCCAAATGGCTTTGGGGCTTGGCTGCCTACACTTATATCGTGGTGTATACGGGAGCTTTGGTGCGCCATTCCGAGGCGACGATGGGATGCGGCTATTCCTTCCCGTTGTGCGGCCCGACCGTTTTCCCCGGCTTTTCTTCCCTGGCGGAGATTCATTTGCTTCACCGTTATTTTGCCTTTTTGCTCTTTTTCCTTGTCCTTGGCACATTGATTTTCATTTTGAAGAAGCATCGGGACCGGAAAGATTTGGTGCGCGGGGGTTGGCTTGCGTTTCTTTTGATCACGCTCCAGGCATTAAGCGGTGCGATTATTGTCTGGACAGGCGGAAAATTAATGGCCGAGTTGTTGCATACCACCATTATTTCAGGGTTCTTTGCCGTCCTTTCGTATATGTGCATGCAAATCGGCTTGCCCTGGAGCAAAAAAACGCATTTGCCCGATGTGTCGACGGAAGTCGGGCAGACAAGCTAAAGAATGAAGGTGGAATTTACCTTCATTCTTTTTTGTTTAAAAAGAAGAGATATCGACAATCTGATGAAGATAAGCTATACTCATTGGTAAGGTGTGAAAATTGGATATGGATTTTTCACATCCTTCGGGGCAGGGTGAAATTCCCGACCGGCGGTGATGGCTCGTTTGCCTCAGTCCGTGACCCGCTTTGGCGGTGGATTCGGTGCAATTCCGAAACCGACAGTGAAAGTCTGGATGGGAGAAGGATGAACAGATGTGTACCTTTAACCTGTGAATTTTTTCACATTTGTTAAAGGCTTATTTCCGTATGCAAAATTATTACATTCAGGATACACAGCTGTTTCTTCCGTGACTGCCTCGAATTATTAAAGATTCGAGGTTTTTTATTTGCTTCGACAATAAAGAATAAGGAGAGAAGGATGCTGACGACACACGAAACCTGGATGCGTTTGGCATTGCAACTGGCTGAAGCGGCGGAGGGCCAAACTTCCCCAAATCCGATGGTCGGGGCCGTCGTGGTCAAGGACGGGCAGATTGTCGGATCCGGAGCCCATTTAAAGGCCGGCACACCGCACGCTGAAGTCCATGCATTAAACATGGCCGGGGATGATGCCAGAGGCAGCACGCTTTATGTGACATTGGAGCCGTGCAATCATTACGGGCGCACGCCGCCTTGCACCGGGCGCATCATCGAAGCCGGGGTCCGGCGTGTGGTCGTGGGGTGTGTGGACCCGGATGAAAAAGTGTCCGGCGAGGGGATCAAGCGGCTGCGCGAGTCCGGAATCGAAGTGGTGGAAGGGATCTTGCGTGAAGAATGTTTGCGGTTGAATGAAGCATACTTTCACCACCGGAAAACCAAAAAACCTTTTGTCACGCTCAAGATGGCAACCACCTTGGACGGTAAGATCGCGGCATACAACGGGGATAGCCGGTGGGTCACAGGTCGTGAGTCGAGGGCGCATGTGCATCAAATCCGCAAAAAAAGCGATGCGATCCTTGTGGGCGTGGGAACGGTTTTGGCAGATGACCCGCAATTGACCGCACGGATCGACGGAGAGCCGGTCCGGCAACCGGTGCGGATCGTGTTGGACAGCCGGCTTCGCACCCCGCTGGATGCGCAAATCGTGAACACGGAAGATGCTCCGACCTGGATTTTTACAACGCCCCGCTGTGACCGGAGCAAAGTGGACCGGTTGATTGAAAAAGGGGTCAAAGTGATCGTGACCCAAAGCGAAGACCGGGTTGATATCGATGAAGTGTTGGTTTACTTGGGGCAGCAGGGGATTTTATCGTTGATCGTGGAAGGAGGCAGCCAGGTCAATGCATCCTTTTTGCGGGGCGGCCACGTGCAAAAGGTGATGGCTTATCTGGCCCCCAAATTATTGGGCGGCAAAGACAGCAAAAGTGCCATTGCGGGAGACAATCCCGAACGGATGCAGGAGGCTGTTTCTTTGAAACACACGGAGATCCGGCGCTTTGGGGAAGATTTCCTGCTCACGGGATATATTTCTGATGAAAAGCCGGCACAAGGTTAAAAGGGGGGCGTCAATGTGTTTACAGGAATCATTGAAGAAGTGGGACGGATCAAGCAATTGCGGAAAAATCCGCTGACCATGGAATTGACCATTCAGTGCCGGAAGGTTTTGGAGGGCACCCAACTGGGCGACAGCATCGCCGTCAACGGGGTTTGTTTGACGGTTACCCGGCTGGGCAGTGACTATTTTATGGCCGATGCCATGCCGGAAACCATGAAACGGACCAATCTCGGCAAGTTGAATGTGTCGGATCCGGTCAATTTGGAGCGGGCGGTTGCCGCCGGGCAGCGAATGGGCGGCCATTTTGTTCAGGGGCATGTGGACGGAGTCGGTACCATCCTGTCGAAGACCCCTTATGAAAATGCCGTCGTGTACCGGATTGAAACCAGCCAGCAATTGACCCGATACATGATTGAAAAGGGATCCGTGGCCGTCAATGGCATCAGTTTGACGCTTGTGGAAGTCCGTGACCATGACTTTACGGTTTCCTTGATCCCGCATACTTACAAGCACACCCAATTGCGTGACGCAAAGCAGGGAGACATGGTGAATATCGAAGTGGATATGATCGGAAAATACCTGCACAAGTGGTTTGAGAATAAAACCGGTTCCGGTTCGCCGATCACCCGGGAGATGCTGAAGGAACACGGATTTATCGGATAAGGGGGGATACCATGTCTTTTGATACGATTGAAGAAGCTCTGTCTGCTTTGAAAAAAGGAGAAATCATCATTGTCGTGGATGACGAAGACCGCGAAAATGAAGGGGATTTGGTGGTGCTCGCCGAGAAAGCGACGCCGGAGGCCATTAATTTTATGATCACCCACGGACGGGGTCTGGTGTGTGTGCCGATGACGGAAGAACGTGCACGGGAATTGGATTTGCCGCTTATGGTCCATCACAATACAGACCGGCACGGAACGGCCTTTACCGTGTCGGTGGACGCCATGGAAACCTCGACCGGGATCTCGGCTTTTGAAAGGTCACTTACCGTGATGCAATTGATCGATCCCAATCGGGGAGCCCAAGACTTCCGTCGCCCGGGACACATTTTCCCGCTGATTGCCCGTGAAGGCGGTGTGTTGCGCCGTGCAGGCCACACCGAGGCAGCCGTTGATTTGGCGCGGTTGTGCGGGGCATATCCGGCCGGAGTGATTTGTGAAGTGATCAAAGAAGACGGAACCATGGCCCGTGTGCCCGATTTGAAGGAAATGAGCCGGAAATTTGGATTGAAAATGATTACCATTCAAGATCTCATCCGTTACCGGCGGCAAAAAGAAACATTGATCGAGCGCGTCGTGTCGGTCCGGATGCCGACTGAATACGGCGAGTTTCAAATGATCGGTTACACCAATGAAATTGACGAAAAAGAACACGTCGCCTTTGTCAAAGGAGAGATTGATCCGGAACAACCCGTCTTGGTCCGCGTTCATTCCGAATGCTTGACGGGAGATGTTTTCGGATCCAAACGATGCGACTGCGGACCCCAGTTGCATGCCGCGCTGCGGAAAATCGAAGAAGCCGGACAAGGAGTGCTTCTCTATATGCGGCAAGAAGGGCGCGGAATCGGGTTGATCAATAAATTAAAAGCATACAAACTGCAGGAAGAAGGCTTGGATACGGTGGAAGCCAACCTGCGTCTCGGATTCCGCGATGATTTGCGTGAATACGGGATTGGCGCGCAAATCCTGCGCGATTTGGGCGTGGGGAAAATGCGCCTGATGACCAATAACCCGCGGAAAATCACCGGTTTAAAAGGTTACGGGTTGGAAGTGACAGAGGTGGTTCCTCTGGAAATCCCCGCCAACAAAAATAATCGTCGTTATATGGAAACGAAAAAGGAAAAATTGGGTCACATGTTGCATTTGTAAAAAGAGGAGGAAACAAGAATGCCGAATGTATATGAAGGAAGACTTGTGGCAACAGGAATGCGGTTTGCGATTGTCGCCGGACGGTTTAACGAATTTATCACCGGCAAATTGGTGAATGGAGCTGTAGACGGTTTGAAACGTCATGGAGCCGAAGACGATGCCATTGACATTGTTTGGGTGCCGGGAGCGTTTGAAATTCCGCTGATCGCCGATCAATTGGCTGCATCGAAAAAATACGATGCGGTGATTGCGTTGGGCTGTGTGATCCGCGGCGCCACCACCCATTATGATTATGTATGCAATGAAGTTTCGAAAGGAGTGGCGGCGGCAGGTGTGCGCCATCAACTTCCGGTGATTTTTGGAGTGATCACTACCGAAAACATTGAGCAAGCCATTGAAAGAGCCGGCACCAAAGCCGGAAACAAAGGATGGGAAAGTGCACTGGCGGCCATCGAAATGGCTGATTTGATGAAACAGTTAAATCGTTGATGGGGTAACTATTATCATATGGAAGAAGTAAAAATTAAGCTGGATATGTTTGAAGGGCCTCTTGATTTGTTGTTGCATTTAATCGAAACCTCGGAAGTGGATATTTATGAGGTTCCGATTGCGCAAATCACCGAACAATACATGCAAGTGTTAAACGAAGCCAAAGAGAGAAAGCTGGATGTGGCCAGTGAGTTTTTGGTCATGGCGGCAACGCTTTTGGCCATCAAGAGCAGAATGCTTCTGCCCAAGCAAGAGGTTTTGGAAGAAGATTTTATGATGGAAGAGGATGAATGGTTTGAAGATCCCCGGACGGAACTGGTCGAACGGTTGCTGGAATACAAGAAATATAAACGGTTGGGGGAAGTGTTGCGCCAGCGGGAAGAAGAAAGAAGCAAAATTTACTCCCGTCCGGCGATGGATCTGACGTCCTACACGCCGGAAGTCAATCCGGTTGAAGGGCTGACTCCGGACGATTTGTTGCAGGCATTTGTTGAAGCGCTGAAAAACCGGGAAACCCATGAGCCGGAAGCCAAGTTGACCCGGGAAGAGATTTCGGTCAGTGACCGGATGAATGAAATTGATGCGCTTTTGACAGAAAAAGGGCAATTGCTTTTTTCCAAACTGATTGATTGGAAAACCGCCACCAAAGAACGGGTGATCACGACCTTTTTGGCACTTCTGGAACTGATGAAATTAAAAAGGATCGTTTGTTATCAGGAGCATATGTTCGGGGATATCCGGGTGGAACGACTGCAGTCGGAGGTGCAGCCTTAGATGAGCCGGGATATGAAAGCAGTGATGGAAGGTCTTTTGTTTGCAGCCGGAGAAGAAGGAATGAGCATTAAAGAACTGGCCGATGTGACCGGCTTGGAAAAACACGAAGTGGAACAATGTTTGCATGACCTCAGGGTCGACTATAAGGAACAGCAAAGAGGTATTCAGATCGTCAAAGTGGCCCAGGTTTACCAAATGACCACATTGCCCGAACATGCGCCTTACTTTGAAAAGATGGCCCAAGCCCCGAACCGTTCGCGGCTGTCCCGGGCGGCATTGGAGACCCTTGCCATTATTGCATACCGGCAACCGATTACGCGGGTCGAGATTGAAGAGATCCGGGGGGTCAAAAGCGAACGGGTGTTGCAAGTCCTTTCACGCAAGGGGTTGATTCGGGAAGCCGGCAGGGCGGAAGGAGCGGGACGCCCGATTTTATACGGAACCAGCAAAGATTTTCTGGATTATTTCGGGCTGAACGATATCGAAGAACTCCCCCCGCCGGAATCCATCTTTGATTGGCAGGAATGGGAACAAGAGCGCCAGGATTTGTTTAAGCGTTTGGGTGTGGAACAAACGGAGGAACCGGAGACGGATGAAGGATCTCCCGTTTAAAGGAGGCCGGCCGGCCTCCTTTTTTAAAAAACGAAAAAGAAAAAGTACCGTTTTTGTAAACGCTTTTAAGATGAAAAAATGTGAATGGCTGGACCGGAGAGGAGGCAGGCTGAATTTGTTACATGAATTGATCACGAGGGAAACCATTGTTTTAAAAGAGGAAGTCCGCAATTGGAAAGAGGCGATTCAATATGCATCCGAACCCCTGTTAAAAAAAGGATGGATTGAGCCGGAATATGTGAAAGCCATGATCCATATAATTGAAACGCTGGGTCCCTATGTGGTGTTGACGCCCCATGTGGCCATTGCCCATGCGCGTCCGGATGCGGGAGTGAACCGGTTGTCCATGAGTCTTTTGCGGTTAAAGAAAAGTGTTTCTTTTGGAAGAGGGCAAGAAGTGCATCTGGTTATTATTCTGGCAGCCATCGACCAAAAGCGGCACTTGCATGCCTTGTCGGATTTATCTCAATTATTGTATGAAGAGAAAAACATCGAACGGCTGATACATACCGAAAAAATTGAAGAAATTGAAGAACTGATTCATCAGTATTCAAGAAAAAAGTGCAATTAGCATCTTAGTGGTCGGAATTTTTCCAAAAAGGCCGGACGGTTTTAAATTTCATTGGATAATATTGTATATTCCCCCGTCATCTTGCCCAAACTACCCAGTGATGGCAGGTGGTGGGGTTGATTTTTTTTCTGATCATTCTTGTGATGTTGCTGGTCTTCTTTATTGTAACCTGGTTTTCCAACATTCAAATTGAATTGCTGTTTAAACGGGAAGCGCAAAACGATATCGGGAAAATCAAAGTGAAGATGTTTGGCGGATTGCTCAGATTTCAATACAATTTGCCGCGTATTCAATGGAGTGGTTTGGATGAAGGGGTGGTCGCCAGGCAAAATGTGACCGGTAAGATCGGCAAGGCCATAACCAAACTGAAAAAAGAGTCGGTACACATTGATAAACGGAAAATCGAGAAACTTCATTTTTCATATCAACAAATTCTTTACCGGTTTCACGATTTTCAGCGGATCATGCGATGGTTCTTTGGCAAAATCACTTGTGAAAAATTTGTCTGGAACACCAAGATCGGGACGGGGGATGCAGCAGAAGCGGGGATTTTAACCGGATTGGCATGGAGCATCAAGTGGATGCTTCTCAGCTGGCTGGGAAATCAAATCCGGTGGAATGCCAAACCGGAGTTGAAGGTGGATCCGAGATTTAATGAAGCGATATTGGAAACTTATTTTCACAGTATAATCCGGTTCCGGATCGGGCATGCTATCCTTGCTGTGAAACGTTTATCTGATCATATGCGGAAAGGGAGGATCCAATAAATGTCTGAGCACCCTATTCAAAACTTGATGGAAACTGCCATGGAAAATATTCGCGAAATGATTGATGTCAACACCATTATCGGTGATCCGGTGGAGACACAAGATGGACAGGTTATCATTCCGGTTTCCAAAGTCGGGTTTGGGTTTGCAGCGGGAGGAAGTGAATTCAGGGGACATTCGGATGAAAAAGAGGAGGATGACCAAGAAGGGCGGGGAAATTCAAGAAATTTCGCTGAAAAAGGCCAGGAAAAACTTCCGTTTGGTGGAGGAAGCGGCGGAGGCGTTTCTGTCACCCCGGTTGCATTTCTTGTTGTCAGTGAAAAAGGAATCCGTGTGTTAAACATGGACAAACAAACCCATTTGTATGACCGCCTGATTGACACGGTCCCTGAATTTGTGGAGCAGTTGAAAAACATGGTTAAAAAAAGTGATAAAAGTGAAAATTGACACTCCACACGGCTGAAGCCGTGGGATTCTTGGGTCGTTAGCGTCCGCAGTCCGTTTCCGTTTTGGACAACGCCCAAGTTCAGGGGTGTGTCATCACCCCGTCCCATGTGGTTAGAGTGTACCCACATGGGCGGCGTACCTGTTA